>CAYTAG010000169.1:0-7586 GCA_964435625.1 uncultured Halobacteriales archaeon | reverse complement strand
CCGGCAACGCCGGGTTCGCCCTGGACCTCCAGTCGTACCTCGCCGCCGAGCGGGGCGGTAACCACTTCTTCTCGCCGTACAGCATCTCGGTCGCGCTGGCGATGACCTACGCCGGCGCCCGCGGCGACACGGAGACCCAGATGCGCGAGACGCTGCGGTACACCCTCGGCGAGGACGTCCACCCGGCGTTCGCGGAACTCCGGGCCGAACTGCAGGCCCGCGAGACGGCCGAGGACCCGGTCGAGGACGAGACGGTCGACGCCTTCCAGTTGTCGACCGCCAACGCGCTGTGGGGCCGGGAGGGCTACCCGTTCGCGGAGGACTACCTCGGCCTCGTCGAGGAGCACTACGGCGCCGGCCTCCGGCGGGCGGACTTCGCCGGCGACCCGGAGGGCGAGCGCGAGCGGATCAACGACTGGGTCGCCGAGGCGACCGAGGACCGCATCGAGGACCTGCTGCCGCCGGGGTCGCTCTCGCCCGCGACGGTGCTGGTGTTGACCAACGCGATCTACTTCATGGCGAGCTGGCAGTTCGAGTTCGACCCGGCGGACACCGTCGATGGGACCTTCACCGCGCTGGATGGCTCCGAATCGACCGTCCCGATGATGCACCAGGACGTCCGGACGAACTACGCCTCGGTCCCGGGCGCGGAGGCCGTCGAACTGCCGTACGTCGGCGAGGAGGTGTCGATGGTGCTGATCCTACCGGACGACTTCGAGGCGTTCGAGCGGAACCTCGACGCCGACCGGCTGTTCGGCCTCTTCGGGGAACTGGGCGACGCCCGCGGCGACCTGGCGATGCCGAAGTTCGAGTACGAAACGTCCGTCCAGCTCTCGACGGTCCTCTCGGACCTGGGCATGCCGGTCGCGTTCGGCGGCGAGGCGGACTTCGGCGGGATGGTCGAGGGCAACGCCGACCTCTGGATCGACGAGGTGTACCACGACGCGTTCGTCGCCGTCGACGAGGAGGGGACCGAGGCCGCGGCCTCCACCGCGGTCGTGATGGAGGAGTCCGCCCCGCCGGAGTGGGGGGAACTGCGATTCGACCGGCCGTTCCTGTTTTGCATCCGCGACCGGCCCACGGACGCCGTCCTGTTCCTCGGGCGGGTCGTCGACGCCGGTGCAGCCCAGGGATAGCGACGGCGCGCCGGGTACCGTTTCCTTACCGCGATTTTCCGACCCTATACTCTTGCCACAGTAGCGATAACGGCCGGACATGCCCAAGGAGATCGAGGAGCGGGACGTCACCAGGGAGGAAGCGGCCGAGCAACTGGAGATTCTCGCCGAGGCGCTTCGTGGGGAAGACAGCTTCGACGTGGAGGTGCGCAACCGGACCGTCCATCTATCGCCACCGTCGAACGTCGGCATGCAACTCAGCGTCCGCGAGGAATCGACCATGTTCCGGGGTGACCGCGAGGGGATCACCGTCAAACTGGACTGGAAGCCCGAGCGGACGTAGTGCGGACCCCTCGCCGGATCGAAGCCCCCCGCTGGAAACGTGTCGTTACCGCGGCGTCCGTCAGTCGATCCGGGTGCCCGGGGACTCGCCGGCCAGGAACGGCCCGACGCCGGCGGCGTCGAAGACGTTCGCCGGCGCGGACAGCGCCAGCAGTTCGCGCACCTTCGCGGCCATCCCGCCGGTGACGTCGGTCGCGTCGCTGCCGCCCAGCGCGTCCGCGACTTCGTCGTACGAACGGATCCGGTCGACGACCGCGCCGTCCCCGTCCAGCACGCCCGGGACCGTCGAGCAGAGGCCGACCCGGTCGGCGTCCAGGGCGGCCGCCAGTTCGACGACCAGTTCGTCCCCGCTGACGACGATCACGCCCTCGCCCTCGTGGGCGACGACGTCGCCGTGCAACACCGGGACGAACCCTTCACCGAGCATCGCAGCGACCTGGTCGGTCGGGAGCCCGAGGGTGCCGTCGGCGTCGCGGTGGGCGGCGGAGAGAGGGTGGACGGGGACTGCCGGGACGCCGCGCTCGCGCAGGCGGGCGAGCACCTCGCGGTTCAGCGCCTTCATCGCGCCGTGGACGTCCGCGACGGTGGCGGTGTCGTGGCTCCCGGTTTCGGTCGTGACGCCGTGGTTCGCGGCGTTGTGATGGCCGAAGCTCCCGCCGCCGTGGACCAGCACGAGGTCCGCCACGTCGGCCGCCCCGACGTCGTCGGCGACCGCGGCCAGCGATTCCTCGTCCAGGGTCTCGGGACTGTCCTTCTCGGTGATGACCGACCCGCCGAGTTTGAGGACGGTCGTCACGGCGAGACCCTCCCGCTCATATATGGGTATATGTGCATATATTCATATAACCTCACTCTCGCTCCACGCGGGCGCCCTCGCGGGCCAGTTCCGCGCGGAACGCCTGCTCGCAGGCCGGTGAGTATCTGAGCGCGGTCAACGTGGCGTCGGAGTCGTCCAGCGCGACGACGCACCCGCCGCCGCCGGCGCCGGTCAACTTCGCACCGAGGGCGCCCGCGTCGCGGGCGGCCCAGACCATCTCGTCCAGCTTGCGCGCGGACACGCCCAGCGCCGACAGCATGCCGTGGTTGAAGTCCATCAGCCGTCCGATCTCGGCGGCGTCGCCGTCGTCGAGCGCACGCTCGCCCTGCCGGACGAGGTCGCCGATGGTCCGGACCGTCGCCTCGGCGAAGTCGTACTCGGTCTTCAGCGAGCGGACGCCGGCGACCAGTTCGCCAGTGTCGCCGGCGCCGCCGTCGAAGCCGACGACGAACGGCAGTTCGGGCGCGTCGACCGTCCGGCAGTCGTCGCCCTCGACCCGGACGGCCCCGCCCATCGTCGAGCAGAAGGTGTCCGCCCGGGAGGCCTCGCCGTCCTGGACGTCGTGTTCGACCCGGTAGGCCAGATCCGCAATCTCCTCGGCGGCGAGTTCGACGCCGAGTTCCCGGGTCGCCGCCTCGATGGTGGCGACGACGACCGCGGCCGAGGACCCCAGGCCGCCGCCCAGCGGGATGTCGCTCTCTATCGTTACGTCGAAGCCCGCGTCGGGTGCGTCGGCGACCTCGCGCGCCCGCTCGATGGCGCCGTCCACGTAGCCCATGGCCGCCTCGACCAGCGACTCGGGGACGGCGACGTCCGGACGGTCGTCGGCGTCGCCGCTGTACTCGACCGTGAACCCGTCCAGGCTCAGGTCCTCGGCGTGCACGCGCAACCGGTCGTCCTCGCGGCGCTCGGCGGTCACCTGCGCCCGCAACTCGATAGCGCAGGGAACCGCCGGTTCGCCATAGACGACGGCGTGCTCGCCGAACAGGTAGACCTTCCCCGGCGCGCTTGCCGTGACCATACCCGTTCGAGCGGCCCCAGGGGTAATGAGTGCTTCCGTGCGCGGTCGGCGTCGTCCCGCCCCCTTTCCGCGTGCGCCTTTTCCGCGTGCACGACCAAGGGACGACATGGTAGACGACGAACCGACCAGCCGCGAACTCCGGCCCGGGATGACCGTCAGGATCGTCCAGGACGAGGAACCGGAGGAGAAAGAACCCATCGTGGGCACCGTCCGGCAGGTCCTCGACGAGACCCACACCCAGCCCGGCGGCGTTACGGTGAAACTCGAATCCGGCGCCGTCGGCAACGTCAAGGAAGTCGTCTCGGACACGGAAGGGATTTAATAGGTAGTCGGGGAGTTCCGATCCCCCTCGGGACGCCAGTCTCAATCCTATCGACGGCGACCGCCCCGGGACCGGACCCCCCGACCGACCGCGTCCCTCGATCACCGTGAAGCCGCGCCCGGAACGTACTCGAATAGCTGAGGAAATTTATATACTATAACGTCGATACCAAGGACAGATCCACGATGGGATCCTCGCGAACGGGGACTCGTCGACCCGAACCGTTTCGACGACGACGCCCGGACCACTCCGTCCGGCGGCGATCAGGTCAGGACCGGCGCTACCGTCGGGTCGGCGGCGCCGCCATCCCGGGGACGCGATGACCGATGTCGGGGCTGGTCGCAACGTACCGCCAGGACGGCGAGGTGTCCAGGAACCGGGTCGAGCGACTCCTCGGCACGCTCGATTACCGTGGCCACGACGGCCGGGACGCGTGGTACGGCGACGGCGTCGCCCTCGGTCACCAGCACTTCTGGACGACGCCGCAGGCGGTCGGTCAACGCCAGCCCATCGACGTGGACGGCGTCGTCGTCGCGCTCGCCGGCCGGATCGACGACAGGACGGCGCTGGCGTCGGCGCTGCGGGCGGACGTCGATCCAGCGACGACCTCGGACGCGACCCTGCTCGGACGCGCCTATCACGAGTGGGGCCCGGCCTGTCTCGACCGGATCGTCGGAGCGTTCGGACTGGTGTTGTGGGACCGGAATCGCCAGCGTCTCGTCGCTGCACGGGACAAGACCGGCATCCGGCACCTGTTCGTGGCGACGACCGACGACGCCGTCGTCGTCGGGTCGGACGCGGCGACCGTCCGGCGACATCCGGCGGTCCCGGACGCGCTCGACGAGGACTCGCTGGCGGCGTTTCTCACCCAGACGCCGACCGTCGGAGATGCGAGTTTCTACGACGGCATCCGGCGGCTCCCGCCGGGGACGCGACTCCTCGCGGACGCCGACGGCGTCCGAACCGACCGGTACTGGCACCCCGCCGACGGTCCCGACCTGCGAAGTGCGAGCACGGCGGAACTCCGGCGGCGGCTCAGGGCGGCCGTGCGGGCAGCGTTGCGGGCACGACTCCGGTGTCGCGGACGCCCCGCACTGTTGATGAGCGGCGGACTGGATTCGACGGCACTCGCCGGTGTGGCCGCCACGGACCTGGACCGCCGGTTGTCCGCGCACTCGATGGTGTTCGAGTCCGTCGACGACGAGCGGCTCACCCGGGACGAACGAGCACGGATCGAGGACGTCGCCACGGCACACGAGATGCCGCTCACGGAAGTCGTCGTCGACGACGCAGGACCGCTGGACGCGCCGTCGGCGTTCGACGAACCGCTGTCGGAAGCCCCCTGCCTGGATCCGAACCAGCGAGCGAACGACAGGCTGAACCGACGGGTAGCCGACGCTGGCCACCGGGTCGCGCTCACCGGCCACGGCGGGAACGTCCTCAACGGGACGCGGCTCGCGTACGCCGACCTGCTCCGCCGGGGTCGCCTGCTGAAACTCGTTCGGACTGCTCGCCGGGACCCGATGCCGACGCGGTGGCTGCTGTGGTGGTACGCGGTCGCCCCGACGGTGCCGTCGCTGGCGGTACGGCTGACCGACGCCGACGACGGGCCGCCAGCCTGGGTCGGGCCGGAACTGCGCGAGCGGGAACCGCCGGCCCCGACCGCGCCCCGGCGTTTCCGGAGCGTCCACCGGACGAGAAGTTACGAGCGAATGGCCGCCATCCAGCGAGCGCACAAGCTCCACGCCGGACACCGCCGGGCGCTCCGCCACCGGCTCACCCTGCGGATGCCGTACCTCGACGCGCGCGTCGTGGCCGTGGCGTTCGGCGCTGCACCGCTCGAGTTACTGTCGGACGGCGAACGAAACGTCCTCTTCAGGGCGGCCCTCGGCGACGTCCTTCCCGAGTCGGTTCGGTCGATCCAGAAAGGTCGTCACTTCGACGCCTTCGTCACCGACGGGTTGCGGTCAAACAGCGAGTATCTCCGGAACCTGTTCGAATCGCCCCGGCTCCAATCCCGTGGATACGTCGCGGACGGTGCCGCCGGAAACCGTCTCCGGGCGTTTCTCGACGGCGAAGAGCCCTGGACGACCCCCTGGCGGTTGTTCGCCTGCGAGCGCTGGCTCCGCGTCGCTGCCCGACCGTCGGCGTGAGACGCCGGCGGACCGCAACCCCTCTCGGCCACCCACGCCGAGAAAATTCCACAAAACAACTATTAATAAAAATAGATTAATTCATATATCTCTTTCACGTAATGGTATGCGGTGTTCAAGAATGGGCGGCGCATGTGGCTGTACGAGTGACAGCCTGAACCTGTGTTACTCCGGTACCATCGAGGAAGAAACCGCGGACGAAGAACCGCCGAAGCAAGTCGAGGACTTCATCCGGACCCGCAGATAACCGGGACGGCCTTCCGACGCCGACGCATTACGGGAGCGGGCGGCCGAGCGGATCGACCGCGAGGGGGAGACTCGGTGGCGCTGTTCGTGGCGGAACCGTAGCCGTCCTCCGACACTCAATCCAGCCGGACCGCCCGCCCGTCGTCGAGGGCGGCGAAGACGGCCCCGTCGACAGGCGCGACGGCCGACGCGCCCGCCGGGAGGGGAACCGTCCAGCGCTCGCTGCCGTCCGGCGCGTACGCGCGGACGTACCCGTCCACGGCCGACAACGTGCCGCCCCCGGCGACGAGGAACCCGTCCCGGGTCGCGGCGACCGCCCGCGGCACGCCGTCGAGCGAGCGCCGCCACAGGCGGGTACCGTCGCGGAGGTCCAGTCCGACGACGGCGTAGGTTCGTTCCCGGTCGGTCAGACGGACCACGCCGGTCGCGCCGACGTCGTCCACGCGGGCTGGCGTCAGGGCGGCCACGCTCACTTCCGATCCGTCGGGGCCGGGGACGGCGTTCCAAGCGCGCTCGCCGTCCGCGAGGTCGAACGCGTGGACGGCCGGGTCCCCGCGGTCGACGCGGGCTTGCTCGCTGCCCATCACCAGCCGTCCCGCGACGACCGTCGACGGCCGGGACCCCGAGACGTCCTCGCCCTCCCAGGCGGGATCGGGACCGGCCCCGAGCGGGACGTCCAGCAGCCGACGCCGGCCGTACCGGCGGACGTAACCGGGATGGCCGGCGTACAGCGAGCCGTCGTGGACCATCGGGTAGACGGCGCCTGCGCCCGGCGCGTCGAGTCGCCAGCGTTCGTCGCCGCCGTGACCGACCCCGAGCAACGAGCCGTGACAGCCGACGAACAGGCCGTCGGCCGTCGACAGGAGGCCGTAGACGGGCGACGGCAGCGAGCGGGTCCACAGTTCGGTCCCGTCGGCGGTGTCGTACGCGCGAAGCGTGGGCGACTCCGAGTCGGGGGCCGTCCGCCCCGGCGCCGCGTAGAGGTTGCCGTCGGCCAGCGCGAGCGCGTTGCCCGATGCAGCGACGTCCCACCGGGAGGAACCGTCCGTTCTGTCCAGCGCGACGACGCGGCCCCCGCCGACGTAGACGGTCTCGCGGCCGACGACGAGGGACGACTGGCCGTCGTCCCCGGTAGCCGCCCGCTTCCAGGCGACGCCCGGATTCCCCGGAGCGGGCGCGTCGGTGCTCGCGGCGTTGGTCGCGTCCCGGCGTTCCAGCGGCCATGCGTCGGCGTCCGGCGGTCGCGTCTCGACGGGGCCGAGGCGGCCGACCCACCCGGCTCCGACGAGGGTGACACCACCCCCGGCTACGCCGCCGAGGAGTTTCCGTCTGGAGGGCACGTGCGATGGGTTCCGACCGCCGAGAATAAACCTTCTGTTGCGGTCGGACGGGCCCCGCGGCTCGACGGGACCGTGAAACCGGAAGCGACGCGAAAACGGGTTCAGATGCCGGACTCGAAGTCCTCGAGCGCGTAGGTCGGTTCCGCACCGCGGCGGTCCAGCGTCTCGTTGGCCAGCAGCCAGTAGACGACCGACAGGGCCTTGCGACCCTTGTTGTTCGTCGGGACGAC
>CAYTAG010000168.1:0-7615 GCA_964435625.1 uncultured Halobacteriales archaeon | reverse complement strand
AACCCCCGAACCCATGACCGACGAGACCTGCCCAATCTGCGACCGGCCAATAGAACGAATCGACCGCGTGGGCCCGATCACCTACGCCCTCCAGCCCTGCGGCCACCAGGTCGACGACCGGACGTACGAGGAACTAAACGACAAAAGCGACGCCAACGAGAACTAATCCACCGACACGCTACGACCGATCCAGCCCGCCCACGAACAACGCCAGAACGGGCACGATCTCCAACCGTCCGACCCACATCAGAAAGACCATCCAGAGCTTCGAGAGGTCCGAGAACCGGAGGTAACTCCCGAACGGCCCCAGCGAGCCGAACCCCGGGCCGATGTTCCCGATGGTGGCCAGCGCGGCGCTGAACGCCTCCAGGGCGGTCAGGTCGTAGCCGATCCGCGCGGCGTCCAGCGCGAAGAACACCCCGGAGACGCCGAGCAGTACCAGATATAGCAGCGTGAACGACATGATGGCGCGGATGGCGCCCTCGTTGACGACGTTCCCGGCCAGCCGGACCGGGCTGACGGTGTTGGGGTTCGCGGTCACGAACAGTTCCCGCCGGATGGTCTTGACGACCACGAGCCACCGGACGACCTTGATGCCCCCGCCGGTCGACCCCGCCGAGCCGCCGACGAACATCGCGAACAGCAGGAGCATCTGGGCGTGGGTGCTCCAGTTGGCGAAGTCGCTGGTCGCGTACCCGGTCGAGTTCAGTAGCGAACTGATCTGGAACGCCGCCTGCCGGAACGCGTTTTCGCCGACGCCCCCTTGCACGCCGCCGATGCCGCTGGCGGGCGCCGCGCCGCCGACCAGCAGCACCGCCAGCACGGCGGTGAACGACGCGACCGCGCCGGCGTACGTCCGGAACTCCACGTCCTCGACCAGTTCGCGGACGTCCCCCTGGACGGCGTGCCAGAACAGCGCGAAGTTCACGCCCGCGACGAACATGAACGGGATGATGACCCACTGGACGACCGGCCGGAACGCGGCGATGCTCCGGGCCTCCGGCGAGAATCCGCCCGTCGGCAGCGTGGTGAACCCGTGGGCGACGGCGTTGTACGGGCCCATGTTCGGCGCCATGCCGGCGAGGTGCAACGCGTAGAGGATGGCCACCAGCAGGAGGGTGAACCCGAAGTAGATCAGCCACAGCGCCCGCGCCGTCTCGACGATCCGCGGGGTGAGCTTCTGGAGTTCGGGGCCGGGGGCTTCCGATTGCATCAACTGCGCGCCGTTGACCGCGAGTTCGGGGAGGATCGCGATCATCAGGACGATGATCCCCATGCCGCCCAGCCACTGGGAGAGCTGTCGCCACATCATCAGCGCGTGGGAGTGGCTGTCGACGCCGATCTCGGCCATGACGGTCGCCCCGGTGGTGGTGACCCCGGAGGTCGACTCGAACAGCGCGTTCACCGGGTGCGCCAGCGGCGACGCGGTCCCGTAGCTGGCGAGCAGGTACGGGACCGCGCCGACGAACGCCGCCGCCAGCCAGGCCAGCGCCACCAGGAGCAACGCCTCCCGCGCCCCCACGTCCGGGTCCGGATCGAACCGCTCCAGCGCCAGGCCGACGCCGACGGCGACGGCGATGGACGCGACGAACACCCAGACGCCCTCGCCGTAGACGACGGCCACGACCAGCGGCACCACCATCGTCGCCGCGAGGTACTTCACGACGGTCCCGACGAGCGCGACGCTGGTCCGCCAGTTCACCCGCCACGTCACGGGGATCGCCACCCGACCATGCACGGGGACACGACCGGGCCGGAGAAGAAATCATCGGAGTCGCCCGGCGCCTCGACTCGGTCGTTCAGCCGCCCGACTCCTCGACTCAGTCGTCGTCCGCGGCCGCCTCGGCGACGCTGTCGACGTGGACGGACTCCCAGTCGCGGTCGAAGTGTGCGCCCTCCCGCGCTTTGGCGTCCTGGGCGACCCGGACGAACTCGGCGTTTTCCCGGGCCGCGGGGATGGTGTGGCCGCCGCAATAGGACAGCCCCGAGCGGATGCCGGCGCAGAACTCCGCGGCGACGTCCGCGACCGCCCCTTGTAGGGCGTGAGGCCCTCGACGCCCTCGTCGGCGCCGACGTCCTCCTCTTTGTCGCTGCGGTCCTCGGCGGCGGCGGTCGTCGCCATCCCGCGGGAGCGCTTGTAGCGGACGCCGTCGCGCTCGACCACCTCGCCCGGGGCCTCCGCGGTGCCGGCGAACAGGCTCCCCATCATGACCGCGTCCGCGCCCGCCATCAGCGCCTTCACCGCGTCGCCGGACGTCCGGATGCTGCCGTCCGCGATGGTCGTGATCCCGAGTTCGTCGGCCGCGTCGGCGCAGTCGTCGACGGCCGTCAGTTGCGGCACGCCCGCCCCGGCGACCTTCCGGGTCGTGCAATGGGAGCCGGGACCGATGCCGACCTTCACGCAGTCCGCGCCCGCGGCGTAGAGGTCCTCGACGCCCTCGGGCGTGGCGACGTTGCCCGCCACCAGGTCCACGTCGGGGAACTCCCCGCGCAGGTCCGAGACGGCGGAAAGCGTCCGTTCGAGGTGGCCGTGGGCGACGTCGACGACCGCGACGTCCGCACCCGCCGCCAGGACGGCCTCGGTGCGGGCGACGTAGTCCTCGTCGATGCCGACGGCCGCTCCCACGGACGCGCCAGCCTCGCTCGCGGCCGCGACCTCGGTCGCCTGTTCGTCGACGGTCAAAAAGCGGTGGACAGTGCCGAAGCCGCCGGCTTCAGCCAGCGCGACCGCCAGGTCCGCCTCGGTGACGGTGTCCATCGGCGCCGACAAAAGCGGCGTCTCCAGTTCGACGCCGGGGGTCAGCGGCGTCGAGAGGTCGACGTCGCTTCGGCTGTCGACCGGGGACCGCTGGGGCACCAGCAACACGTCGCCGTAGCTCAGCCCCGTTCGGAGGTCGTCCATAACCATCACTTCTAGGACGAGCGAACTAAATAAACGTCCCGTTTCGGGGTCGCCCGCGGGGAGAGACCGAAAGACGCTACCCAGGCGGCCGCCACGTCACGGCCATGCAACTGGCGCCCGGCGCCTGGCGGCGCGCGGCCGTCCCCGCGGTGGCGGCCCTTCCGCTGGCGTTCGTCCACCCGCTCGCGGCCGCCGTCGCGCTGGCGCTCGCCGTGGGCGTCCTGGCCTTTTTCAGGGACCCCGCGCGGACGCCGCCGGCGTCGGGCGTCCTCGCGCCCGCGGACGGCCGAGTGTCGGTCGTCCGTGAGGAGGGCGACCGCGTCCGGGTCGGCGTGTTCATGAACGTGACCGACGTCCACGTCAACCGCGCGCCCCTCCCCGGGACGGTCCGGGAGGTAACCCACGAACCGGGCGCACACCGGCCCGCGTTCACGAAGGATTCGGACCGCAACGAGAAGGTCCGGATCGTCGTCGACTGCCCGGCGGGCGACTCCGACGGCCTGACGGACGACTCCAGCGGGCCGACGGACGACTCCGACGGCCCGGCGGGCGACCACGAGGTGGTCCTGATCGCCGGGTGGTTCGCCCGGCGCATCAACCCCTACGTCGAGGCTGGCGACGAACTGGCCCGCGGCCAGCGCATCGGCCACATCGACTTCGGGTCGCGCGCGGACGTGATCCTCCCGGCCGACGCCGACCCGTCGGACGTGCTGGTCGAGAAAGGCGAGACGGTCCGGGCCGGCGAGACGGTGGTCGCCAGACGTTGAGTGGCTGACGGGACGGTGATCGCCGGCGAACGAGTGCGTCAGGGTCGGGTTCCGGCGTCCGGGCTGGCCGGCTACGCCTCGACGCCGCCCGAATCGCCGGAACCGGACCGCAACGGCGCCAGGTCAGACCAGGTCGGGATCGCCGCCAGGAACAGCGGTGCGTGGGCGACGGCCCGGGCGGTCTGGCCGTCCGCGAGCAGCGGTAGTATCTCGAACACGAGCATCGCCGCCAGCGGGACGACCAGCAACAGGGGCGCGAGGCCGACGTACGTGTACGCCCGCGGCGGCAAGTTCATCGAACTGTAGTCGACGCCGACCGGGAAGACGTACCACAGCTGTAGTTCCTGGTCGGCCGTCCACAGGTAGCCCATCAGGTAGTGCGCCAGCATGTGCGCCCACAGGCCGCCGTACAGCGACAGCCCGAGCGCGATCACCGGATGGACGCCCTCAGGCATCGTCTTCCTCCGTCCCGATGCTGCCCGCCTGATCGCCGTCGGCCTGGCCCGCTTGCGACGATCCGAACCGCCGGGGGAAACGACGTGACTTCATGGTTCGTGGGATACACGTCAAAATACATATATCCTTTCCCGCGGAGAAAGGCTTCCGGACCCATCACCCGCCGCTGGCGTCGACGTCCGCCAGCGCGGCCTCGAAGTGCTCGGCCCGGATCTCGACGTCGCCGGCGCGGTCGGCGGCCTCGGCCGGACTGACCTCGTCGGCGACTTCCTGGATCGCCCGGAGGGAGGCGCTACGGACCAGTGAGTCGACGTCGGCGCCGGTGAACCCGTCGGTGCGGTCCGCGAGGTCGTCGAGGTCGACGTCCTCGCCCAGGGGCTTGCCCCGGGTGTGGATTCCCAGGATCTCCCGGCGGGCGTCCCGGTCGGGGTCCGGGACGAGGACGTGCTCCTCGAAGCGGCCGGGACGCAGGAGCGCGGGGTCCAGCGCCCCCTTGCGGTTGGTCGCCGCGACGGCGATCAACTGGGGGTTCTCCGCGAGGCCGTCCAGTTCCGCGAGCAACTGGGAGACGACACGTTCGGTCACCTCGTGGCTGCCCGGGCCGCGCTCGCTGGCGATGGCGTCGATCTCGTCGAGGAAGACGATGGCCGGCGCGGTCTGGCGCGCGCGGTCGAACACCTCCCGGACCGCCTTCTCGGACTCGCCGACGTACCGGTCCATGATTTCCGGGCCGTTGACGTGGATGAAGTTGACGCCGCTCTCGCTGGCGACCGCGCGGGCCAGCAGCGTCTTGCCCGTCCCCGGCGGGCCGTACAGCAGGATGCCGGAGGGCGGGTCGGTGTCGGCCGCCTCGAACAGCGGGCCGTACGACAGCGGCCACTCGATTGCCTGCCGCAGGGTCGCCTTCGCCTCGTCCAGGCCGCCGACGTCGTCGTAACTCACCGCCGGCGTCTCCGCGACGTACTCCCGCATTGCGGAGGGGTCGACCGCCGCCAGCGCCGCCTCGAAGTCCCCGCGGGTCACCTCCATCCCGTCGCCCTCGGCGTCTGCGACGGCATCCCCACCGGCGCCCGCGTCTTCCTCCTCGCCGGCGCCCGCGTCGGCGTCCTCGTCGTCGCCGACGCCGTCCCCGACGCCCCGGACCCGCCGCAGGGCCGCCATGCCGGCCTCCGTTACGAGGGCGGCCAGGTCCGCGCCGACGAACCCGTGGGTGCGGGCCGCGATCCGGTCGAGGTCGACGTCGTCGGCGATGGGCATCCCCCTCGCGTGGACGGCCAGGATCTCCCGGCGGCCAGTCTCGTCGGGGACGCCGATGCCGATCTCGCGGTCGAAGCGGCCGCCCCGCCGGAGCGCGGGGTCGATGGCGTCGACGCGGTTGGTCGCCGCGATGACGATCACGTCGCCACGGGGGTCCAGGCCGTCCATGATCGACAGCAACTGCGCGACCACGCGGGACTCGGCGTCGCCGGAGTCCTCGCGTTTCTCCGCGATGGCGTCGATCTCGTCGAAGAAGACGATTGCGGGCGCGGACGCCTGGGCCTCCTCGAAGATCTCCCGGACGCGCTCCTCGCTTTCGCCCTTGTACTTGCTCATCACCTCCGGGCCGTTGACGAGGTGGAAGGAGGCGTCGACCTCGTTGGCCACCGCCTTCGCGATGAGCGTCTTGCCCGTCCCCGGCGGGCCGTGCAGCAGCACCCCCTTCGGCGGGTCGACGCCCAGCCGGCGGAACAACTCCGGCTCCGACAGCGGCAACTCGATCATCTCCCGGACCTGGTCGAGTTCCTCGTCGAGGCCGCCGATGTCCTCGTAGGTGACGTCCATCGGCCCCTCGTCCTCGGGCGCCGAGGGGGCCGACCCCGCGCTGCCGCCCGAGCGAACCGTGATCGACGTCCGGTCGGTGATGCGGACGACGCCCTCGGGGTCGGTCGCGCTGACGACGAACGGGTCCCCGCCCAGGCGCTCGATCCGGATGCGCTCGCCCTCGCTGACCGGACGATCTCGGAGGTCCCGCCGCACTACGCGCTCGACCGCCTCGCGTTCGCTCTCGGAGACCGACCCCGAGGGCGACAGCGTCACCGAGCGGGCGTCCTCGACGGATTTCGGGCGCACCGTCACGGCATCGCCGACGGTGACGCCGGCGTTCGCCCGGGTGTCGGCGTCGATGCGGACGGTCCCGGGCGGGGTCTCGGCGCCCGCCGGCCACACCTTCGCCACGGCCGTCCGTTCGCCCTCGACGAGGACGGTGTCGCCGCTCAACACGCCCATCCGCTGGCGCGCGTCCTCGGGCACCCGGGCGACGCCGCGGCCGGCGTCGCGCTTCTCGGCGCCCTTGACCGTCAACTCGATCCCCTCGCCGTCGCTCATGGCCGGGGGTTCGTCGGCATGGCCCTTGAGGGTTCCTTACTCGTGGTGGCGCGCGAACAGTGCTGTTCGGTAAGCGGGGGTAAATAATCACAGCTACCCCGGAGGGGTTCTCTTGAGTTCAACAAATCCGGGGAGTTCGGCGACGGGGGCGCTTCAACTCCACGAGGGTTCGGCTGAAACTCGTCGTCGGAGCGACGGTCGTGAACGATCTAGCGGCTTCAACCCCACGAGGGTTCGGCTGAAACTGGATATGTCCGCCTGCATCCCGCCGACGCCCATGCTTCAACCCCACGAGGGTTCGGCTGAAACTAGCGAGGTAACAGGCTATGAGCGCAAACAGATTCGCTTCAACCCCACGAGGGTTCGGCTGAAACCAGGGCTCCCGGAATCGTGGCCCAGTGCCACCCGAGGCTTCAACCCCACGAGGGTTCGGCTGAAACAATCATCCTGGCGGGTGGTCGTACAGGATCACCGGGCTTCAACCCCACGAGGGTTCGGCTGAAACCACTTCTGGGGCGAGCAACTCGACGGCCTCGACGGGGCTTCAACCCCACGAGGGTTCGGCTGAAACCACCATGCCCCGTGCCGTCTCCAGGGCGTCGGCGGGGCTTCAACCCCACGAGGGTTCGGCTGAAACTCGGTCCCGATCGGGTGATCCCCTCGGCCTCCGGGCTTCAACCCCACGAGGGTTCGGCTGAAACCAGCGTCCCGCCGAACTGCGCCACGAGGTCCCGAACGCTTCAACCCCACGAGGGTTCGGCTGAAACGCCATCCTGCTGGTCATGCCCTTCCCCATGCAGGGATCGCTTCAACCCCACGAGGGTTCGGCTGAAACGGCCTCGCCGTCCCCGTCGCCGGCGTCGTCGAGGCTTCAACCCCACGAGGGTTCGGCTGAAACCACCGATTCAGTGTTACAGTGTGAAAGATGCAAAGTTGCTTCAACCCCACGAGGGTTCGGCTGAAACAAGTTCCAGGCCCGGTCCTGGAATGGCCCCGAGTACGTTGGCTTCAACCCCACGAGGGTTCGGCTGAAACCCCCCTCTCCGGACCCGCCGTTACCAGTATTATCGTCGAAAGCTTCAACCCCAAGAGGGTTCGTCTGAAACCAGCTGGACGTACGACGGCG
>CAYTAG010000167.1:0-7672 GCA_964435625.1 uncultured Halobacteriales archaeon | reverse complement strand
ACATCGTCGGCATCGCCAACTTCGTCACCTTCCTGGAGAACACCGGCGACTGGCGACGCGAACTTCGGGAGGCCGAGTACGGGAGCCTGGCCGAGGACCGGGAGTTCCTCGAGGAGATCTCCCCGATCAACAACGTCGAGAACGTCCGCGCCCCGCTGTTCGTCGCCCACGGCGCCAACGACCCGCGGGTCCCCGTCGGCGAGGCCGAACAGGTCGCCGAGGAGGCCGAGAAGCAGGGCGTCCCCGTCGAACTGCTCGTGTTCGAGGACGAGGGCCACGGCTTCTCGAAACTGGAGAACCGCATCGACGCCTACACCAGCATCGTCGCGTTCCTCGACGAACACGTCTGAATTTCCCGCTCAGGAGTTCGTCCGCAGCGCGTAGAAGATGCTCAGCATGCCGGCGAGTTCGCTGACCTGGGTGATGCCGGCCACCACGATTTCGTCGCCGACCCCCGCGAACGCGTAGAGGCCGCCCACCAGCCCGGGCACGCCCACGACGAACACGAACCCGAGCGCGATGAACAGCATGGGCCGACTGTCGTTGCGCCGGTAGCCACGGTAGGCGATGTACGAGATCGCCAGCCCCAGAAACAGGGTGACGAATTCGCTCGCGACCAGTACGAGTTCGGCCACTGAGGCGTCCGAGAGTTGCATGGCTGCCATCCTTACATCTCCTCGATCAGGCGAGTGAACCGGTCTGACATGTCTTCGGTGCGTTCGACGTGGAGGTCGAACTCCCCGTCGGCCAGTTCGACCGTGACGCGGTCGAGACGCGCGCTGTACACCTCGTAGTGGTGGCCCCCCTCGTCGGGCCTGGTCCGGGCCGCCAGCATGTCGCAGTCCCGCAGGTCCTCGATGCGGCGGTAGATCGTCGGCTTCGAGGCGTCACAGCGCTCGTGGAGGTCCTCGACTGACATCGGTCGTTCGCTCGTGCTGGCGAGGATGGTCCGGGCACACTCGTCTTCGAGGACGGCCGCAACCTCCTCGACGTCGCACTCCTCGCTCACGCGGCAAGTGTTGGTGAATGGGTATTAAATCAGTGTCGGGATTTCAGCGCGTGAAACCGTGGCCCCCGTTTTTTGTTTCGGCGGACTGAAACTGTGGCCAGAATGGCAATCATCGAAACGACGGGCCTGACGAAGCGGTTCGGGGAGTCGGTGCTGGCGGTCGACGACCTGGACCTGGTCGTCGAGGAGGGCGAGGTGTTCGGCTTCCTCGGTCCGAACGGCGCCGGCAAGTCCACGACGATCAACCTCCTGCTGGACTTCATCCGGCCGACCGACGGTCGCGCCGAAGTGCTCGGGTGCGACGCCCACCAGGAGTCGGAAGCGGTCCGCGAGCGGATCGGCGTCCTGCCGGAGGGCTTCGGCCTGTACGACCGGCTGACCGGCCGGCGCCACCTGGAGTTCGCCGTCGACTGGAAGGACGCGGCCGACGATCCCGACGACCTGCTCGACCGGGTCGGGCTGGACGCCGCCGACGCCGAGCGCCAGGTCGCCGACTACTCGAAGGGGATGAAACAGCGGCTCGGCCTCGGGATGGCGCTGGTCGGCGACCCCGACCTGCTGATCCTCGACGAGCCGTCGTCCGGACTGGACCCCCACGGCATCCGCCAGATGCGCGAACTCGTCCGCGAGGAGGCCGACCGCGGCACGACCGTGTTCTTCTCCAGTCACATTCTCGGGCAGGTCGAGGCCGCCTGCGACCGGGTCGGCATCCTCCACGAGGGGCGGCTGGTCGCCGTCGACACCGTCGACGGGCTGCGGGAAGCGGTCGGCGCCGGCTCCCAGCTGAAGCTGCGCGTGGCCGAGTCGCCAGCCGTCGACGTCGCCGACGTCGAGGGCGTCGAGGCGGTCACCAGCGAGGACGGTCTGTTGCTCGTCTCGGTCAGCGACCCGCGCGCGAAGGCCAGGGTCGTCACCCGGCTCACCAACGAGGGCACCGAGATCCTGGACGTCGACTCCGAGGGGGCGTCCCTGGAGGACGTGTTCACCGCCTACACGACCGACGAGATGGACGTCGGAGGGGCGGCCGACGACCCCGCCGCCGGAGAGGGGGTGCCGACGTGACGACGACCTGGCGCGACGTCGCCCGCAAGGACTTCGCGGACGCCGTCCGCTCGAGGATGGTCTGGGGCATCATCGGCGTGTTCGTCCTGTTCATGGGCCTACTGCTGGTGATCGCGGGCGCGGCGTTCCCGTCCGACGTCGAGGTCGACGCCGAGATGGCGCTGGCGTTCGCCGCCGAACTCGCGCAACTGTTCGTCCCGCTGGTCGCGCTGATCGCGGCGTACATGTCCATCGTCGGCGAGCGCCGGTCAGGGAGCCTCCGGATCCTGCTGAGCTACCCGTTCTCGCGGTTCGACGTGGTCGCCGGCAAACTCCTCGGCCGCGCGCTGGTCATCGGGTCGGCGCTGTTCGTCGGCGTCGCCATCTCGGTCGTGATCGCGGCGCTCATCTACGGCGTCCCGGCGGCGGGGACGACCCTCGGACTGTTCGCGAGCGTCCTGCTGTTCGGGCTGGCGTTCACCGGCCTCGCGGTCGGCATCTCGGCCGCGACCACGACCAGGGGCAGGGCGATGGCCACGGTCATCGGCGTCTACCTGCTGTTTTTGATGTTCTGGGAGGCCATCGCCGCCGGCGTCTACTACGCCCTGAACGGCTCCCGGCCGGGCCTGGAGGTCGAGGCGTGGTACTTCTTCCTCGAACGGCTCAACCCCATCGAGGCGTTCCGGGCGCTGACGGACTCGATCTTCGAGACCGCCATCGGTTCGCCGGTCCTGCTCCCGGTCGAGGACACGGCGGACGCGACGCCCGAACAGCTAGAACTGTCCAACCGCGTGGTCGGCGAACTCCCCTTCTACCTGTCGGACTGGATGCTGGTCGTCGTCCTGCTGGCCTGGGGCGTGGTTCCGGCGGCGCTGGGCTACCTGCGGTTCCGGAACGCGGACCTCGGGTAACGGGCCCACAGCCGGCTACCGGAACGGCCGGCCCGGCGCGGAACTGCCCTCTTTATAAAGTTTTAATACCAGCATATTCTGTGGGTGATGCATGGTCGCAATCGAGACGGAGGGTCTGACCAAGCGGTACGGCTCCGGCGATGCCGGGGTCCTGGCCGTCGACGGACTCGATCTGGTCGTCGAGGAGGGCGAGGTGTTCGGCTTCCTCGGTCCGAACGGCGCCGGCAAGTCGACGACGATCAACATGTTGCTGGGGTTCGTGGAGCCGACCGCGGGCCGCGCGGACGTGCTCGGGATGGACGCCCGGTCGGAGGCCGCCCGCATCCGGGAGCGGATCGGCATCCTGCCGGAGGGATACGAGGTGTTCGAGCGGCTGACCGCCCGCGAGCACGTCGAGTGGGTCAACGACACGAAGGGGGCCGACGACGACCCCGACGCCCTCCTGGAGACGGTGGGCATCCCGGAGGCGGCCGACCGGCGGGCCGGCGGCTTCTCGAAGGGGATGCGCCAGCGGCTGGCGCTGGCGATGGCGCTGGTCGACGACCCGGACCTGCTGATCCTCGACGAGCCGTCGACGGGTCTGGACCCGGCCGGGATGCAGGAGATGCGGGAGTTGATCCGCGAGCAGGCCGCCGACGGCACCACGGTGTTTTTCTCCAGCCACCTCCTGAAACAGGTCGACGCGGTCGCGGACCGCGTCGGCATCCTCCACGACGGCACCCTCGTCGAGATGGACACCATCGAGAACCTCCGCGAGGAGGCTGGCGGGACCCCCGTGGTCGACGTCGACGTGGCCGACGTCCCCGAGCCGCTGGGACTGGCCGGCCTCGACGGCGTCCGCGAGGCCACCGTCCGGGACGGGACAGTCACCGCCGTCTGCGACGATCCGGCGGCGAAGGTCGCCGTCGTCCGGCACCTCGACGACCGGACGACGGTCACCGACATCGTCTCCGAGGAGACCTCCCTCGAGGAGCTGTTCAACCGCTACACCGGCGGGGGTCGCGGTGACGACGGCGAAGCCGTCGAGGCGGAGGTGACGGCATGAACGCGCTGGCGGTCGCCCGCCGGGACTTCCTGGACGTCCGCCGGGCGAAGCTCGTCTGGGCACCGGCCGCGCTGTACACGCTGTTCATGCTCCTTTTCTTCTACGGGCAGAGCGGGTCTTCGAATCCGGACTTCCACATGGTCCTGTGGGGGCTGGCGGGCCTCGGCGGGGCGCTGGTCGTGCCGCTGATCGCGCTGGTCGCGGCGTACCTCGCGGTCGCCGGCGAACGCGAGTCCGGGCGGATCAAGTTCACGCTCGGAGTCCCGGTGACCCGCGCCGACGTCGTCCTTGGGAAGCTACTGGCCCGTAGCGGGGTCGTCGCCGCGGGACTGTTGCTGTCGTTCGTCGTCGGGCTGGCCGCGGCCCAGGTGCTCGTGCCCTCGATGGAGGTCGCGGTCGGGGACTTCGTCCTGTTCGTCGTCGTGACGCTGCTGTACGCGCTGGCGTACGTGGCGGTCGCGCTGGGCATCTCGACGGCGACCTCGACCCGCTCGCGGGCGATGGGCGGCGCCATCGGCTTTTTCTTCGTGTTCAACATCGTCTGGAACTTCCTGCCGGTGGGGCCGGTACAGATGCTGTCGTTCGTGCTCGAACGGCTGGGCGCCGACCCCGCGAACTACGAGAACCTGCTCGAACTGGTTTACTCGATCAGCCCGACGGGCGCGTACCTCAACTCGATGCAACTGGTGATGCCGACGGAGATCCTGCAGACGGTCGGGGCGGCGTCCCGGCCCGGGGACCCGTTCTACCTCGAAGGCTGGTTCATGGTCGTCATCATGGGCCTGTGGATCGCCGTGCCGCTCGCGCTGGGCTACTGGCGCTTCCGGACCGCCGAAGTCGGGTGAGCGTCGGCAACGCCTGCCGGCGGCGGAACGCGCTTGCCGGCCGCCGCGCTGGCTCTGCCCATGGAACCCGCCGAGCGCTCCCGACAGCGCGTCGACGACGCACTCGACCGCCTGGAGCGGAACCACGGCGTCGACCGGACGGTCGAGGACCGCTGGCCGTTCGACCCCGCCGACTACGACCGGATCGTCGAGCGCGTCGAGGCGGGGACCGTCGGCGGAGCCGGCGCCTGGATTCGCAACGACGCGGGCGAGGTGCTGCTGGTCCGGCGGGAGGGCTACGACGCCTGGCAGGAGCCCTCGGGCAAGCAGGAACCGGGGGAGCGGCTGGCGGAGACGGCCCGCCGCGAGGTCCGGGAGGAAGCGGGCGTCGCGGTCGACCTGGGGAGCGTGGCGCTGGCCCAGGACGTCGAGATCGTCGACGCGGAGCGGGACCGGCCGCCGCTGCATCGACTCGTCGTCGTGTTCCACGCCGAGTACGCGGGCGGCGAGGTCCGGCCACGGGAGGGCGAGATCGCGGCCGCCGGGTGGTTCGGCGAGCGGCCCGACGAGTTGCTGTACGACGCGCTGGCCGAGTTTCCGATCCCGGCCGACGGCTGATCGGAGTCGAGCACCGATGCGAGGGGCGTCGGTCTCGAACGGGTCAGACCAGCACCAAATTAATGACAACGGAAGGGCTGGCGTGACCCTTTAGCCCCTCAACAAGGGGAATTGCCCGCGTTGAGTTGCTCGTAACCATCATCGAGCATATCGACCTAGTCGCAGTTCACAGCCCGAGTAGCGTTCCTGTCCGGTCGGGGCCTCCAAGTACACCCAAAACCAGGAACCCACAAACTATTCCCAACGTCAGTAGAAAGCCGAACAGCAGGCCATCGGTCACTGTTTCCCCTCTAAGACGGTTGATGACTGCGAGGACGGTAGAGATCGTCAGGAACAATACTATCGATTGTCTAATCGCGAGCCTCCAGCCCCTATAATACTCTGCGTTCTATTCTAATTTGAATACATTTTTTAGAAAATAATAGATCTTGTGGCGGCCTGTCAGAGGTGCTACGGCTCGGAGTACGAGATCGCGGTCGCCCCTCTCGAACGCGAACTGAGGAGAGGCACCGCCGAAGGTCTATCAGCCCCGACTGGGATTTGAATCCGGGCTCTCGTCCTTACCAAGGACGTGCTTTACCGCTAAGCTATCCAGGCACTCAGGGTGCGTACACCCTACTTTTTCGTCTTCTGCACTCGATTTCATCACACAGCCGTAAAAGAATGTGATGAAAGCCACCGGGCGTGTCGTACCGTAACGTGCCAATCCGCTATTCCGGGAGGCAAATCGAGGTTGTCTCCCACCCTCGATGTGGCGATATGTAGGAGTCATTCACGAACATCGAATTTCTCGCCATGGGATTTTTGAAGGCTCACTAAGTCATCTCAAGATATGGCTCGGTTGATATACCATTCAGAGGATGACGACGACCGGAGCGAATCTCCGTTCGACAAGACCATTCGAGAGGTAGCCGATTCAGACTCCGTGTGGCTCGTTTGTCCGTATATCAGCCCAGACTATCTGAGAAGTATCCTCGCAGATACGGAGGAATGGAAAGTAATTACCGACGTAGAAGCGTGGGTGGGAACGTTCGGAGGAAGCTCTCGACAGGAGATACAAAAACTCGTAGAATCGAATCAAGACCGGATACGCAACATCCGAGATGTTCACGCTAAGGTAGTCATATCCGATAATTCCGCTATTCTTGGATCTGCAAATCTGACAGAAAAGGGAGTGACAGGACGGAGAGAGATGGGAGTTCAATTTGAGGAGGAAGACCTCATCGAGGAGTTGCAAGATTGGTTCCTCAGTCTATGGTCGAAGAGTTCGTCTATCGACCTCGATGAATTTCAAGACCACATTCAGTCGCTATCAACGACGCCAACGACGCATTCGAGAACCACGTCCTCGGTGACGTCCGAAGCTCCGCGAGTGAATGCCAGCTTCGTGAAGCAGGACAGTCTGTCTGAAGACGAGATTGAGTCGGATGATGAAGCTCGGGAAACGCTGGTGAATATCCTCAAAATGGCTCCGAGTCAGGAGTGGGCAGATTCGTTCTTCGACCTGTTGGCCGACGTGATTTTCACTTGGGAACTCGAAAACGACGACCCTCGTTTAGTGACCTCCATCGCTCAGAAAGACCGTATAGCGGTGTCCATCAACAACCGATACGTGTTGGGCGCTTTCCCGACAGATGAATCCTCGACGGGTTTCATCATCGAGGATGGCACGAAGAATGTGGGGAGCCTCATTGAAGCGGCTGACGAGTATATGGCGTTCGAGGCACTTTCAGGCGAAAATGAAGACGATACCCCGCATTGGGTCGAGTATAGTGGTTACCCCAAGCGGATGATGAACGACTCGTTCCGCCGTGGTTGGATGAAAGCAATCTCTAAAGAATTAGAACGTGCGTCTGGTTCGCCGTATCAGCAATATCACGAGCCGCTGGTGTATCGGATGGCAGTCGATGAGACATACCGAAACCGGGTATTGAGAGAGGCATACAACAAGAGTGACCCCTCAAGTGGGTCTGGTATAACTCAAGGCATCAAGAAAGGACTCTCCCGGATGGATATGCCACGAGGCCAAGTGACTCTCCTGAAGTATCTATACGAGAATGACAGGCCCGTCTCTGTTGAGGAATTAGCAGGTGGAATACGCGGGGGCGACGTAGACAGCTGTACGAGTATTCTCGGCCCACTCTCAAAGAGAATCAACAATACTCCAGAAGGGCCTTGTTTAGACGCTCGGACTTTTGCAGTCCGAGGCTTGTAGAACTCGTGT
>CAYTAG010000166.1:0-7678 GCA_964435625.1 uncultured Halobacteriales archaeon | reverse complement strand
CCTCCAGTTGCCGGGTCATCTCCTCGCTGACGACGTGGTCGGCGTACTCCTCGGCCGCCTCGACGACGGCCATGGCGAGTTGCGTCGGCCGCGGCGGGTCGTCCTCGACGTACCCGCGGTCGTACAGCTTCTCGATGATGTTGTGGCGGGTCGCCTTCGTCCCGAGGCCGAGATCCTCCATCGTCTCGATCAGCCGCGACTGGCCGTACCGCCGCGGCGGCTGGGTCTGCTTGTCCTCCTCGCGGACCTCCCCGACCGCCAACCGCTCGCCCTCCTCGACGTCGGGCACGTAGTTCTCGCTGGTCGAGAAGTACGGGTAGACGTCGTGATAGCCCGCTTCGAGCAGGCGCTTGCCGTTGGCCTTGAGTTGCTGGCCGCCGGCCTCGGCAACCACTTTGAGGTGCTCCCAGCGGGCCGGTTCCGCGACGGTCGCGAAGAAACGCCGGACGACCAGTTCGTAAATCTCCCACTCGTCTTCGGAGAGGTCCGACCGCTTCGGGATCTCGCCCGTCGGGTGAATCGGCGGGTGGTCGGTCGTCTCCTCGTCGCCCTCGGTCGGGTCGACGTCCAGTTCCAGCAGCGACTCGGCGTCCTCCCCGAAGGTGTGGTGGCCGACGAACTCGTCCAGAAGCGCCTCGGGGTCGAGGTCGTCCGGGTAGACGGTGTTGTCCGTCCGGGGGTAGGTGATGTACCCCGCGGTGTAGACGTCCTCGGCGATGCTCATCGCCCGGCCCGCGTTGTAGCCCAGCGACCCTGCCGCGCGGATGAACTGGGTGGTGTTGAACGGCGCCGGCGGCCGGTCGGTCCGGGTGCGCCTGGAGACCCGCTCGACCGTCGCCGCGTCGGCCGACTGCAGCGCCTCGAAGACCTCCCCGGCCACGTCTTCGTCCCAGACGCGCTCGGCCTCGCTGCCGTCGTCGTCGTAGAAGTACTGCGCCTCGAACTCCGTCCCCTCCTTGGCGAGGTCCGCGAACAGCTCCCAGTAGTCGTCGGGGTCGAACTCCTGGATCTCGCGCTCGCGGTCGACCAGCAGCTTCAGCGTCGGGCTCTGGACCCGCCCCACGGAGATGAAGTCGTCGCCCAGTTGGCCGGCCGACAGCGACAGGAACCGCGTCAGCGACGCGCCCCAGACGAGGTCGATCACCTGTCGGGCCTCCCCGGCGGCCGCGAGGTCGAAGTCCAGTTCGTCGGGGTCGTTGAACGCGCTCTTGACCTCGGTCTGGGTGATCGAGGAGAACCGCACCCGGTCGACGGGGACGTCCTCGGCCACGTCGCGGACGATCTCGTAGGCCTCCTTGCCGATGAGTTCGCCCTCCCGGTCGTAGTCGGTGGCGATGACGACGCGGTCGGCGCGGCGGGCCAGCGAGCGCAGGGCCGCCACGATGTCGTCCTGGGTGGGCGACTTGATCACCTCGGCGTCGATCAGTTCGACCGGCTCGACGTCCCGCCAGTCGCCGTACTCCGACGGGAAGTCGACGCCGACGACGTGGCCCGAGAGGCCGATCACCCGGGTGCCGCCCCACCGGTAGACGTTAACGCCGCGCTCGCGCTCCGCGCTCGCGGCGCCGTCGCTCAGGATGTCGGCGATCCGACGCGCCGCGTTGTCCTTCTCGGTGATTATCAGTTCCACCGCGGCTCACCTCCGGCTACGGGACGGGCGATCATCGGACTGCGATACGCCAGTCCCGCTGGTAAAGCTTTCGGCGAACCGCAAGAAAGCTCGGGCGGGCGGGCGTGCACTCGCGCGTATCGCCTAATCGTCTCCGGGCGGCGATCGTCCACCGATTTCTACTTCGCAGTCCAGTTGCAGTCGGGACAGTCGGCGATTCCCTGGACGTTCACGACGTGGGTCGAGCAGTGCGGGCAGGTGTCGGCAAACCGCTCCGGGGACCGGGGCGTCTGCAGTTGCGTTTTCATCAGCGCCACGTTCGTCGTCCTCCCTTAAAACACTCGCCCATATACCCCCTCTATCTAACTAATGGTGATAATGGCCTTATATTGGCTTATATCCTCACGGCGGTTGTATATAAGGAACGAACGGCGTCGGTCGTCACGGGGTCCACCCGGGGATGCGCTCGAGGACCACGGCATCCAGGAGTTCTTCCAGGCCCAGAGCCGCGGCACTTTCCCTGTGCCGTCCCGGGACCCGAGGGCACTCCCGCCGACACGGCCCTGACGGCCCTTGCTGTCAGTGGTTGTCTTGCACTTATTGGATGTTCGAACGATAGATTAACAAGTGTCAAGCGAAAACCAATTTCAGAGCAATGTCAGATAGCCACGATGAGGGGGTGGGCGATCTCACGGACCGAGCGACAGGCGGCGCGCGCAAACTCGCCGACCTCGTGAGGGGTCGGTACGCGACGCGTCTCGGCGTCGCCCTCCTAGGGGCAGTTGCGTTGTTGCTCGTGCTCGGACTCGTCGTCCAGACGGTGACGGCAACCGAGGTACGGCAGGATGCCCGGCAGAACCTCGAGACGTCTGCAGTGACCCAGGCGGAGAACGTCAACGAGTGGGTCCAGGGCAACAAGCGACAGGTGCGGACGATCTCCAGGCTACCGACGTTGAGCGCTGACGACCACGAGCGGATCAGTAGCGAACTGGCAGACCTGGTCGAGCACGGTCACGTGTCCGACGAGGTAGTCGCCATCCACGTGATCGACAGGGACGAAAAGCAGATCATCTCCAGTTCGAACCCGGAGAAGTTCGTCGGCAAGAGTCCCGCCGAGATGGACGAACCGTTCGTGCCCAAAATCCAGGAAGGGTTCTCCGACCCCGACGAGGTGTACGTCTCCCGGCCGTTCCAGCTCCCGATCGTCGACTTTCCGGTCGTAGCGATGCTGTCGCCGGTTCCCGGGGAGAACCGCGTCGTCGGGTTCATGATCAACCCGACCGGCAAGGTCGCGACGCTCGGGGAGGGGGGTGAAACCCGAGTCCAGCCCATGGAAGGGGCGCACACTCACGTCGTGAGTTCCGACGGCGAGGCGGTCGCAGCACCGGGCAACGAGACTCACGACGAACAGGCGAAAGATCGAGCCGTCGCGAACGCGCTGAACGGCGACACCGGCGTCGTCGTCATGGACGACGAGAGCCTGATGGGCTACGCGTCCATCGGTTCCAACGACTGGGTCGTCCTCACGCACGTCCAGCGGGAGGAGGCGTTCGGGATGATCGGAATCGTACGGACGGGCATCGGCGCGATGGTGCTGGTCGCGCTCCTGACGCTGGCGATCGTGGGCGTAACCATCGGCCGGTCGACCGCGACGGCGTTGCGCTCGCTGGCCGCCGACGCCCGGGAACTCGGCGAGGGGGACCTCGACGTGGAGTTCGACGTCGACCGCCGCGACGAAATCGGGACGCTGGCGACCTCGATGGGCGAGATGCGCGACTCCCTGCGTGAGCAGATCGCGGAGGCCCAGCAGGCCCGCACCGAAGCCGAACGTCGCCGCCAGGAGGCCGAGCAGTTCAACCACCACCTGGAGCAGAAAGCCACCGAGTACGGCACGGCCCTGGAGGCCGTCGCGGAGGGGGACCTGACCCAGCGAGTCGAACCCTCTAGCGAGAGCGAGGCGATGGCCAGCGTCGGCACGTCCATCAATCGGGCCGTCGAGGACCTCTCCGGGGCGCTGGCCGAGGTGACGGCGTTCGCGGGGACGGTCGCGGACACCAGCCACGCCGTCGACGCCAGCGCCGAGGACGTCCAGCGGGCAAGCCAGGAGGCCAGCGACGCAGTCCAGGAGATCCGCGACGGCGCGGTCCGGCAAAGCGAGATGCTCGAAGACGTCGCCTCGGAGATGGAGTCCCTGTCGGCCAGCGCACAGCAAGCCGCCTCCGCGACCGACAGCCTCGCGAAGACCTCTGAGCGGGCCGCCGAGGCCGGCGAACAAGGGCGGGACGCCGCGCGCGCGGCCATCGAAGAGATGAACGAGGTCGAGAGTCAGACCGAGCAAGCGGTCCAGCGCATCGAGACGCTCGACGAGGAGATGGCAGTCATCGGCGAAGTCGTCGAACTCATCCAGGACATCGCAGAACAGACCAACATCCTGGCACTGAACGCCTCCATCGAGGCCGCCCGTGCCGGCAAGACCGGCCAGGGGTTCGCCGTCGTCGCCGAGGAGGTCAAAGACCTCGCGGAGGAAACCCGCGAGGCCGCCGCCGACGTCGAACAACGCCTTGAGGACATCCAGGAGCAGACGGACGCGACCGTCGAGGACATCCAGGCGACCCGCGAGCGCCTCACGGCAGGGATCGATACCGTCGAAGAGGCGATCGGTTCCCTCACGGAGATCACCGGCCACGTCGAGGACACCGACGAGGGCGTCCAGGAGATCAGCGAGGCGACCGCCGAGCAGGCCCGTACCGCCCAGTCGGTCGTCGCGATGGTCGACGAACTCACCGCGATCGGTGCCCAGACCACCGACGAGGCGGAGCGAGTCGCCGCAGCGGCCGAAGAGCAGACCGCCACGCTCTCGGAGGTCTCCGACAGCGCCAACGACCTCTCGACGCGGGCATCCGAACTACAGTCGTTGCTGGCGGACTTCGACGTCGACGGGTCGGCCGACCTAAAGAGGAGCACCGAACTCGGACTCGGCTCCCCGGCCGAAGACTGAGCGTCCGATCGCCTACCTGATCTCGACTTTCTCGGCGAACTTCTCCCGCACTTTCTCGACCTTCGGTGCGGCGTGCATCGTGCAGTAGGCGTCGTCGGGGTTTTTCTCGAAGTAGTCCTGGTGTTTCTCCTCGCCCCGCCAGAACCGCTCCAGCGGTTCGATTTCCGTGACGACCTCGTCGTCGTAGACGTCTTCCTCCTCCAGCGTCTCGACGTAGGCCTCGGCCAGTTCGCGCTGGCGGTCGTCGTGGTAGAGGACGATGGAGCGGTACTGGGTGCCGACGTCCGGCCCCTGGCGGTTCAGTTGCGTCGGGTCGTGGATCGTGAAAAAGACCTCCAGCAGGTCCTCGTAGCCCAGTCGGTCGGGGTCGTACTCGACCTGGACGACCTCGGCGTGGCCCGTTTTGCCCGAACAGACCGCCCTGTAGGTCGGATTCTCTGTGTGGCCGCCGGCGTAGCCCGAGGTGACCGACTCGACGCCGTCGAGTTCCTTCAGGGCCGCCTCCACGCACCAGAAGCACCCGCCGCCGAACGTCGCGGTTTCGATGTCGCTCATGCCCGGAGGTATGGTCGGCAGGCGTATGTATTCCGCGGTGACGGCAGTGAGCGGTGGACTGCAGCGGTCACCGCCGGTTAGAGGCGCCCGACGATCGCTTCGGTCACCTCGTCGGTCGACGCCCCCCCACCGACGTCCGGCGTCCGTGGCCCGTCCGCGAGCACGTCCTCGACCGCGTTCCGGACGCGCTGGGCCTCCTCCTCGTAGTCCAGGAACTCCAGCAGCATCGCACCCGACAGCACGGTCGCGACGGGGTTGGCGATCCCCTCGCCGGCGACGTCCGGCGCCGTCCCGTGGACGGGTTCGAACAGGCCGCGCTCGTCGCCCAGGTTGGCGCTGGGCAGCAGGCCGAGGCCCCCGACGAGTCCGGCGGCCAGGTCCGAGAGCACGTCTCCGGCGAGGTTGGGGGTGACGATCACGTCGTAGTCTTCGGGGTGCAGACAGAGGTGGGTCGCCAGCGCGTCCATCAGGACCGGTTCGACCGCGACGCCGCGCTCGCCTGCCACCGCCTCCACGGTTTCCAGGAACAACCCGTCGGTCTCGCGCATCACGTTCGCCTTGTGCGCGACCGCGAAGCCCTCCTGTTCGCGCTCGGCGACGAACTCGCAGGCGAACTCGGCCAGCCGCCGGGAGGCCGCCTCGGTCACGACGCGGGTCAGCGTAGCGCGGCCGTCTTCGCGGGTCTCCTCGCCGACGTAGACGCCCTCCGTGTTCTCCCGGAGGAAGACGACGTCCGTCTCTGGCCGGATCGCTTCGACGCCGGGGTACGTGCGGGCGGGCCGGACGTTGACGAAGGAGTCGACGGCCGAGCGGAGCGGCAACACGACGTCGGCCGCCGTCTCGCCGGCGGCCCCGAACAGCGTCGCGTCCGCCGTCCGCGCTAGGTCGGCCGTCTCCGCGGGGAGGGCCGTCCCCCGTTCGGCGGCGACGGCGTCACCGGCCTCGGCGTGGGCGAACGCCAGATCGGCTCCGGTCGCGTCGAGCACGTCGACCGCCGCCGGGACGACCTCCCGACCGATCCCGTCGCCGGGGATCACCGCGACCTCGTGAGTCATCGTCGTCCCTCGAAGCCCGCGACGAATCAGGGTGTCGGTGTGACGGGCGGCCGACACGCCCATGGATACCTCACCACCTGGACGGTGAGTCGTCCGGGGGTAATGGCCCGCCCGCTGACCGTCGGACTCCAATATTTTGGAATCTAAAGCATAACACTCTACATTCCGAAGTAAGGGGCGGTCGGATGCGCGAGCGCCTTTCCGGGTAGCCCAGTTCCGGTTGTACGCCGGGCGGAAAACCGGCAAGTATGTCCAATGTTAGAAAAATATAAATGTGATGTTTCGCCCCTCGGGGACCCCTTCACCCGGTAGGGTAACCCCCCTTGGGGTACATTCGTGAAGTAGGCATGACAGGGGAGCAGTACGCGACCGAGGGTACCAGGTCCTCGTTGGGGCGGAGTGCAAGCACCGTTGGGGGACGACTGCCCCCGTCTGCCGACACTGAGGGGTCGGGGTCCGCTCGCAAGCGGGCGTTGACGCAGTACCTCCTCCACCACGCGAACGGGTCCCGGCCGCGACCCAGCGTCGGCCGGGCGGTACCGATCACCGTCGACGAGGACGACTGCGAGCGGGCGCGGATCGCGCTCCGGCGGCTCTCGGTCGACGGCGACGCCCCGAACCAGGTCGAGTTCGCGGCCGTCGGCCTCGAGGTTTCGCTGGAGCGGCCGCTGGACTGCGCCCGGCGGCGGAACCGCTCGATGACCCTGGAGTTCGACGTGGCCGACTGCGTCCTGATGGCGCTGGCCCTCCTGCACGCGTCCGACCGCTACCGGGACCCCGGCGACGAAACCGACGACTACCGGCGGCAGGCCAACCGACTCCTGGAGCGAGTCGACCGGGCGACCCCGGACTCGTTCGAGGTGCCCTCGCCCGCCTAGTCGACGTACGGCAGCGAAGCCGCCGTCTCTTCGACCCGGTCGGCGTTGGCTCTCATCAGCGCGGTCGTGTCCCAGATACCATCCACCAGCGCCGTCCGGTGGGCGTCGTCGATCCGTCCGTCGACGGTCCGGTCGCCGTAGGTGATCGCGGCGTTTGCGACGTCGACCTCGATGTGGCCGTCGGGGTGGGTCTCGATCCAGTCTTGCAGCCTCTCGATCTCGTCTGCGTCGGCGGTCACCGTCGGGACGCCCAGCGCGAGGCAGTTCCCGGCGAAGATCTCCGCGAAGCTCTCGCCGACGATGGCGTCGATCCCCCACCGCTTGAGCGCCTGGGGGGCGTGCTCCCGGGAGGACCCACAGCCGAAGTTGGCGTTCACGACGAGCACGCTAGCGCTCTGGAACCGCCGCTCGTTGAAGGGGTGGTCCTTCGGTTCGTCGTACTCGGTGAACCGCTGGTCGAAGAAGGCGAACTCCCCGAGGCCCTCGAAGGTGAGCACCTTCAGGAAGCGCGCGGGGATGATCTGGTCCCCTGGTCTGACCGGCGCTGACCGCCGTCCCGGCCGCGGCGTCAGAAGAAGTCCGT
>CAYTAG010000165.1:0-7741 GCA_964435625.1 uncultured Halobacteriales archaeon | reverse complement strand
CCCGGCACCGATCAGGAACACCGCGGCATCATCCGTCACGGCGCGAAACTCCTCTTTGCGTACTCGGAGGCCACGGTGCCGCTGCTGACGGTCATCACCCGCAAGGCCTACGGCGGCGCTTACTGCGTGATGGCCAGCAAACAGCTCGGCGCCGACGTCAACTACGCCTGGCCGACCACGGAAGTCGCGGTGATGGGCCCGCAGGGCGCGGTCAACATCCTCTACAGCGACGAACTGGAGGAGGCAGAGGACCCCGAACGGCTCCGGCAGGAACTCGTCGAGGAGTACCGCGAGGAGTTCGCCAACCCCTACACCGTCGCGGATCGGGGCTACGTCGACGACGTGATCGAACCGGGCGAGACCCGCCGTCGGTTGATCGCGGACCTGGAGATGCTGCGCTCGAAGCGCAAGGACCAGCCCCAGCGCAAGCACGGGAACATCCCGCTGTGACCATGGCCCGCGACGATTCGACGGACGACGGCGTGGCGGTCGACGAACTGCTCCCGGAGGGGGTCAGCGTCGACCTGCCGCCGGACGCCGACGACGACGAGGCCGCCGCCATCGCGGCGGCCGTGGGCGCGCACCTCCGGGACCGGGCGGCCGCCGCGGCCGCGGCGGCCGTCGAGGAGGAGACCTGGGACGGCCGCAAGTGGGCCTACGCTGGTAAGATCGAGTCCATCCAGGGCCGGCGGGTCCGGATTCCCGACGGGGTCCCGACCGACGGCTGGACGGCTGCCGCGCGGACCGACAGGTTCTGAGGGCCGTTCTGGTTTCGGGGTCGTGCGGAATCCGGTTCTCCGAGGTGGCCGGCGCATCCGGCGGTCGGCGCCGCACCCTATCTTCGGATTCTAAAGGATTATACTTTAGAAACTAAAGATAGGGTCGGTTGGGTATCTCGAACGGTATCGTCTCGATCATCACCTGGAACGTCCCCGCGCGCTTGATCCAAACAGAATCTCGGCCGGCAACAGCCAGAAAGCCCGCGCGCGCTCTCTAAACAGCGTCTCCGTCAGCAACACGCAGAAAGCCCCCGCGGGCTCGACCGGCCGGGCCTCGCTGCGGTCCTCGTCACTCCTTCGCTCCGCTCAGTCGTTCCTGCGGTCCTTGCGTCATCCGGGCCGGGTCGAGCCCGCGGCCCCTTTCAGTCCCACCCACAGCTCGGCCAAACCACCAGCCTCCCCAGCCGACTGCGTTACTCAGTCGCGCCCGCCGGGCGCTCCCTGCGTTACTCATCCCTCGCGCGCGTAGAGGTTCGCGGTCGCCTTCGGCGACACGCTCACCAGCGCGCGCCAGAGCGGGAAGACGGACTTGCCGACGAGTCCGGAAGATGACGCAGACCCCAACCGCCGTCGTCCCGACGCTTTTCCCCCTCGCATGCGTACGTTCTACCGAATGCCCGAGTTCGACGCGGTCCTCGTCTACGACGGCGACTGCCCCTTTTGCTCGGCGGCCGCGACGGCCATGCGCCGACTGCCCCAGGTCGGCGCCGTCGCCTGGGACGACGACGCCGCCCAGTCGTTCCTCCGGGCGCAGTTCGGGGCGGTCCCGTTCGCGCTCGTCTTCGTCGACGTCGAGGCCGAACGGGTCTACGTCGGCCGGGAGGCCGCCCGCGAGTTGTGCGAACGTGCGGGCCTGCCGGTGCTGGTCGGCGACCTGGTCGGGGACAACTACGAGTCCATCGCCGACGCCGTCCGGACGGCCACCGGTCTGGACCGCGACCCCGACCCCTACCACGACGTACTGCCGCTGGCTGAGGGGGCGCACGATCACGCCGACGAACTGGCCGCTGCAGCACGCGGGGCCTCCCCGGAGGTCCTCGGGGCCACGGAAGCGTTAGAGTAGTTTTGTAATATAGAAACAATTTTTTCAATATACAAAACCCTAAGTCGCTGTTGTACCTCATTGTTCGTACGGGATACGATGTCCGAAGACAAGCCCCACGCCAGTGGAGGCGTAGAGCCGGGAGACACCAGCACGCGGGTCGGGATGGAGGTCCTGCGGGAGCGAGGGCTCGACCCCGAGGAACTGCGCGAGAAACTGATCGACGCAATCGGCGCCGAGTTCACGACCTACTACTACTACACGAACCTCCGGATGCACCTGGCGGGCCACGAGGACTACAAGGAGATCACCGAGGACGCCCGCCTGGAGGACCGTGCGCACTTCGAACTGGTCGCCCCGCGGGTGTACGAGCTGGGCGGCCACCTGCCCAACGACATCCGCGAGTTCGCGGACCGGGCGTCCTGCCCGGACGCGGAAGTGCCGGTGCCCTACGACGACGAGGGCGGCCGGCTGGAGATCGAGAGCCTCACCGCCGAGGACGTCCTGGAGGTGCTGCTCGAGGCCGAGCGCTGTGCCATCCGGACCTGGAGCGAGGTCTGTGACATGACGCGGGACGTCGATCCCCGGACCTACGACATGGCCCAGCGCATCCTCCAGGAGGAGATCGAACACGAGGCCTGGTTCGTCGAACTGCTGTCGATGGAGCGCGACGGCGAGATTAACCCCGCCGGCCACTTCGTCCGCGGCGAACCCGGCGACGCCCCGTACTCGACGAACCGCCGGTTCAACGACAGCGCCTGAATTCGTGGCCCACCGCCCGGCACTGCACGCGACCGGGCGGCTTTTTCGCGTCCGCCACCAACGTAAGGCGTGACCACCTACGAGGTGGAACTGGTCGTCCCCGAGACGGCCGACGCCGACCTCGCGGGCGAGTCGGTGACCATCCAGGTCGACGAAGACGAGTACGTGCTGGCGGCCGCCCGCGCGGCGGACGTCTGGCTGCCCGCCGACTGCCAGCAGGGCTGGTGTACCACCTGCGCGGCCGAACTGCTGGAGGGGGAAGTCGACCAGTCCGACGCCAAACGGTACTACGATGTCGACCGACAGGCGGACCTGGTCCTGCTTTGCGTAGCGAAACCGCGTTCGGACCTCCGCATCAGGACCCACCAGCAGGAAGCGATGCTAGACCACCGCGCCGCCAACAGCCTCCCGCCGGGCGGTTCGAAGCGGTCCTGACTGCAACCCGTCTTTGGGCCGGAGGTTTCACGCCAGAACCGGGTCCGGGGTTTTGCACCCAAAACGGACGGCGAATCCACGACGCAAGCCGAGGAGTGTCGTCGCCTCGTGTAGATTTTTTACAATATATAGATAAAAAATACTTGTATAATACTGAATATATTACAAAAAATTCTAATAATGCTGATTATATGTAGGCGGTATGGTGGGGGAGACAACTCCACAGCGGATAATGGAAACGGGGTACAGGTTCCTCGAATCGAAGGCACTGCTCAGCGCCGTCGAGCTGGGATTGTTCACCGAGCTAGCGGGGCAATCGCTGTCGCGTGAAACACTCCAGGAGCGCCTCGACATCCATCCCGACGTGTCGGCCGACTTCCTCGACACGCTCGTCGTGTCGGGCTTTCTCGAACGGGAAGACGGGCGCTACCGGAACGCACCCGACGCCGAGCAGTACCTCGACCGGAACAAGGAGACGTACGTCGGAGACGCGCTGGAGTGGGCCAGCTACCAGTTGTATCCGGCGTGGACGAACTTCACGGAAGCGCTTCGAACCGGCGAGCCCCAGCTCGACGTCGACGAGGGCGAAGGGTACTTCCGGGCCCTCTACGAGGACGAGGAGCGCCGCGAGCGGTACGTCCGTTCGATGAAGGGGTTCAGTCTCGGGGCCGCGAAACTCATCTCGGACTTCTTCGAGTGGGACGAGTACGAGACGATGTGTGACCTCGGGGCGGCCGAGGGGCTGGTTCCGGTATCGGTCGTCGAAAACAACCCCCACGTCGACGCGACCGCGTTCGACCTCCCGGACCTCGAACCGATTGCGACGGAGTTCATTTCCGAGCGTGGCGCGAGCGACCGGGTATCGTTCCACGGCGGGGACTTCTTGGAGGACCCGATTCCCGAACACGACGTGTTCGTCCTGGGACGTGTGCTCCATCACTTCGAGCAATCGGAGAAAAAGCGACTCCTGCAGCGGGTGTACGACGCCCTGCCGGACGGTGGATCGCTCATCGTCTACGGGAGCATGATCGACGACGACCGTCGCGAGAACATCATGGCGCTGCTGGTGAGCCTGAACAAGTTCCTCGAACGGGAGACCAGGTACGACTACACGCCGGAGGCGTGCGAAGGGTGGATGCAAGCGGTCGGGTTCTCGGAGACGACGGTCTACGACGTCCCGATGCCGGAAACGATGGTGATCGGAGAGAAGTAGCGATCAGGATGGGGGTGATCACGGAATGAGCAACACCGACGCAGTTCCGGCGACCGAAGTCGCTCGACTCCGAAAAGCATCGCTGTTCCTGAAAAACGGGACGTTGATCGTGTCGATAGTGGCCGTCGCACAGATCTACTTCGTCAGCGTCTTCTTCTCGATCCCGCTCAACGCCGCGGTCGTCGTCGGGCCGCTGGTGGCGTTCGGGATCTACGGGATCAACAACCTCGTCGACAGCGAGGAGGACCTCCTCAACAAGCCCTGGAGCGTCGAGTTCTCCCGGCGGTGGAACCGGTTCATCGGTCCCGTGAGTGTCGTTTTGCACTTCACCGGCGTCGGGATCGCGTTTTACTACGGCGGGCTCGTCGCAGGGGGGATCACCCTGGTCCCGCTCACTGCACAGCTCGTCTACTCGACCCCGTGGCTCCCGTTCCCGGAGGTCAAGCGGCTCAAGCAGGTGCTGGTGCTCAACTCGACCGTCGTGGCCGGTGCGTGGGCAATAGGGGTCACGGCGCTGCCGATCTCGCTGGCGACCGAATCCGTCCCGGTCGACGCCGCCGCCGCCGTCGCCGTCGGCGTCTTCGTCTTCCTCAGGTGGATCATCTCCGTCGAGGTCGCGAACGCGCCCGACGTTCGTGGTGACCTCGCCGCGAACGTCGATTCGCTCCCCATCGAGTTCGGAATCGACGGGACGCGATGGCTGATGTACGGCCTCGAAGTGCTGTCGGCGCTCCCGCTGCTGTACCTGCTCGTCACCGTCGAAAACAGCGTCGCGGTGCTGGCTGTCCTGGCGGTCCTGGCGTACACGGTCGGTTGCGAGTACCTGCTCTGTCGAACCGGACGGACGGACTACCTCAGCATCGCCTGGGACGTCTCGTTCGCGCTCATGGCACTCGCAGTCAGCGTCGTCGACTTCGCGCTCGGCGCCTCCGGTGGGGTGTTCTGACGGACGAGTCCCAGTCTTCCGTCAGCGCGTCCGCACGCGGACCGCCACGTCGCGCTCCGGACGCAACAGGCCGCCCGCGTGCAGGTCCGGGTCGGGGTCCGACAGCAACTCGACGTCCACCCGCTGGAGCAACGTCGCCAGCACGAGTTGTAGCTCCAGCATGGCGAAGCGCATCCCGATGCAGTGTCGCGGCCCACCCCCGAACGGGAAGTAGGCGTAGTCCGGCCGCTCGGCCTCCCGCTGCTCGGTCCAGCGGTCGGGCCGGAACACCTCCGGGTCCGCCCACCACCGCTCGTCGGTGTGGAGGTAGAACTGCGGGACGATCAGGCGGGTCCCCTCCGGCACGCGGTAGCCCCCGAGGGCCGCGTCCTCGGTCGCCTGTCGGGCCAGCACCGGCACCGGGGGGTACAGCCGCAACGCCTCTCGGATGACGCGCTCGGTGACCGTCAGGTCCTCGACGTCGGCCACCGTCGGTCGGTCGCCGTCCAGCACCTCGGCGTACTCCTCGTCCAGTCGCTCGCGGACCTCGGGATGCTGGGCGACCAACAGGACGGCGTAGGTCAGCGCCAGCGATGTCGTCTCGTGACCGGCGAACAGGAACGTCACCATCTGGTCGCGCACCTCCTCCTCGCGCAGGCCCCGCCCCTCCTCGTCGGTCGCGTGCAAGAACAGCGACAGCAGGTCCCCGCGCTCGTCGTCCTGGCGCTGTGCGATCAGGTCGTCCACGTGGGCGCGGAACGCCGAACGCGCGCGGTCGTACCGGCGGTTGGCGGGCGTCGGCACCCACGACGGCAGGTACGTCGAGACGTTCCGGAGGTCCGCCTGCTCGGTGATGGCGTCGGCGAACGCCGCGATGCGGTCGCCCCCGGACGCCAGGTCGATGTCGAGCAGCGTGTGCGCGAGCACCCGCAGCGTCAACGACGAGAACGCCTCGTTCAGCGCGACGCGTTCGCCGTCGTCCCACCCGTCGACCATCTCGGCCGCGAACCCGGCCATCGCGTCCCCGTAGCCCCGGACGCGCTCGACCGTGAACGCCTCCTGGACGACCGTCCGCTGGCGGCGCCACTGCTCCCCGTCGGAGAACAGCAGGCCCTCCGGGGCGACGTCGACGTTGATCCACTTGTCGAACGTCCGGAAGTCCGAGAGCAACACCTGCTCGACGAGGTCCGGGTGAAGGACGGTGACGAACCGGCTACGACCGAGGCGGTAGCTCACGACGTCGCCGTACTCGGCCAGCGCGTCGTAGAACCCGAAGGGGTCCCGGACGACGTCGACGGCGTTGCCGACCAGCGGCCAGCCGTCCGGCCCCGGCGGCAGCGCCGCCGGGTCCCCGTCCGTTCCCTCCGGGTCCCCCTCCGCTCCGTTCGCGTCCGCCGTCCGCCCGGTCCGGGGGCCAGCGTCTCTCATACGAGTACCTGGGTGCGGACGGCCGAAACCGGTTCCGTCGAAGTATCTAGCCGTTTTAAGTTCCGGGCCGCGCGAAGGCCCCCATGCGGTACTGCGAACTCACCCTGCGGCAGCCGGGGTGGATGCGCCACCCGGTCCAGGAGTTCGTCCGCGAGGGCGACGCCGTCGAGTACGGCGAGTTGCTCGCCTGGACGGAGGTGCCCGACGGCGGGGAGGAGTACGTCCTGTTCTACGTCGTCGGCCAGCGGGAGTCGTACCGCCACGCGCTCGACGGGTTCGAGGCGGTCCGCTGGTTCCGGACCAGTCCCGTCGACGACGGGGCCTTCTACTCGTTCGTCTGCGAGCGAATCCGCGAGGTGGACCTGGCGTTCAGGGAGGCGTTCGCGGACCTCGAACTGGTGGTCGTCTACCCCATCACCTTCGACGGCCGGGGCGACGTCCACCTGACCCTGGTCGGCGCGGAGTCGAGTTTCCGGCAGTTGCTGGCGGGGTTGCCGGCCGACGTCGACGCGGACGTCCGCGCGCTCGGCGAGTTCGACCGCCGTCGCGGGACCCTGACGGGGGCGCTCACCGACCGCCAGTACGAGGCCGTCCGGACCGCGGTGGAACTGGGCTACTACGAGACGCCGTCCGACGCCGACCTCGAAGACGTCGGGACGGCGCTGGACTGTGCGGCCAGCACCGCGTCGAACCTGTTGTCGAAGGCCGAGGCGGCCGTGATGAGCCGCGCCGTCCACGGAGCGTCCAGGTGAGTTCCGCGTCGACGTGGCGCGAACGGAGGGCAGTCGGGCCGGTACCGCCCGCTGACGACGATAGACCGACAAAGTAAGGTACCTTCTGGGAGATTGTCCGCTCAAGAATGTTCAGGAAGGTTCTCGTCGCCAACCGTGGCGAGATCGCCGTACGGGTCATGCGAGCGTGCGAGGAGCTGGGCGTCCGGACGGTCGCCGTCTACAGCGACGCCGACCGGAACTCGGGTCACGTCCGGTACGCCGACGAGGCGTACAACGTCGGCCCGGCGCGGGCCGCGGATTCGTACCTCGACCAGGAGGCGATCGTCGAGGCCGCGCGCAAGGCCGACGCCGACGCCATCCACCCGGGGTACGGCTTCCTCGCGGAGAACGCCGAGTTCGCCGCGAAGGTCGAGGAGGCCGACG
>CAYTAG010000164.1:0-7742 GCA_964435625.1 uncultured Halobacteriales archaeon | reverse complement strand
CGAGATCACCGACGCGCGGTGGTTCGACGAGTTGCCCGAGGACACCCGCGACCGCTGGGCGCTCGAAGCGTGGCGCGAGCGGGAACTGTAGCCGTTCAGTACGTCTCGACGCCGATCCCGTCGACGCGCTCGAACTCGTCGACGTTCCGCGTGAGAACGGTCGCCTCGGCCCGTTCGAGGGCCGTTCCGGCGATCAGGGCATCGACCGCCCCGACCGGTTCGCCACGGTCGTAAAGCGTTCGCTGGACGGCCAGTGCTCGCCGGGCCTCGGCAGCCCCCAGGGGATGTTCCTCGACCTCGTCGACGGCCGCTCGAAATCGGTCGCGGTACCGTTGGGAGGTTTCACGGAGTCCAACGCCGACCTCGAACACGGTGAGCGACGACACGGCGACCGGCGTCCCGGCGTCGATCAGTTCCTCCAGGTACGAGACGGCCGCTTGCTCCTCGCGGACCAGATCGTGCAGGAACGTCGAGTCCAGCAGCATCGGAACTACCCACCGTCGCGAGCCTCGATCTCGTCGTCGAACGCTTCGCGCCACTCCCGGGACCGCTCGCGTGCGCGGTCGGCAGCGTCCTCGTCGAGCAGTCCAACGAGCCCCCGGAGCGGGGCAGCGGGTGCCGGGTCGTCCCCGTTTGCGTCCTTCGACCACCACACGACGGCGCGGGCCCCGACTTTCTTGCTGGCCAGGTCGCCTTGCGCTTCGAGTTCGCGGAGCTTGTCCAGCACCGTTCGGCGCGAACAGTCGAGGTCCTCCGCGACCTCCGGGGCGGTGAGCGGTTCGTTCGGGTTCTCCCGGTCGCGAAAGACCGCGAGTACCTCCTCCCGGGAAACGCGGGAGGACGACCCTCGGTTTGCCATACCCCCGTTTCGTGACCGTTCCCATTAATACCTTCGTGGGAATTTCTCTCCTTCGAGGGAAGCTAGAACGAGCTAGTCCGGTTCCCCGAAGGACTCGCCCTCGGCGGCCTGTAACCGCCTGACCGCCGCGCGGGCGTTGCCGGCGTCGTAGCCGAAGACCACGTTCTCGCCGTAGGCGCCGGCCACCTCGGCGGCCTTGACCAGGTTCTCGACGTCCACGTCGACGGCGTACAGTTCGACGCTGAAGGGGGCGTCGAGCAGGTCCGAAAAGCCGCTTGCGATGGTCTTCAGCCAGTAGGTCGTCGAGTACGCCATGTCGTACAGCGGGACGACGAACTCGTCGACGTGGTCGGCCAGCGCCGCCACGTCCAGGCCCGCCCGCTCGTAGAGGTGGCCGGGGTAGGGGTCGGGGAACAGCGTGAGGTAGACCCGGCCGGGGATGCGGTCGGCCGCCTCGGCGACGAAGGACTCGATGACCGAGGCCCGCCACTCCTCGCGGTCGTCGTAGTCGCTCTCCTCGAAGCGCCGGTCACAGCGCTCGCAGTGGCAGTACTCGGGGCGGGCGAAGCCAACGTCGTCCAGGCGGACGTCGCCGTTGGCCTCGGCGCAGGCCTCGACGATGGAGAGCATGCCCTCGCGGTAGTCGTCGTGGGTCGGGCAGACGTACGTCCAGTCGAAGTACTTGCGCTCGCGGGTGGCGGGGTTGCCCTCGTCGTCGACCGCGACCAGTTCGGGGTCCTCGGCGACGTTGTTGTCCCCGAAACAGGAGACCATGTTGACGGCGCCGGCAACGGGTTCGGCCTGGCGGCCGGTCACGTCCTTGACCTCGTAGAACGCCAGGTCGAACTCCGGCCACTCGGTCTCCTCGACGTTCCGGGTGACGACGCCGTACATGCCCGGCCCTCGGGCACGGCCCGTGGTAAGTGGTTCGCTCCCGCGTCGTGCTCGGTCGCCGGGCGAACCGTGTGCGTCGACGGGGACAGCGCCCACTACCGTTACAGCGGGCCACCCCCGCCTCCGTCGGGTAGTAACTTTCTTTTGGGTCACCGAGAAACGCGCCAGCAATGAGTTCGAAGCCGCTCGACGACGTAGACAGAGGGATTCTTCACCTCCTGCAGAAGGACGCGCGAAATCTGACCCCCGTCGACATGGCCGAGGAACTACCCGTTTCCGCCGGTACCGTCCGGAACCGCATCGAACGGATGGAAGAACGGGGGATCCTCCGGGGATACGTTCCGACCCTCGACTACGGGGCCGCCGGCTTTCCGCTAACTATCGTGTTCACCTGCACGGCCCCGGTCGACCGGCAGGTCGAGTTAGCCGAACGGGCGCTGCAGACGCACAGGGTCGTCAACGTCCGCGAACTGCTCTCCAGCCAGGGGAACGTCGAGGTCGTCGCCGTCGCCACTGACCTCTCGGACATCACGTCCACCGCTTCCGAGTTGATCGATCTCGGGTTCGAAATCGAAATGCAGCGGCTCTTGCGCCACGAACACGTCCGCCCCTTCAATCACTTCGGGGAGGAAGTAGTCGAGGACGAGTAACCTACTCGCCAATATAATTTTCCCAAAATTATTTCGGAATATTTAACATCTAACTAATTAAGTGGGTCAGAGGCGAAACCGGTCGGTAATCTTTTGGTTTGATGGGGCCTCCCCCGTGGTATGAGCGAGTGCGTCGTAGGACGTCGTTCCATCGAACCGGGTGAAACTACGGTTCAAAACATCGTCACGGCGGTCGCCTCGGTCGAAAACGTCGACCCAACCGAACTCCAGCCGCTGGCCAAAAGCGTCGACCCCGGCGCGCTGAACCGCATCGTCCGGACCACGAACGGCGCAGGGATACGGATCGCTTTCGAGTACGCCGGGTACGAGATCGTCCTGAACGGGGCCGAAACGGTCGAAGTGATACTGCATGATGACTGAGTCTGCCGACAGCCCCCTCGGTCCCTTCGGGGAGTGTGCATACTGTGGAACGCCGTTTCGGATCGGCATCGATTACCCGGTGGTAACGCGACGGGAGGACGGGGAACTCGAGATCTATTCGTTCTGCGATACCGAATGCAAGAGCGCCTGGCAAGCCGAGGATTGACGTCTCCCGGACCGAACGGACTCGACGGCCCGCGACCGCTCCTCGACCGTTCGGGCTGTGGAGATCGTGATCGATCCCGCTGCCGGGAGTCGTGATCCGGCTAGTGGGAGTAGTCCATGTGGTACTCGACGGTCCCGCCGATGTTGTCGAGGTACCCACGGTGGTCGTCGCCGACGGACGGGGTGACGTCGATGTCCCAGTAGTTGCTAGGGGTCGCGTACCCGTCCGTGGCGCCCGTCTCTCCCAGTGCGGCACCGAACTCCCAGGTATTGAATACCCACTCCAGGATGTCGTCCTCCTGGCTGTGGTAGTTGTACGTGACGCCGGTCTCGTACTCGATGGCGTCGTACCGGTAGTAGTCCCACGCGGGGGTGACCGAATCGTTGTGCTGGGCGGCCCCGAGGAAGTGGGCGGACTCGATCTGGCGGCCGTTGGCCTGCCAGCCGTCCCAGTTCCGCAGGTTCATCAACGCGTGCAACCCGACCTGGACGCCCAGCGAGTGCGTGATCAGGTGGACCGCACACCCGTTTGACTCCTTCAGGTAGTTGATGACGTTCGCCAGTTTCTTGCCGTTCTTGTGGGCGATGGTCTTGGCTTCGCCCCAGCCCAGGTCGCCGCCGCCGCCCTTGTCCGAGTCCCACGAATAGCCGACGACGGTGCCGTCGTACCCCTGGCTGGTCAACGCCGAATCGGCCTTCTCGGCCTTCTCGACCGCCTCCGACGGGCTGGATCGCCAGCCGTGGACCATCAACGTCATGTCGTCGTCCGCCAGCGACCCGAAGATGTCGTCGGCCCTGTAGTCGTACTGGGTGTGTGGCCACACCAACTGGGCGCTGTCGTCGAAGTGTCCTCTCGTCGAGACCATCGGTACGCTCGCGGCCGCCGCGGTACCGGTCAGGACGCCGACGCCGCTGATACCTGCCGCCGCGACTCCACTCGTTTTGATGAATTTCCGCCGTTTCATGGTTGACTCCGGCGTAGCGGGGGGCCGCCCGCCACGTCGCCTCGGAGCAGTTTCGACTATAGTTACATAAAAGTTATGCTGAAAATAGACTGTTCGGTGCCGGGTGAGGGACGAACTGTCGGGGACCGGTGGCCGTTCGAGAGGGACCGCCAGCCGTTCGAGGGTGCACGGCAGCCGATTCGGGGGGACCGGTAGCCGATGATCGGATTGCGGGCCATCGACCCAACCGCCGATAGTCAACATCTTTTGAATTATTATAAATAATTTTCTCTAAATAAATATTTAGTCCGTATGGGTTTACTTCCCGGGTGGAGGTTCGAATCATGAACCGACGCAACATCCTCAAGCGACTCGGCGCGGCGGGAGCCGCCGCGCTCGCGGTCGGCACGACGAGCGCCAGCGCGGACGAAAACGGCGAACCGGCGCTGCGGGTGATGGACTCGAAAACCGGCGAGACCGTGACCCTCTCGGAGGACTGTATCTGCGAGGACGACTGCTACTACAGGTGCTGTCCCTGCGAGTACTGCCTCTGTTGAGGGCCGGATTCGGCTCCGATTTTATACTCGCCGTCCGCTCCGGGAGCGGCCGCTTCTCCGTGGCAGGACAGTCGTGATTCGATCGCCCGTCGCTAGTCGGGTCGCCCGGCCCAGAACAGGTACGTCGCGGTCCCGCACGCGAGACCGATCACGACCGACCGGGCGACCGCGGCGGCCGTTCCCCGTCCCAGGCCGTATCTCAGGGCGGCGCCCGTAGCGATGGAGGCCGTCGCCGCGACGACGGCGTACCTGGCCGCTCGGCTCTAGACCACCGCGGATCACTCCACGCTGAGGTGGTTGACGATGTCCTCGCGGACGATGGTGTCGCAGTAGGCATATCGGACGCCGTCGGCCAGCACCTCAACGTTCCTCGTCGTGGCGTTACTCATGCCCACCAGTCGGAGCACACGGATGGTAAGTCGTTCGTTCACGGGTGGCGTGTGGGTAGAACGACAGACGTCACGTGCGACTTTCAAGAGAGTCGCACGCCAATGATCGCGCCAATCGCCGCGGCTACCGAGATGACGACCGCGTAGACCAGGCCCTCGTTGTACACTTGCGTGATGAGTACGGCTGAGACCGCAACAGCGAGAAGATACACCAAGACGTAAATTGCCATGTTTTTACTCGATTTTTGGTTTGCCATTGTGGGGATTGCTATGATTCGATTGTCGCTCTACGACGGTGTGCGTTTTTGCGTCTTACTTGTCGCAGTATCCCGGTTCCGCACACCAACCTGCGAAGTGGCACGCCCATTCCACACCATAATCCGCCTGACAAGCCGCACACAGGTACCTTTCGGACGTTGCCGCGAGGAAACCACAAATAGTTGAAGCTACTGCTCCACATCCGAGTCCACCCAGCCCACTGGTAATTGAGACACTCAGGCATATAACAGCAATTCCGACGCCACAACCGACAGTACATGCGACATCTCCAACCGTTGTACAAGCCCAACACTCGACGCCACTGGAGCTAGGACTAACTTCTCCGGAAGATAGCGTTCCATCTTTATAGGAGTACATAGTCACTTGATCATAAGATCTATCTTGTTTAATTGATGCTTTGGACCGAACTGGCGAACCATTTTGTAGATGAACTGCAATATCTCCTGTCCTTTCTTTATTCTTATTAAGTAATTCGAACCCTATCACATGATGCGGGTTTCCTTCCGGATCGAAAGCTTCGAACGCTTTTGGTTTTGATCTGTCCACCCTTATTTTTTCTTTTCTATTTAGCTCAGTTGATAATTGCTTGAACTCCTCACTTCTTCGTGCCTTTTCCACATATCTCTTTTTTGCTTTTCCATCCAATTCTTTTATTTCGGATCCATCCTTACCCTTCGCCTTGGCTCTTTTGGGGATCGAACCTAGTGCTGGCACACCAACAGCACCAGCACCAATTGATTGAAGAACAGCCCGCCGTTTTGGATCTTCTCGAACCATATCCTAATATTTCAACCTATATTAATAATACTTCCTATTTATATGAATATATTAATACCTATTATATAGTTTGTACTTTTACTCTAGTAATGATATAATGGTGCGGTGGCACAGTTAATAAGATGATAATTAACAATGTATCGAATTATTATACCCCACAATATCAACAATTGGGTGCCGATCGGAGCGGCGCTCACCAATCTGCCCGATCCCTATCCCCGCCACCGACGAAGACCGATCACTCCACGCTGAGGTGCTCGGCGACGTCCTCGCGGACGATGGTCCCGCAGTACGCACAGCGGACACCGTCGTCGAGCACCTCGAACCGGGTTTCGACGGGTTCGTCGGCGTTGGTGATGCACCCGGGCGTGGGACACTCCAGGACGCCGACGACGCGGTCGGGCCGCTCGACGGACTGCTTGTCGCGGACCTCGTAGTCGCGGACGATGTTGATGGTGGCCGCCGGCGCGATCACCGAGATGACCTCCACCTCGGCCTGGCTCAGCTCCCGGCCCTCGACCTTGACGACGTCCTTGCGGCCCAGGCGCTCGCTGGGGACGTTCATCGCCACGGAGACGGTCTCGCCGCCGGTGCCGTCGATGCCCAAAATTGCCAGGACGTTCAACGCCTGCCCGGCGGCCACGTGGTCGACGACTGTGCCGTTCTCGATCTTGCCGACGCGGAGCTTCCGGTCGCTCATCGGTCTCCCTCCAGGAGCAGGTCGAGCAGGGCCATGCGCACCGGCACGCCGTTGTGCGCCTGCTGGAAGTACCGCGCGTGGTCGGTCCCGTCGACCGCCGGGGCGATCTCGTCGATCCGCGGCAGGGGGTGCAACACCGCGAGGTCGTCGGCCGCCGCGGCCAGCGTCGCCTCGTCGATCCGGTACTCGCCGGCGACCGCGCGGTACTCGTCCTCGCCGGGGAACCGCTCGCGCTGGATGCGCGTGACGTAGAGGGCGTCCAGCGACGGTAGGACGTCCGCGAGGTCGGCGTGCTCCCTGACGCTGGCGCCCGCCTCGTGGAGGTCGTAGCGGACGCGCCGCGGCAGCTGCAACGACTCCGGACTGACGAAGTGCTGGTCGACGTCGAAGTTCGTCAGCGCGTGCGCCAGCGAGTGGACGGTGCGGCCGTACTTCAGGTCGCCCACGATGCCGATGGACAGTCCGTCCAGGCGGGCGTTTTCCCGGAGCGTGTAGAGGTCAAGCAGCGTCTGGGTCGGGTGGTGGCCGGCGCCGTCGCCGGCGTTGACGACCGGCACGCCGACGTACTCGCTGGCCATCTTCGCCGCGCCCTCCCGCGGGTGTCGGAGGACGATGGCGTCGGCGTACCCCTCGACGACGCGGACGGTGTCCGCCAGGCTCTCGCCCTTCTCGACGCTCGTGGACTCGACGTGGCCCATGTCGACGACGTCGCCCCCCAGCCGCTTGATCGCGGCCTCGAAGCTCATCTTCGTGCGGGTGCTCGGCTCGAAGAAACACAGCGCCAGCAACGCGTCGGCGTGGCGGTCGGCCACGGCCCCGGGGTCGGCGTCGATCTCGGCCGCGCGGTCGAGGACGGCCTCGATCTCCCCCCGGGAGAGCTGTTTCGTCGTGAGCAGGTGGTCCTGCCGCATCACGAACTGGTGGTCCCCGCGGACCCTTGAACCTCTCGCAACGCGGTTTCCGGCGGTCGAGCGAGCGACGTTTCCAAAGCCAGAACGCCTCCGCGTGCTCTCTGTCGACGGTTTCTTTGCCGGCATCACGTAGAAAGCCCCCGCGGGCTCTCCCAATACGGCGTCTCCGCCAGCACCACGTAGAAAGCCCCCGCGGGCTCGACTCGCGCGCCTCGTTGCGGTCCTCGGCGCTCCTT
>CAYTAG010000163.1:0-7886 GCA_964435625.1 uncultured Halobacteriales archaeon | reverse complement strand
GACACTCGCGAAGATCTCGCTGACTCCCGCTCGCGGTGCTCGCGGGAGCGTCGTCCGGGCGGGATCGAGCGCCCGGCCCCTTTCAGTCCCACCCAGCGTGGATCGTGCCGGCTACCATCACTTTGCCGGGGGTGCCGGCTACCTTCGCCGGGCGGCTGTGTCGGCCACCTTCGCATGCAGTGGTGCCGGCTACCTTCGCGTGTGGTGGTGCCGGCCACCACTGCCTATCTGAACACTGCCCCTCGCGGACGCGTCGCTCCTTAAATACTCCAGCGAAGTATAAAAGGAACCACGGCGGCGTCGGCCGATCAGGTCGCGTCGTCGCCGAGTTCCGCCCCGCAGTGGGGACAGCGGTCGTACCGGAGGTCGACGCTCGCCTCGTGGACGGTCTCCATCGCGTCCCTGATGCGCTGCTCGACGGTCACCTCGCGGTCGTGGGGCACCGACGCGCCCTCGACTTCGAGCAGGAACTTCGCGACTTCGGTCGCCTCGTAGGTGACCTCGTCGACCTCGTCGGCCGTGAGGAAGCCGCCGTAGGCGCCGTACAGGAACGTCGCGCCCGCGCGTCGCACCTTCTCGGCGAACGACCGCTGGGCCCCGTAGACGGCCTGGCGGGTGTACGGCTCGGACATGAACGGCACGAGGCCGGGCAGGTTCTCGCCGACCTTCGTCATCTCGACGCCGGTCTTCGTCCGGAAGTCGGCACACAGGCGGGCCAGCGCCCACTCGCGGGCCGTGAACGTGACGTGTTCGCGGAGGAACTCGTCGACGCGGTCGTAGTCGGCGCTCTCCAGTCGCTGGAACCGGTCGTACCCGGAACTCTCCTCCCGGGCGGTCTGGGTTTCCTCGGGCATGGTGTGTTCTGCGGTTGCCCGCACCCGCTCGCGGGACCGGACGGGGTTAACGCTTCCGCGGCCCGAATCCCGCGGCGGTTACGCCTCGTCGTCGAGGTACTCGACCATCTCCTCCCACGCGAGGAGGCCGACGCCGGACGCCCAGGCGACGGCCCGCTTCATCGCGCGGGTCTCGGCCATCTCGTTGAGGTTGTTCTCGATGCCGCGGCGGTCCTCGGAGGCCCGGGCCGTCCCGTGGCCCGTGTAGCCCTGCTCGGGGTCGTCGCCGCGATTCCACGCCGTCGCCTTGAACTCGGCGTATTCGTGGTCGGTCTCGCCGGCCGGCGTGATCGCCTCCGAGTGGACGACGACGTCGAAGTGGTGGGCGATCACGGCGTACCCGCGCTTGTTGATCGTCGGCTGGCCCTCGACCTCGGTGATCATGTACTCCGGGACGACGTCCAGCGGGTCCGTCTGCACGGTGTCGGGCATCTCCGCCGGGAGCGACGCCCCCGACTCGGCCTCGGGAACCCGGCCGCCGTCCGAGACGGACTCAAGCGTGGACTGTTCGGGTTCGACCGTGAGGTGGACGTCCTCCTCGCCGCACTCCTCACAGAGCGACCGGTGGGTTCGCTTTCCCTCCTCGGCGTCGCGCCGGCTGCTGAACTTCCTGGTCGTTCCGCACTCGGTTCTGACGGTGATGGTGCTCATTCTGGTCTCACCGTAAGGCAACCGGCGTAGGGGTCCAGCCCCACTTAGGCTGTCGATTTCGGACCCATCCGGCAACAAATCCGCCACGAATCGGGGGCAACTGCCGACCGGCGACGAGCGGGCCGACGACCGGCGCGTATTCCGTCCTCGCGCCCGTAACAGATTTACGGTGGCCGGGAGTACACTCGGGCGATGTTCGTGGCCCTGCGTCTGCTGGACGCCTCGTCGACGGTCCTCCAGTGGGGACCTGTCGCGGACAACCCGGCCTTTCCGGGGGGAACGACACTGATCGGGCTGGTGATCGCCGGAGTGGGTGGTCTCACGACGCTGCTGGGGATCAGGTGGCTGCGTGGCGCCGACCGGGACCGCGACTACCCGACCCCTGACGAGGCGGGGACCAGGCGGCTGTCCCCGGCCGCCACGACGACCGTCGGGTTCGTCCTGCTCGCTGCCGGCCTGATCCTGGCGTTCGGGGGCTGAACTACCGACTGGCCGGGCCATCGTCCGCCGTGGTCCCGTCGCGGCCGGCCGACCGAAACGGGTTTTCGCCGGCGGCGGCTACGGCCGTGTATGCGCGTGGTCGTCAACGCGGCGACGAGCGCCGACGGGAAGCTCTCGACCCGCCGACGCGAGCAGGTCGCCATCAGCGGACCGGCGGACTTCGAGCGGGTCGACCGGTTGCGGGCCGACAGCGACGCCGTCATGGTCGGCGTGGGGACCGTCCTCGCGGACGACCCCTCGCTCACGCTGGACGATTCTGACCTGATCGAGCGCCGCGAGGCCGCCGGCAAGGCTCCGCATCCGGCCCGGGTCGTCGCGGATTCGCGGGGCCGCACGCCGGCCGACGCCCGCGTCCTCGACGACCGCGCCGAGACGTACCTCCTCGCCAGCGAGGACGCCCCCGGGGAACGGATCGCAGCCATCGACGGGCCGATGACGGACGTGATCCGGACCGGCGAGGGCCGCGTGGCGCTGGAACCGGCCCTGGAGGCGCTGCAAGCCCGGGGCGTCGACCGCCTGATGGTCGAGGGCGGCGGCGAACTGATCTTCTCGCTGTTCGAGGCGGGGCTGGTCGACGAGCTGTCGGTGTTCGTGGGCCCGCAGGTAATCGGCGGCCGGGACGCCCCCACACTGGCCGACGGGGACGGCTTCGTCGAGAGGTTCGTGGACCTATCGCTGGCGGCGGTCGAACGGATCGACGACGGCGCGTTGTTACGCTGGGACGTCGAGTAGACTATGGCGCCGGGACTAGTGCGAGTGGCCCGTCGCCTCGCCGTAGGTCATCCCGAACCGGTCCTCGAAGACGTCCATCGTGAGTTCCTCCAGGTCCTGGAGGTCCTCCCCGGAGTCGTCCTGGGAGTGGTGGACGGCGGCGTGGATGCGCTGGGCCATCCCGAACAGCGCCACGTCGCCGACCACCTCCGGGGCCGACTGGTCGCCCTCGGAGAGGAGGTCGACCAGCGCGGCGGGAACCGTCAGTTCGTCGCTCCCGGACTCGGCGTCGATGGTCAGGGTCACCGTCTCGGTCGCGTCTGCCATACCGGTCGAATCGCGTGCCGAACGTAAAGCACCTGTGGAACGGGTCCCGGGCCGGACGGAGCGGCCGCGAGTTGGCAGGAGCTACGGGACGACGGCGAAAGCGTGACGGACGGCGTCCGCTCGTGCGTTCGAGACGGTCGTGGTACGGACGATAGCCGGCCCCGACGTGCCCGCACGTGGATGCCGGCACCGGGGCCGAATAGCGTGCGTCATGCCAGACACCGCCAGGGAACGGGAGGGTGCCTCTGGCAGTCACTTGGAGTGGGCATCGCCCCTGAGGGGCCGGGAATGGCGGGGTTGACACCCACTCTTTCGATCCACTGTCGTCGCACCCGTCAGGGTGCGTCCCGACGTATGGAGGCGTACGTGAAAAAACTTCTGGATATTGACCGAATTTCTGGAAGGACGAACGGTACAATTATATTTGCTCGGCGCAAGAGACCCATACCGGGGGATCAGGTGATCGTTTGTCCAAATCGGTCGCCTGTAGACTACCCGCGGTCGTTTTGAGACAAGTTTTTCTGTCATGCCGACGACGTGGTCACCAGAGATGTCGACGTTACTGGACTCGGCGTTCGTGCGGCTGTTCGAGAATCCGGCGCCGACGCGGATCGCCGGCGCGTTCCTGATCGGGCGCGACCGGTGGCTGACCGTCGACGAGGTCGCGGACCTGGCCGACGTCCACGAGACGGTCGTCTACGAGTACCTCGACGACCTGGTGGACGCGGGGCTGGTCGCCGAGGACCGCGAGCCGGCCAAGAACCGCTACAGGCTCGCGGACGACGCCACCGCGAAGTTGCTCGTCAGGCTCGACGACCGCATCGAGGAGCGCGCCCAGCGGGACGCCGAGGCCGAACACGAGGCCCTCGACGAGTTCCTGGCCTGATAGCTCCGGTGATCGAATCCGCCGCAAACGCCGCGCTCGGCCGCCCTGGAACTCCTCCAGGCGTTATACACAGTTTATAAGTATCGAAAATATTTAGAAAAGATTACAGTTCATTAGTTCTACAATACTATCGTATCATGACAGACGTCAACACCGGCCTCGCGCCAAGCGTGTACGCGGAGTTCGTCAACGTCGTCGAACAGCTCTCCCCGGATACCCTGCGTGAGCAGCCGAAGGTCGCAGGGCTGCTACCGATTGGATTGTCGCTCGCCGCCGAGGGAATCGGTGGTCCGGTCGAGGAATTGGGAAGTACTACCAAAGGTCCCTGAGGTTTCGCATCTGGGAGTTCTCGATTCGAGACAACAGGTTCGAGAACGTTTGTCTGTTGAGTTCGTTACTCCAGTAGAGCCGTCCGTCCACGATGATGGGGTTCGGCTGGACCGACTGGAGTTCGATGAATTCGTCGATGGACAGCGTAAACCGATCAATTTTACCGAACACGAGGTAGTTGATCGACGAACCTCCGAACGAAGGCGCCCAATGGGAACCTTGTCCATCACGGCTATCCGGATACGTGAACAGTTCGATAGTCACCTCCCCGGATTCCACGTCGGCGTCGACGAGTTCGACCAGACACGGAACGCCGGAGGACGCCTGTGCCAGTTGCCGACCCCCGTCCCCGAGCACGATATACTGCGTCGCGCTGGTGGTGAACTCGGTGAGCGACAGCGCCGACCGGAGCGTGAACCCGGCGTTCAGCGCCCGGGCCATCGTCTGTCCGAGTCTACTGGCAGCGGCATTGCTGACGAGAGACAACGATGCGACGCCCGCTTTGGCACCGTTGTCGATCAGTGCCTGGCCCTGTTCGTAGGACTTGCAGGCGTTCAGCAGGAACGTCTCGACGCCTACGTCGTCGAGGTCGAAGGCGTCGAGTTTGCCGTCGACGCATTCGAACCCCTCGTCGTCGTTGTGACCGATGTAGTGCAGCATGTCGACGTCTTCCCGAAAGGCTGCCGCGAGCTGTTCCTGGGTCAGGTCGTACGCGACGTCGACGTTGTACTGGAGGAAGTCGTGGATGCCGTAGAACTCCTCGACGACGGCTTCCTCGGACATCTTCTGGTCGTTGCAGACGATTTTCACGGAGATGTTCTCTCCCTTGCTGCCGTCGTACTCCAGACGACGTTCCAGACTATCGATAGACAGTTTGTTCCGGCCCAACGGCAATCCGTCCCCGATGTACCCCTGTTCGATTGCGGGTGCCGGCCTGGGGGAGAACACCTCCTCTTCGAGTGAGGGGACGTCACCGTGGGCGGAGTCACCGTTCGAGTCGGCCGTGACGGCCGACTGACCGTCCGAGTCACGCACGAATGCAGTTATCGCCTGGTCGACCTCCTCGTCGAGTTCTGCCGGCTCTCTCGGTTCGGGACACCGAATCAACGCGAAGTTGTCCAGGAGGTACGGCAGCGCTTCGACGTGGTCGGCTGACGGCTGGACATCAACACAGAGGTGCCACGAGGGGAGGTGGTCCTCTATGGCCGCGTACGGGACGTCCAGATACGTACGGATCTGGCGGTCCACCGGTTGATCGTACAGCGTCGCGAAATCCAAGTCGAGCGCGTCCGCCAGCTTTCGCCGTTCGTCGAGGTCGATCTGGAACAGCCCTTCCGTCCGGGTCAGGCAGTCGAGGAAGAACACCTGCTGGAGCGTCCGGTGAACACGCTCCGTGAACGTCGTCGGATCTTCGTCGGCGCTTGCGAGGGGGAACGACCAGTTCCCGGCCTCGATCCGTGGCGACTCTCCTGACCGAACCGATGCCCCGAGATAGAAGGCAAGCGGGGCGACCGGGTAGATGTACTCCCAGGTCGGTGGCACTCTGATCTGGACGTTCGTGTCCGGGGGGTCCAGTGACGACGGGATCGACAGTTCCTCGGCCGGTCCGAACGTCGGCGGGTGGCCCCGCAACGTCGGATAAGAGCGCTCGCAGGACGTTGCCTTCAGCGCCGATCCTGCGGCACTCAGCGCACGCATCACGGCTTTCGGTTCCCGTGGCGTCTCGATTGTCGCGGTCGGACGTTCGTGGAACGATCGGACGCCGACCGTCAGTTCGGTGCGGGCCCGAAACCGGAGTTCGACGGTTCGCTCATCCGTGAGCGCAATTTCGAACGGGCCAGGTGCCAGCACGTACAGCTTCATCGCGGGGTTTTTTACGTCGAGCAGGCGGTCCTCGTCTGACGAGTACCGGTCCACGAGCCCTCCCTCGAACGTGTCGAGGTGTTCACCGGTACTGGTCCGGATGTTAATGGACGGATTATCTGGAATCACCAGTTTCCCGGCACCGACGGAGACGGCGGTCCCGACCGGGAAGGCGATCCGGCCCTCGTCCGCCGGCGTCGGGTCGACGTCGCGGTCAGCGTACAGGACGAACCTGGTGTTCTCGATGGGATCGTAGGCGGAGAGCCCCTGGTCGCCGTCCAGCGACGTAACGTTCGGTTCCATGGCTCGATCACGGGAGTTCGTGCCAGCTGGTTGCGAACCGATCCCGGGCCCCCGGGTCGATGACGACCTGCTGTTCGACGAACGACCACTCCTTGCGGACCCTGAACTGGAGGTCGACCGCGTCCAGCAGCGAGTCGACCAGCCCGTCGTCCTCCGGTTTCGAGACGACGAGCAGGCCCATCCCCCCGAACCGCTGCATCAGGATGCGGAGCCGTTCGACGAACTCCTCGATGGGTCCCGCCGACTGCTGCTGGCGGTCCCCGAGGAGGTGGTCCGGCCGGAGCACGACGACCCGCAGCCGACCGGAGCCGCGCGACGGGAGTCCATCCGCCACGTCGAGGACGTCCCCCGTGACGGCGTCGAGGTGGGGTTTCGCGGGATCGAAGGAGGCGGCATCCGGCGGGCCGGGGCTGGCCTCCGGCCCCGCCGACTGGGTGGTGGCGACCCTGGCACCGTCCGACCGGTCGCGGAAGACGACCGTGTCGTGGTCGGCGGTCAGGTCACCGGGAAGCCAGTCCGCGGGCGTCGAAACCTGCCCGAAGGTCACGAACAGCCGTCGACGGTCGAGGGTGGGATCGCCGAACATCCGGCAGGTGACCGCCTGCATCGCGTCCGTCGGGACCCCGCCGGTGGCGACGGCGACGCAGCCCCGCTCTTTGAGTTCCTCGAGCCGTTCCGCGACCGACCGGGCGTCGTCGCCACCCCTGAAAGAAATATTGACGTCTCCCATCGTTGAACAGTCATTACTTCTTCCACCTTATATTAATTTGTGGGAAAGACTTATGGAAGATCACCATTCTCGCTCGGGGTCGTCCCACCGCCGTTCTCGGCCACGGCGGGACCGACCCTGCCCGCTGTCAATCGTCGCCCTCGGCGGCGGCCTCGCTGGCGCCCGCCGAGCCGGCGCGTTCGAGGTCCTCCAGGTAGTGGTCGGCGTCGATGGCGGCCTTGCAGCCCATGCCGCCCGCGGTGATCGCCTGCTGGTAGTGGTAGTCGACGACGTCGCCCGCGCCGAAGATGCCAGGGACCTGCGTCTCGGTCTGGCCGCCGCCACGGTCGCCCGCCGTGCTGAGGTACCCCTCCTCGTCCATCTCGACGCCGGTCCCCTCCAGGTACCCGGTGTTGGGCGTGTGCCCGATGGCCAGGAACACGGCGCCGACGTCGTGGTCGAACGCCTCGACCTCGTCGGCGTGCTCGGACTCCTCGCGCTTGCGTTTGGGGTAGCCCTCGGGGTGGTGGACGAGCGTGACGTGGTCGACGCCCTCCTCCTGGGTCCCGTGGATCTCGACGAGTTCGGTGTTGCGCATGATCTCGACGTCGCCGGCGTCGGCCCGTTCCTGAATGCGGTCGATCCAGTAGTCCTCGGCGCGGAACTCCTCGCGGCGGTGGGCCAGGTAGACGGTGTCGGCGAACTTCGTGAG
>CAYTAG010000162.1:0-8061 GCA_964435625.1 uncultured Halobacteriales archaeon | reverse complement strand
GAGCCGTGCGAGCCGGAGGCTCGGGAGAGCTTGCTCTCCCGGCGGGCGGTCGCCGGCCCAACCCCGCGGTTGGGGAGGGCGAGGACATCCCTAGTCGTCGTGTGCCGTCGAGACGCAGTCGTATCCGCCAACGCTAGCGGCACACGACAACGAGGAATACCACCACCTCCCCAACCGATTGCGCTCCTCGCTCCGCTCCGGTGCTCATCCCTCGCGCGCGTTGCTCGCGCGCGCCGGGTGGCTCTTTTTGCCCTGTCTCCGTCCGTCCAAGTTTCGTCCCGTCTACGTCCGAGGTGGGGCCGTGATCGAGTCCAGAGTTCCGGATCGAAGGCTACCGCAACGAGGAAATGCCGGGCCCATACAGCACGAGCGAGAGCGCCAGCCACGCGCCCGCGGCCGCGCCGACCGCGAACGCCTGCGAGACCCCCGCGCCCGCCAGCGCCACCGCCGTCGCGGCCGCCAGGACGGCGAGGACGAACTCCCGCACCAGCCAGCGTCGGAGCGCGACGTCCATGACGGCCCTACCGAACCGCAGGGCCTAACGCTGTCGCTTCCCGCCGGGCCAGGTCCCGCGGAGTCGGCCCGTCCGACCCGTCGGCTCGACGTCGAACCCGATGGACTCGTAGAACGGCCGCACCTCCGGCCGGAAGTCCGCGGTCAGGGTCCCCCGGCGTTCGCGGGCCGCCGCCAGCAGCGCCGAGCCGATCCCCTGCCCCCGGCGGGCGCGGCGCACCGCCACGGCGTCGACGTGGGAGCCGTCGAGGACGACCGCGCCGACGATCCGGTCGTCCGCCTCCGCGACCAGAACCTCCTCGGGGACGCGCTCGCGGACCGTCGCGGCGTCGACGGCGAGCAGGGCGCCGTCGAGGACGTTCATGACGGCCGGGAGGTCCTCGCTCGACGCTTCGCGGACGTCCACGTCGGAGAGACGCACGGCCACGTCGGGGGAGACGTGGGCACGAACAAAAACGTCCCGGATCGCCGGCGGTCCGGGATCGTCATCGGTCCGGGGTCGTCGGCAATCCTGGGGGTCGCCGACGGCCGGGCGGAACTCGCTCGGTGGCGTCGCCCGGGAGCGACGCGGTGGGGGTCGCGTCGGGGCCACCCCGTGGAGGTTAGCGGCCCTGGACCATCCGCTGGACGGACTCCGTGAGGCTGCCTTGGCTGCCGGTCGCGCGCCGGAGCTGTTCGGACATCCGGGTCTGGTTGAAGTAGCTGGCGAACGCCATGATCGTCGGCGGCCACAGGCCAACGAAGATACCCATCTCCTGGTCGCCCCGGGCGAAGAAGTAGTACCACGAGAGGACCACGGAGGCCGCCGACGCGATTACCGCCGGGTCGGTTCCGGTTTCGGCTGTCGCTTCCATCGCTTCTTGCTGCTGTCGTTGGCTCGCCATGCACGGACAAGGACACGAGGGACGTACTTTGTTACTGACCGCGAAGGGACGGCGCCACGGAGGGGCTCCGGCGCTACGGTATCGTTACGGTCGATGCTCGGATCATCCCCTCGCGGAAACGCGGCGCTAGCTCCAGTAACGGTCCGTTAGGTTCCGGGTGGGTCCGGTGCCGGACGCCAGTTAGAGCCCCTGGAGGGGCGAAAAAATAACCTTAATGTACGGGCGCCGTCGACTACCGGTACTCGATGATCGACCGCGAGTACACCAGCGACGTGACTGCGGACCGCAGCGGCGAACGGGTCCCGGTCGCGGGTCGGGTGCACGACGTCCGGGATCTCGGCGGCATCGTCTTCTTGATTCTCCGGGACGCCAGGGGCGAACTCCAGGTCGTCTTCAAGGAGGAGGACGACGCGGACCTGTTCGGCCGGGTCGAGGAACTGAGCCGCGAGGCCGTCGTCCGGATCGAGGGCGAGGTGACGGCCAACGACCAGGCGCCCGGCGGGGTCGAACTGGTGCCCGACTCCCTGGAGGTGATCTCGGAGTCGACGACGCCGCTGCCGATGGAGGTCTCGAAGGACGTCGACGCGAACCTGGACACCCGGCTCGACCAGCGGTTCATGGACCTCCGGAAGCCGGAGGTCCGGGCCGTCTTCTCGTTGCGCTCGAAGCTCCTGGCGGGGATGACCGACTGGTTCGACGAGGAGGGGTTCACGAACGTCGATACGCCGCTGCTCTCGCAAGCCGGCGCCGAGGGCGGCGCGGACCTCTTCCCGGTCCTGTACTACGACAAGGAGGCGTTCCTCTCCCAGAGTCCGCAACTGTACAAGCAGATCCTGATGGGCGCGGACTTCGACCGCATCTACGAGGTAGGCAAGGCCTTCCGCGCCGAGGACTTCGGCACCTCCCGGCACGTCTCCGAGATCGGCATGTTCGACGTCGAACTCTCCTACATCGAGGACCACGACGACGTCATGGACGTCCAGGAGGACTCCCTGCGGGCGTCCATCGAGTACGTCACCGAGCACGCCCAGCGCGAACTCGACGTGCTGGAGGTCGACCCGGAACTGCCCGACGAGCGGTTCCCACGGATCTCCTTCTCGGAGGCCCGGTCGATCCTGGAGACGGAGTACGACCACGTCCCCGAGGACGCCGACGACCTGGACACGAGAGGCGAGAAACTGCTCGGCGAGCACTTCGAAGCGCAGGGCTATCCCGCCTTCTTCGTCGTCGGGTTCCCGAACGAGAAGTTCTACTACATGCAGGACGTCCCCGGCGACGAGATCGCCTCCCGGAAGTTCGACCTGATCTACGAGGGCCAGGAGGTCTCCTCGGGCGGCCAGCGCGAACACGACTACGAGCGGCTGCTCCAGCGCATGGAGGACGACGGCGTCGACCCCGAGTCCTTCGACTTCTACCTGGACGCCTTCGAGTTCGGCATGCCGCCCCACGGCGGCTACGGCCTCGGGATCGACCGCCTCACCCAGAAGGTCGCCGGCCTGGAGAACATCCGCGAGGCGATCCTGTTCCCGCGGGACCCCGAACGGCTGACGCCGTAGTAACGCTCGCTTTCTCTGGTTCCACGGGGACGGTGGTTGGGGTATACCTTGTGGCGTACCCAACAAGGTTATGGGGGTGCCGATGCGATGATCGTCCATGTCGAAAGAGCGTGGGGACGGCGGGCGGTTCACCGAGACGGTCACCCAGGACGCCGTTCTCGCGGTCTTCGAATCGGTCGAGGGGCCGGTCGTGACGTCCGGCGACGTCGCCGAGACGCTCGATTGTTCTCGCGAGACCGCACGTCGAAAACTCCGTACCCTCGAGGAGAAGGGCCGTGTCTCCAGTCGCAAGACTGCTGGTCGGGTCGTGTGGTGGCTCACGGATCCGCACGCGTCCGTCAGCGACATCGACCCGGCCGATCCGTTCTGGGACCTGGAACCGGGCGCGTCCGGCCAGAGTGACGTCTCCGAGAACGTCGACGCCATCCTGTACGGCGATTCATGAGCGGCGCCGGGGCGACGCCGCTGTTCGTCGACACCGGGGCGTTCTACGCACGGGCAGACGCGGACGACGAGCATCACGAGGTGGCCAAGCAGATCTTCGGCGGAATCCAGGCCGGGGAGTTAGCGTACCGACCGATCTACACTTCTCAGGCTGTCGTCTCGGAGCTGGCGACGCTGCTTCTGTACAAACTCGGTCACGACGACGCCAGTCGGGTCCTGACGTCGATCCGCGATTCCGAGAGCTTCAACGTTCTACCGGTCGACCCAGCCACGTTCGAAGCGGCGGCGAGACAGTTCCTGGAGTACGACGACCAGCAGATCTCGTTCGTGGATCACGCCAGCGGCGTCCTCGCCGACGAGTACGACGTCGCACACGTCTTCGCCTTCGACGGCGACTTCCGGACGCTGGGGTTCGACTTGGTACCTGGAGACCTCGGTCACCGTTGACCGTTCGTCGCTGGAATGAAGGACGTACCGCTATGATCCGCCGGTAGTATCCTCCTACCGGGGCCAGTATTTTTATTAGGAGTAACCTACTCGGTTCCATCCAGCGAATGAGCAAGCAGCAGACGCCGATGCGGCGGTACCTCCGCCACGTGGGACTGACGCCGCTGGTCCGGCCGACGCGGTCGCAGCTGGAGGTCGAGTACCTTCCGCCGTACGGCGACCCGGAAGTGAGCATCCCGGGCGAGGTCGCGACGTACGCGGTCGCGGGGCTGGCCGCCGTGGAACTGCTGGACAAAGTGCGGGACTGATCGACCCTGCTCGGGGTCGGATGTCCGGAGTCACCCGCCCCTGATGAGCCGTAGCACTTCTACGCGGTCGGCGTCGACCGGCCGGTCCTCCGGGACCGGCCGACCGTCCACGACGACCGCGGCCTCGTGGGTTCCCAGGTCCACCGCCGCCAGCAGGTCCGCGTAGGTCGCGTCCGCCGCCACGTCGACCTTCCGGGTCTCCCCGCCGGCGACGTCCACGGTGACCTCCATGGGCGTCGGGTGGGCGTCGCGGCTCTTGAGGGTGTCGTCGCGGTGGCGTCCGCGTCGGCTCCCGCCGGCGACCCTTGCTTTAGATTCTAAAGAATTATACTTTAGAAAGTACAGAATTGGGTCGCGCGGCTCGCGGTTGAGGTGGACTCGATGCGGTTGCCGTTCTCGCCCACTCGACGCGATTGCCGTCCTCGCCCACCGTGGCGCACCTGGGGCGGCGAATTAGACCGCTGGCCAGGACTACTTGCCAGAAAGTCCCTGCGTGCTCTCCCTGGGCGGTGTCTTGGCCGGCAACAGTTAGAAAGCCCCCGCGGGCTCGACTCCCGGGGCTGGCGAGAGGCAAGCCCTCGCTGGGTCGCTCGTTGCACTCGCGGGACCCTCGCTGCGCGCTTCACGTCGGGCGGTCGCTTTGCGACCGCCCTCGTTGCAGTGCTTACATCGGCCGGGTTCGTCGAGCCCGCGGCCCCTTTCAGTCCCGCCCGGCCGCTGGTATCCACACGCCTCCCCAGCCGACTGCGTTACTCGTCCCTCGCGCGCGTTCCTCGCGCGCGCCACCGCCAAATGGACGTCCTGAACTACCCCGGTCAGGTGCTCGCACGTTGCGATCCGATCCCGACGCGACGCCTGACCCGCAACCCGAGGGCGGTCACCATCGCGCCCAGGCCCAGCAGGAGGACGGCGAACTCGACCAGGCCGCCGAGAACCGGGATTCGCGCCGCGACGAACACGACGACGAAGCCGACCAGCAGGTCGATCCAGCGGTTGCCCCCGTCGAGGTACGACGTCAGCCACGCGCCGAGGGCGTACCGGCCGTAGACGCTGCCGACCCAGAACGACAGCAGGTACAGCACGAACCCCAGCAGGGCCAGCGGGATGCCCACCACGGTCACGACCAGGACCACCAGCAGGACGGGCACGCCGAACAGCCACAGCAGCGCGACGCCGGCAGCCTGCAACGGCCCGTCCCCCGCCCGGTCGGCGACCGCCCGCGAGAACCGCGGGAACGCCGCCAGCAGGATGGCCCCCAGCGCGAGGTTCACGAGGAACCAGTAGACGCCGAACAGCAACCCGGGCCAGGCCTCGTCGGTGAACGGGACCACGGCGAGGCCGTCGACCTGCCGGACCTCGCCGGCCACCTCGGCGCCGGACGCCTGCTGGAGTTGCGCGTCGTACCGCAGGTCGCCGCCGACCGTCGCGGCCGGCCCGAGTCGCAACGTGTCGGCGCCGACTTCGACGGTCCCGTTGACGGCCCCGTTCACGACGACCACGCCCGCGCCGCCCCGGAGGTCGCCGCCGACCTCGGCGCCCTCCCGGACGACGAGGTTGCCGGCCGCGACCGAGACGTCACCACCCACGCGGCCGTCGACGGTCAGGTCCCCGACGGCGCCGTCGATGTCGCCGGTGACGTTGCCCGCGACGCGGACGTTGCCGGCGACCACGCGGAGGTCGCCCTCGACCGTCCCACGCACGAGGACGGTCCCGCCCGCGGCCGTCAACCCGTCGACGGTCTCGTCCTCGGCGACGACGATGGTCCCCGCCGTGCGGGTGTCCGCTGCCGCGAGGCCGGGCACGGCCGCCAGCAACAGGCCGGCGGCCAGGACCGCCGCCAGGGCACCCCGGAGTACCCGAGACTGCCGCATGGTCGTACCTCGCCGGCCGGCCCGTTAGATGCCGCCGACCGTTTCCGCGGCCCAGCAACCGCCTACCGCACTCTCGCGGCGGGACAGCGGCGGCTTACCCCCGGCCGACGTCGTGGGTCGCGGCGACCTACGCCGCGTCTCGCGGGGTTTATGCCCGGGCCGTTCGTGGGTGCGGACATGAGCGAAACCGAGGGTGACGCGGCGGCCGACCCGGAGGCGGCGGTCGACCCCGACGGGGCCGCGGGCCGGGGCGAGATCTGGATCGAGAAGTACCGCCCGGAGACGCTCTCCGGCATCGTCGGCCACGAGCACATCGTCGAGCGACTCGAGCGCTACGTCGAGCTCGACGACCTCAGCCACCTCATGTTCGCCGGCCCCGCCGGCACCGGCAAGACTGCCTCCGCGGTCGCCATCGCCAAGGAACTGTACGGCGACGACTGGCGGGAGAACTTCCTCGAACTGAACGCCTCCGACCAGCGCGGCATCGACGTGGTGCGCGACCGGATCAAGAACTTCGCGCGCTCGTCGTTCGGCGGCCACGACTACCGGATCATCTTCCTCGACGAGGCCGATGCACTCTGTGTCCCACCGGGAACAGAGGTCGTGACGGGATACCCGTCCAATCCGGACGTAAAAAAGATAGAAAACGTAGCTGAGGACGGCGAACCGATCCCATCCGTCGACTTCGAGACCAACGAGATACAGTCCGACGAGGGCCGGCTCGTCGATTCCGGCGTCGCGGATTTCTTCGAGGTCGGACTATCGGACGGGCGAACTGTCCTCGCAAGTCTCTCCCATCCGTTCTTTGTCGTCGGGGAAGACGGAAGGCTCGTCGAGAAGGAGTTGCGGGACCTGAAACCCGGAGACGAAATCGCCGATTTCAGAGACGGGATCGGTGTCTCACGGTGTGATGTCTGCGGGGACTGGACGGCAGGCAGGTTCTGTTCGCCCGCCTGCAAGAACGACGGCCACAGCCGCGACATGCAGGGTGAGGGCAACCCGATGCACGGGACGGAGTGGTCGGACGAACGACGCGAGAAGATCGTCGAGAAACTCTCTGACGGGCGACTTTCGGGCGCGAACAATCCGAACCACGGGGGAGAGTTCCACGGGGTCTCCGTGTGGGAGATGGACGACGAACGTATCGACCAGTTCCGTGAAACGATCAGCGAGATGCGGTCCGGAACTCCCTGGGACGAGTGGGTCGTCGACGCCGACGCCGAAACGGTGAAAGAAGACATCGGTCGTTCGAGCGCGGAATGGTGGGCGAACCTGGACGACGACAGAAAGGCCGAGATAATCGAAAAAGCGACGGAGAGATGCGATTATCCGGTCTGTGATATCACCGGCGATAACAATCCGATGCGTGACCCGGAGGTCGCACAAAAAGTCTCGGAGGCGCTGCAGGGCCACGAACCGACGGGCGGAAACGTCCGACACAGCGAGGAACTCGGTCACCTCGTCCGATCCGACTGGGAGTACGAGGTAGCGAAGGCACTGCAGGAAGCCGGCATCGAGTACGAATACGAACCGGAGTTCGAGTTGTCCGATTCGGTGTTCCATCCCGACTTCCTGATCGACGATACGGTCATCGAGGTCAAGGGCGTCGCCGAACTGTGGGGTCAAACGGAGAAAGTCGAGGAGTTCTTGGAAACGTACGGCGACGAGTATCGGTTCATCGTCGTCGGGGATAGTGCACTCCCACACCACGAACACTACGATAGAGACGAGTTCGACGCCGCTGTCGTCTCCGACGGTGGTCGACAGGCCGTCGATACCGTAGCGGTGGACAGCATCGAGTACAGCCACCGTGGGAAAGCCTACAACATCAGCATAGAGGGGACTCCGAACTTCATGCTGGCCAACGGAATTCTGACCCACAATACTAGCGACGCCCAGTCCGCGCTGCGCCGGACGATGGAGCAGTTCTCGAACAACACGCGGTTCATCCTCTCGTGTAACTACTCCAGCCAGATCATCGATCCGATCCAGTCCCGCTGTGCTGTCTTCCGGTTCTCGCCGCTCGGCGACGAGGCGG
>CAYTAG010000161.1:0-8354 GCA_964435625.1 uncultured Halobacteriales archaeon | reverse complement strand
AGACCTGGTTGGTCACCAGGACCGCCAGGTCGTGTTTGCGGGCCAGCGACAGCAGATGGGTGACCTGGTCGGCGACCTGCCGGAGGGCGTCGCCCTCGTTGGCGTCGGCGGTCCGTTCCAGCCGGTAGAAGCCGGTGACGCTGTCGACCACGACGAGGTCGGCGCGTCCGGCGAAGTCCTCGACGTCGCGGACCGCCTCGCGCTGCTCCTCGAAGTCGTGGGCCTCGCTGACGACGACCCTGGCGGCGAGGTCGTCGACCCCCTCCTCGCCGACGCGGGCGGCCGCCAACTGCTCGAAGCGGTCCGGCGAGATGCCCTCGGTGTCGACGTAGACCGCCGTGCCGCCGGCGGCGGCGACTTCCACGGCCGCCGACAGCGCAACGTTGGTCTTGCCCGACGCCGGCGGGCCGTACACCTGGCTGACCGTGCCCCGCTCGAACCCGCCGCCGAGCAGGTCGTCGAGGGGCTCACAGCCCGTCGGAACCGGCTCCCCGTCGTTCACACTGGCGGTACCCGTCGTTCCAGGAAAAAGGCCCCGGTTGGCGCCGGTTCGTCCCGCTGGCGGCGCTCGCCGACAGGGCCACGTGCCTGCGGGTCGCCAGCCGTGCCACGCGCTCGCCGGTCACCAGCCGTGCCACGCGCCGGTCGCTGGACGCAGGTCACACCCGTCCACGCTCCCGCTCCAGCAGCAGCTCCGCCCCGTCGAAGACGCCGTAGGCCGCCACGGTTCGCTCGGGGGACGCCCCGGCTTCCCAGCCGACGCCGTCTTCCGTCATCGCGTCCCCGCCGGTCTCGATCCCGGCGTCGGCGCTGTAGGCGTCGACCATGACGCCGTACCCGTTGCGGTAGATCGAATAGCTGGCGTCGTCCTCGGGGACCAGCGCCCAGCGGACGTGGCCCGCGTCGTCGCGGACGTACACCTTCACCGCGTCCGGCGTCCCGACCTCCCGGACGCGGACCTCGACGCCGTTGCCGGGCAGGTTCGGCGACTCGCCGATCCGGATCACCACGTCGGAGTCCAGCGCCGAGGGCGGAACCGGCGTTGGAGTAGAAGTCGCGGTCTGGGTCGGCGTCGCGGTCTGGGTCGGCGTCGCGGTCTGGGTCGGCGTCGCGGTCTGGGTCGGCGTCGCGTTCGACGTCCGCGTGCGCGTGGCCGATTCGGTTGGCCCGCCGGCCGTCGGCGTCTCCCCGTCGTCGTTCGAACGCCCGAGACAACCTGCAAACGAACCGACGAGCACGCTCGCCGATCCACGGAGCACCGTCCGTCGCGTCGTCTCCCTCATGCGTGGTCCGGGGTGGTCCCGTTCTCGTACTTAAACGTACGCAGGGTGCCGGGGGTGAGCGGGCCGCTGGAAGCCGCCGAATCCCCCGGCCGGCACAATATTTCGCGGAAAACACATAGGAACGTTTTTATATCAACTGGTTCATATTGGGGGCGAGTCACGAAGGGCCGGGAGGCCGTGGCCGGCGCGGGGACCTCCCGGCGAGTGCGACGCGGACCCCGGGAGGTTCGGCCAGGATGACCGGGAAACGGCACGACGTGGCGTTCGGAACCGGGCTGGCGCTGCTCGCGGCCGCCGTAGCCGTCGGGCTGGCGATCCAGGCGGCCGCGGCTCCTCTCGCGGCAGGCCCCCAGGACGTGACGCCGGGGTCTCCCGCCGAGGAGTCGTCCCCGGGTGCCGCGCCCGAGACGCCCGACGGCGGGAACGGGACCGCCTCCACGACCGGTCTGGGGGACGGCGACGACGGGACGGGCGTCACCCTGGCCGAGGGGGTGCGCACCCAGCAGCGTGGCGACGTCGTCGAACTGACCTTCGAGTTCCACGGCCGCGCGAGGGAAGCCCGCGTCACGCTGGGGTCCGTCGAGGCGGTCGGCTACGAGGTCCGGTTCGGGATCAGGGACGGCGACGGCGACGGCGAGGTGGTGGTACGGTGGAACACGGCCACCTCCGACGCCCCGGACGCCGGGCTGGCGGTCCAGCACGAGGGCTCCGGCTGGGACGAGGACGCCTTCACCCGGGGGCCACGGGTAATCGAGGGGACGAGCGACCCGGTCGAACCGGCCACCTACCCCGTCTCCGTGGTCCGGAGCGACACCGGCACCGAGACCGACCTCGGGACGGTCTCCCTCGAGGAGCGGTCCGCGACCGACCTGACGGTCCACGCCGCGCCGGCGAGCGTCCCGACGTTCGAGACGGTCTCGGCCGTCGAACAGGCCGCCGCCACGGCCGGAGCGGACGCCACCGTCGCCGTCGGCGAGCGGGCCAGCGACTGGGTGATCCTCCGGCTCGATGCCTCCGGGCTTTCGGGCCAGGTCGACGCCGCCGCCGACCTCGACGGGGCCGTCGACGGCCTCACCCTCGCCGTCGAGGAGGCCGACGCGACCGTCGGGCCGAACGAGGCGCCGGTCCGGATGCGACTGGACGGGAACGCGACACTGCTGTCGGACGGTCCCCACGACCGGTATTACCTCGCCTTCCGGGCGTCGGAACTGATCGAGGCGGGCGCCGAGGTCGGCGACCGGTTCACCGCGACGTTCGCGGCCGACGAGCGCAACGCGGTCACCGGGACGAACGAGACCCTCTCGACGACGTTCTCGCTCGTGGACGGCCGGGCCAGCGTCGACCTGGAGGCCGGCGAGTTGCTGGCCGGGGCCACCGAGGAGGCCCGGGTCACGGGCACGACGACGTGGGCGCCCGGCACGGAGTTGCTGGTCCAGCTCCACGGCTCCGGCGGCCCGGGCAACGCGACGACGTTCACCGACAGGGCCCACGCGGTCGTCGCCCGGGACGGGACCTGGACCGCGACGTTCGACCTGTCGGACGGGGTCGCGGGCCAGGCGGTCGACGCCATGGTCTTCCACGGCAACAGCAGCGTCATGCTGGCCGACGCCCCGGGCGAACTCGGCCGGTTGCGGGCGTCGGTCGAGTTCGACAGCCAGGTGGCAGCAGACGACGGCACGCTGGTCGTGGTCGACTCCGTCACCCTCGAACGCGGGGGCTTCGTCGCCGTCCACGACGGCGGCCCGGGGGGACAGGTGATCGGGGTCAGCGACTACCTCGAACCCGGCACCCACGAGGACGTACGGATCCGCCTGGACGTGAACGCGACCGTCACGAACCGGACGCGGTTGGCCGCGGTCGCGCACGCGGACGCTGACGGCAACCGCCAGTTCGGCTTCGTCGTCACCGACGGGGAGGTCGACCGCCCCTACACCGACCACAGCTTCCCGGTGGCGGCCGTGGCCACGGTGTACGCCGAGGCCCAACTGGAGTCCGAGGAACAGCAGTAGTCGCCGTCCGGCCGGGAGTCGACGGACGCCGGGGAGGCCGTCCGCTCGGCGGCCCCGCCCCAGCGGACGGCCTCGCGCTCGACCGACGGCCCGAACCATCGCGCTTTACCCCCTCGCCGTCCTAGGGCGGGCCAGTGATCGTCGTCGCAACCGAGGACTTCGAACTGTACCACGGCGTGGTCGGCGAGCTGCGCGACCGGGGACTCACGTTCACGACCGTCGAACCGGGCGACCCACTGCCGGACGCGGCTAGCCTGGTCGTCGCCGGGGTCGAGGACGACCTGGACGACGCCACGGCCGGGGACGGCCTGGGCGACGTCACGGACGACGCGGCCGGCCCGGACGTCCCGGTCGTCCGCGCGGGCCCCGCGGACCCCCGGCGCGCGGTCGACGAGGCGCAGACAGTGCTGCGCGGCGGCGAGGGCCGAACCGTCGTCGGCGTCGACCCGGGAAACCGCCCGGGAATCGCAGTCCTGAAGGGCGACGTCGTCGTCGCGGTGTTCCAGGTGCCCCTGGAGGACGCCGCGGCGGTGATCCGCGAGGAGGTCGAGGAGGCGGTCGACCCCGTGATCCGGATCGGCGACGGCGCCCGCCTGGAGGGGTCCCGAATCGTCAACGAACTGGAGGACCTCCGGGTCGAACTGGTCGACGAGACCGGGACCACGCCGTACCTCGGCCAGGGGGTCCGGGAGTCCGGCGACGTGGTCGCCGCGATCAACATCGCCTGCATCGAGGGCGAGGCGGTCGAGCAGCGGGAGGTCGAACCCACCGAGGGCGAACTCCAGGTCATCAAGAACCGCTCGCGGGAGGCAAGCCCCGAGAACCGCACCATCACGGAGGCGCTGGCCCGGCGGGTGGCGTCGGGCGATCTGACCGTCGAGGAGGCGCTGGAGAAACACCGGAACGGGGAAGAATAGCGACCTGTTAATCGCTCCAACCGTAAATACAGACAAGATACTTACCAGCGTCGGGTGACGGATAGCGTATGGCGGACAGGCCAACACCGACGTACGTCGCCGCGACGGTCGTCGCGGCAGTTCTGGGAGCCGCTGGGACGTGGCTTCCGTGGGTTCGGAAGCGGCCGGTCGGCGACGTGAACGGCCAGCAAATCTACACCGCGGAATACGTGCCGGGCCTGGAAACCGGCCTTCGCGGATTCGACCCGGTCGTCGTTTCGCTCCTCGTAGCCGTCGTCGTCGTGGTCGCGCTGGCCCGGTACCAGCACTGGCGACCGGACGTCGCGCTCGTCGGTGCCGGCGGACTGCTACTCCTGGCGTTCGGCAACGTCTTCCACGATTACTGGTCGGTCGAGCGGTACGCGGTCGACCCGGGGTTGTACCTCCTGCTCGCCAGCGGCCTCCTGTTCGTTCTCGTCGGGGGAGGTGCGATTTTCGAACGGCGAGTGAGGACCAGCAAGGACGATAGCCGTGACGCCCGAACCGGATGATTCGCACGGCCTCGCTCCCGGACCACTCATGAGTCGGGATCGACTTCGGCCGACGTCGCCTCGGCGAGCGCTTCGTCGACGTTCGCGGAAACGTCGGACCGGCCGCTCGCGTACGTCGGTGCGGTGAGAAACGGATCGTCGGCGAGTTCCGGATCGGCCGGTCGCTCTGCGGGCGCCAACCACCAGACCTCGCCGCGCGGCCCGACGGTCTTGCTCTCCAGGCGACCGGCGTCCCGGAGTTTCTTGAGCCGCTTCAGCGTCGCACGCCGCCCGATGGGCAGTTCCGCTGCGACCTCGGCGGTCGTCAACACCGGGTCCCGAACTGCGTCGAACACCGCCAGCACCTCCTCGTCCGGGACCGTCGGCGTCCCTCCGGACGTCCGATCACCACTCATGTTCGTACGTGGGATCGCTATTCCCTAAAAACGTTCGTACGAATGAACCTCGGACGACCCCGACGTAAACGGACAGCGGTTTTACGTTCCGGTTCGAAGTGACGGAACGAACCGTCAGGGAGTCGGATCGATGTCACCGCCAGCGCTCGAACCGACGGTCGAGAACATCCGGCGAGCAGCGGCCTGCATCCGCGACGGCGGAGTGGTGCTCATGCCGAGCGACACGAACATGGCCCTGGGGGTCGACCCGACCGACGACGACGCCATCGAGCGCGTCTACGAGATCAAGGGTCGGCCGCGCGAGAAGCCGCTGACCCTGTTCGTCGAGAATCCGGCCGACTGGCAGCGGTACGGCCGCCCCGACGACGAGGGCCTCGTCGAGCAACTGATCGACGCCTTCTGGCCGGGGCCGCTGTTCCTGATCGTCGAGGCCACCGAGCGCGTGCCCCACGAGCAGCTCCAGCTAAACGGCACCGTCTCCATCGGGTGCTTCGCCAACCCGACCTGGCGGGCGCTGATGGTCCACCTCGACGGGCCGCTGGCCATGACCTCCGCGAACCGCTCGGGCACCGTCGACGACGACACCCTGATCGACCTCGACTTGGCGCGGGCGCACGTGGGCGACCGCGTGGACTTCGTGGTCGCCGAGGGACCGCCCGAGGAGGCGACCCAGGCCACGACCATCGTCGATCTGGCGGACGGACCGCGGGTGGTCCGGGAGGGCGACGTCACCGCCGCCGACCTGAACGAGGTCGTCGACGCGTTCTAATCCGTCCGGCGCACCGCGAGGTCCCGGTCGATCTCCAGGCGGAGCACGTCGCCGTCCAGTTCGAGTTCGGCGGCGACGGTCAGCGGGTCGGCGTCGACGATGCGGAGGTGGTCGTCGTGGTGGAAGAAGGGGAACGCCCAGTGGTAGCGGTCGTCGACGTCGACGCCGTGGTCCAGGTGGAAGGCGACGACTCCGGGATCGGTCAGCAGCACCCCGCCGGTGGCCCCGAAGAACATCCCGCCGCAGTGGCGACACTCCTGCATCCGGTGGACGGTCGTCGGCCGCGGAATCTCGACCGGCGTCTCGCTCGGGCGGTACAGACCCCCGTCGAGGTCGCCGCCGCAGTGGACGCAGACGCCGCCGCCCAGGGCGACCGACCACTGGCGGACCCGGCGGTCGACGCCGTCCAGCAGGGCGTCGCGGTCCCGGCCGTCGACGGCGCCTGGCGGCATCGGCACCCCGGAGACGCGGTTCCCGCAGGCCGCACAGACGAGTTTCGCCCACTCGCCGTCGTAGCGGAGTTCCAGCGTCCCGTCGCACAGTTCGCACGCCGACGACAGCGCCAGCGCGGCCGCGTCCGGCGGCTCCCGGTACAGGTCCCGGGCGATCAGTCGGCACGCTTCGGCGCCGGCACGGCGGAGGCCGTAGCCCGTCCCGGTCTTCCGGACGAACGGCCCCCGGAGCTCCGAGAGGTGGTAGTTGAACTTCCCGCTGTCCTCCAGCCCGACCGCGTCCATCAGGTCCGCGTACGCGAGGCGTCCGGGACCCTCCGGACCGCCCGCGTCGTAGAGCGCCCGCAGGATGGCCACCCGCGTCTCGTCGGCGAGCAACCGGAACGCCTCGGCCGGCGGGACTGCCGGGGGGCGGTCGATCTCGAACGCCTCCATGTCGGCGGCGTCGGCGCGGACCACCAAAGGCGTTGTCGGCCGGTCGGAACTGGCTACAGTCCTGGGACCACCGCCGCCGTGTGAACGGAGTTTCACAGCCGCCTAGCCCGAATTCTCGGAACGATTACGTGCCTACCGCGCCGACCGATAGATATGGCACTGTTGATCGGTACCGAGGACGGCATCCACGCGGCGACCGGGGACGGCGACCTCCGGGCGGTCGAAGGCGACGTCGACGTCCGCCGACTCCAGGTCGCTCCCTGGGGCGACGTCTACGCGACCACCGGCCGGGGGCTGCTCCGGTCGAGCGACCCGACGTCGGACTGGCACCGGGTCGACCTCCCGCACGGGGACCTGTTCGGTCTCGACGTCACGCCGCGGGGGGACCTCGTGGTCGGGACCCACGACCCGGCGGACCTCTACCGGTCGAGGGACCGCGGCGAGACCTGGCGCAAGAACGAGTCGTTCGCGGGGCTGCCGGGCCACGACGAATGGGACAACCTGGCGTCGTCGTCGACCGGGCGCGTCCGCGACGTGGTCACCCATCCCGACGCGCCGGACCGGCTCGTCGCCAGCGTGGAGGCGGCCGGCGCCTTCCTCAGCGAGGACGGCGGCGAATCCTGGCAGCGGCGGAGCCGCGGGCTACACCACGACGTCCACCACCTGCTGGCGCGCGGGGGTGACGAGTTCGTCGCCGCCACGGGCCGAGGCTGCTACCGCACGGCCGACGCGGGACGGACGTGGTGGCGGCTGGACACCCACCGCGACCTGTTCTGGTACTCCTACTACCGCGCGGTGCTGGCCCACGAGGGAACGCTGTACACGTCGGGCCAGGACCGGGCGACCCAGCGCCACCTCGACGCCGGCGAGGGTCGCGTCCTCGTCTCCCACGACGGGGGCCGCACGTTCTCGGCGGAGACGTTCCCGGGCCACGAGGACGACTACGTGAACGCCTGGACGGTCCACGACGGCGCCCCGGTCGGGGGGACCGTCGGCGGGCGCGTCCTCCGCCGGCGGGACGGCCGGTGGATCCCGGTCGGGGAGGTCCCCACGGCGGTCCGTGCGGCGACCACGGTCTGATCGGTGACCGTCCGGAGGTGGGCGTGTGGTCAGTTCGCACACGCCCGACATTCATTCAGGTCCCTGACACGTACGTTCGCGATCACGTCGGCCCCGGGACACTGCCGGGAGTAACAAAAGACATATTCGCCCCGGACCCCCAGGTACCAACATCCCGAACAGGAACCTCGACCAAGCATGAACGAAGTCCAACTGGAGGTTGCCAAGGCGTACCCGAACGACTCGGGGCGCGGCATCGCACGGCTCGACCCGGACACGCTGTTGCACCTGAAGCTCAGTCCGGGCGACATCATCGAGATCGAAGGCGGCGACACCACGGCGGCGAAGGTCTGGCGCGCCGACCGACAGGACTGGAACACCGACACCGTACGGATCGACGGGTTCACGCGCCAGAACGCCGACGTCGGCATCGGCGAACGCGTGACCATCCGGAAGGCGGAGGCCGACAAGGCCGAGAAGCTGGTGCTGGCCCCGCCGGAGGAGG
>CAYTAG010000160.1:0-8398 GCA_964435625.1 uncultured Halobacteriales archaeon | reverse complement strand
CGATCTCCGGGTTATGAGCCCGGCGGAATCTCCTGGCTATCCCATCCCGCTACCACACGATACCCGCGAACGGAATTTAAGGGTTGTGTTTCGGTCGCCCCGTGGGGATCCCCACCGCGGTCCGGCTCACCGGTGGACGCGCCAGGTGAACAGACTCTCGGCCGTGTAGTTGACGACCATCGCGACGGCGATGGCCACCGGACTGGCCGCCAAAAACCACAGGTCGGTGCCGAACACCTCCAGGGTGACCGGCACCCGCTGGGTGAGCACCCAGTAGACGACGAGCTGGACGGCCACGCCACCGGAGCGGACGAGGTGCGAACGGGCGAGCCGCCGGGCCGCCGGCCGGCGGCCCGGCCGGCCCGCGTCCGCGAACGTCCACCGCTCGTTCACCAGGAACATCACGAGGATGGCCGTCTCGATGCCCGCGGCCTTCGCCCACATCTCGTGGACGCCGAACCCGAGGGCGAGCACGGTCAGTACCGCGTTGTCGAACAGCGCGCCGACGACGCCGACGGAGGCGAACTTCCCGAACCGGACCGCCGACGCCAGTTCGCCCAGGACGCCGTCGAACGCGTCCGTGACGTCGTCTCCGGACCCGTCAGTCATCCGCCCCCTCCGTGGCGAGCCGGTCGACGAGCGACGTCGGGTCGTCCCGCCCGGCGTCGACGAACGAGTGCAGGGGGTGATCGGCCAGCAACTTCGCCCGGTGGCGGACGGCCACCAGCGCCCGGAGGAGTTCGACGGTCGTCCCGACCGGCGAAACCGTCGAGCCGGGGTGGTCCTCCCAGGTGACCGGCACCTCCGCCACGCGCTGGTCGAGCGCACCGGCCATCGCGATCAGTTCCACGTCCCACGCGAACCCGGGCTCGTAGAGGTGGTCCCTGACCGCCCGCCAGGACTCCCGGCGCATCGCCTTCGCGCCACACTGGTAGTCGTGGAGGTCGACGGCGAGCAGCCGCCGGCCCAGCCAGGCGAACCCGTCACCGAGTCTGCGGCGCGCGTAGGTCTGGTGGGAACCGACGTTCGCCTCCGGGTGCCGTCGGGAGCCGACGGCCAGGTCGGCCTCGCCGTCTGCGACCGGCGTCAGGACGGCCGCGACCGATGCGGCGGGCGTGGACCCGTCGGCGTCGGCGAACGCCAAAACGTCCGTCGAAAGCGCCTCGAACCCGGCGGTGATCGCCGCGCCCTTCCCGCGGCGTTCGGCGGCGCTGGCCACCTCGGCCGGTAGCTCCGAGAGCGCCGCCTCGGTCTCGGGCGTCGGCGCGTCGACCTCGATCCGGATGGTCTCGGGCATCAGCATCCGGTCGAGCGCCTCGACGTACTCCCGGAGGCGCTCGACGTCCGGACGGTAGGCGGGGACCACGATGCCGACTGATCCCATCAGGCCGACAGCAACCGGCCACGGGGTAAAAACCGTTCGAAACCGTGAGCGCCGGGGTCTGGCGGGAAGAGACGACAGCGGGGCGTCGACGCGTCACGTCGCGGGGCCGACGACAGGCCGCTCGTGGATCTTTTTCCTACAGAAATAGTTAATTATTTTAGTGACGTATACGTTTATCGGACGATGGAAGGGAACGTGTACCGATGTTCGGACGGGCAGTTCTACGGCGACGTCGACCTCTGGGAACGGCTGGAGGGCGGCGAGTGGTCGACCTGCTGCTGGGACGAGGCGTCCGGGACCGAGTGGGTCTACTCCAGCGACGACGAACTCCTCTCGCTGACGCCGGTAGCGCCGTCGGACCTCCCCACCGGACTGACCCTGACCTCGACCGAGGCCGGCGTCCGCGTCGAACCGGCGCCGACGAAGATCGCCCATCCCGGGAGCCACCGGTAGACGCGCGGTGACGAGCACGCCGAACCGGAAGAGGTTTATCGGGAAGGCCAATTTTCCCCCGTGATGGAGTACGGGCTGGTCGTCCTCTGGCTCGCGACGTTCCTCGCGCTCGGACTGCTCGGGTTGCCCCTCGCAGCGGTGCTGTTCCGTCGACTCCCTGACCGTGGCGCCGGCGTCGCCCTCCCGCTGTCGCTGGCCGTCGTGACCGTCGTCGTCCTCTGGGTCGGCCGCGTCTCGTTCGGGTGGCCGGCGCTGGCCGTGGGGCTGGTCGCCCTGGTCGCGGCGAGCGCGGCCGCCCGGCACTACGGCGACGCCGACCCCGACCTGGGGGTCGCCGGCGAGACTGCCGCGGTGTTCGCCGCCGCCTTCCTGTTCCTGGTTGCGGTCCGTGCCGTCGACCCGGCGGTCCACCCGTTCGCGGGCGAGAAGTTCCTCGACTTCGGGCTGTTGAATTCCCTGCTGCGCGCGGAGACGCTCCCGCCGGAGGACATGTGGTTCGCCGGCGAACCCGTCGCCTACTACTACGGGGGCCACCTCGTCTCGTCGCTGTTGACGATCCTGACCGGGACCGCGCCGGCGTACGCCTACAACCTGGCGCTGGCGGGCTTTTACGCGATGCTCGTGACCGCCGCGTTCGGCGTCGGCGGGGCGCTGGCGACCGCCCGGGGCGCCTCCCGGCGGGCCGGCGGACTGTTCGCGGCCTTCCTCGTCGGGTTCGCGAGCAACCTCCACACGGCCGGCCAGGTCGTCCTGTGGGTGCTGCCCGACGCCGTCGCCGAACCGATTGCGCGGGCCGTGGCGGGCAACCCAAGCGACGCGGCGGCGCTGCTGGCCGGCCCCGAGGGCTTCTACTACTTCACGCCCAGTCGCATCATCGTCGACGTCACCGGTGGCTTCGAGTATTCGACGATCAACGAGTTCCCGCTGTTCGCCTGGCTCAACGGCGACCTCCACGCCCACATGATGGTCCAGCCGTTCCTCCTGGTCGTCGTGGCGTTGCTGCTGTCGTACTACCGGACGCCGGAGGAGGCGGTCCGGCGACGCCGGGGGCTGGTGTTCGGCGTCGTCCCCGCCGTCGGCGGACTGATCGCCGTGGTCGACACCTGGACGTTCCCGACGGTGATGGGGTTGACCGTCCTCGCGCTGCTGTTCTCCCCGAGCGATCCCGTGACCCTCCTTCCGGCCGGCCTCGCTACGCGCGTGCGGACGGTCGTAGGCGACTCCCGGGCGAGAGCCGAGGCGGCCCGCGTGGCGGTCGCGGGAGGGCTCGGCGTCGGTACGGAAGTGCTGGCGGCGGTCTGGGCGCTGCCGTTCCTCCTGGGGCCGGCCAGCACCCGGAGCATCGGCCTGTTCCCGCCGCGGAGCGACCTCGGGGAGTTGCTCGTGGTCCACGGCGCGTTCCTGGCGGTCTTCGCGGCCTACCTGGTGAGCCGGGCGCCACCCCTCGAACGCGACGAGTGGTACCAGGTCGGCATCCTCGTCGTCGGCCTGCTGGCGATCTCGGTGGTGACGAACGCGGCCGTCGTCGGGCTGATCGGCCCGCTCCTGGTCGGCGGGTGGGCGCTACTCCGCTACCGGGAGGTGACCGGCGGAGACGGCCCGGTTCCCGACGTCGGCTTCGAGACGGTGTTGCTCGTCGCCGGCGCGGGCCTCGTGTCGATCGTCGAGTTCGCCTACGTCATCGAGCAGGCCGGGCCGGGCCGCATGAACACGGTGTTCAAGACGTACATCCAGGTGTGGGTGCTGTGGGGCGTCGGCGCGGGCGCGATGGTGGCGACCCTGCTCGCGGAGTCGCTCCGGAACGGGGACGCGTGGCTGGCGGGCGTCGGCCCCAGCAGGGAGGTCGCTGCATCCGTCGGCGTCGTGGTGCTGGTCGCCTCGACCTCGATCTACGGCGGCATGGCCCTGTCGGACCAGTTCGCCGGGGAAAACGGCCAGTACCCGGCCGACGACGACCCGACGCTGAACGCGACGCGGTTCGTCGAGGAAGGCCACCCCGGGGAGGCCGAGGCGATCCGGTGGATCGACGACCGCGAGGGCCGGCCGACCATCGTCACCGCGGCGCCCGGCGGCTACTACTGGGACCCCTCGCGGGGCGAGGGCGCCAGCGCGCCGGCCAGCCTGACCGGCGTGCCGACGGTGCTGGGCTGGTACCACGAGGTCGGCTACCGCGGGAGCGGACCGTACCAGCAGCGGCGGGCCGACGTCGAGACGATCTACACGGGAGCGCCGAGCGAGCAGGCCGAACTGCTGGCGGAGTACGACGTCGAGTACGTCTACGTCGGTCCCGTCGAACGCAACAAGTACGAAGGGATCAGTTTCGAGAGCGTTCCGGGGGTCGGCGAATCGAAGGCGTTCGGTGACGTCCTAGTCTACCCCGTCGATCCCGGGAACGTCACCGTCGAGTCCGAAAACGGGAGCGCCTAGACGGCGTACTCGTCTTTGGCCTTGAGGACGTCCAGGTCCTCGGCGTCGACCGTCTCGACGTCCAGGAAGTGCGGAACGTAGTTGCGCTTGTCGTAGGTCTCGCGCTCGCCCTCGTCGCCGATGATACACCACAGGTGCGGCTCCTCGGGCCCGTACCAGTCGCCCATCCGGTTGACCTGGAAGACGGTCTTCTCCTCGCCGTCCCACCGGATGACGGCGTCTCGCCGGATCCCCGCGTCGCCGAACACGATCAGCCGCTTCATGGCCGCGGGTTCGGCAAGCGGCCAATTAAGGGTGTCGAGTTATCGGCTCCAGCGGTCCAGCCCGAGGACGTCCTCGACGGGGAGGTCCAGGCGCAACAGGGGGACGATTGCGACCAGCGCGATGGCGACCTCCAGGCCGCCGACCAGCAGGAACGCGTCCCGATAGCCCAGGAGCGTCGCGGTCTCGCCCGCGACGATGCCCGCCAGGAAACCGAGGCTCCCGAAGATGTTGAACCCGCCCATGGCGGTGCCGCGCTGGTCCTCCGACGCCAGGTCGGTCACCAGCGCCATCGTCGCCGGCGCCATCAGCGCGCCCAGCACGCCCACCGCGACCATCGCGATCTGGACGCCCATGAGCGTGCCGGCCAGCCCCACGGACATGGCCGCCAGCCCGTACGCCAGCGACCCGCCGACGATGGGGACCCGGCGGCCGATCCGGTCCGAGAGCGTCCCGAAGGGGTACTGAAGCAGGGCGAACGGCGCGAAAAACAGCGCCAGGACGATCCCGCGCTCGGCGGGACCGAGGCCGAAGACGTCCCGGAAGTAGAACGTGCCCGCGAGCGCGAAGAAGCCGGCGGTCAGGCGGTCGATGAACCCGAAGGCGTACGGGATGACGAGTTCGGGCGTCCCCGAGAGGCTCGCCAGCGCCTCCCGGACCTCGCCGCGGTCGCCGTCGGGCACGCGGTCGACCATCAGCAGGGCCGCGATGCCGACCGCGAGCATGGCGCCGCCGGCGACGACCAGCACGAGGAGGGGGTCGCGGGCCGCCAGTTGCCCGCCGATGGGCGACCCCGTGGCGACGCCGATCCCGATGGCGATCCCGGCCGCCCCCATGTTCTGGCCGTGGCCGCCCGGCAGGTCCATCAGCATCGCCATCGCCAGCGACAGCGCGCCGACGGTCATCGCGCCCTGGACCACCCGCAACGCGAGGACGACCTCGAACGGCGCCCCACCGAGCGACGGGAGCGCCGCCAGCGCCAGGTAGCCGGCCGCCCCCCCGACCGCGCCGGCCGAGATCAGCGGCGCGCGCCGACCCGTCACGTCGCTTGCGGCGCCCCACACCGTGGCGAACAGGACGAACGCGACGAACTCGACGGCCAAAAACAACTGGCTGGCGTCGAAGTTCGTCGACCCGCCGAGAGCCGACACGACGTCCGGCGCGCCCGGATACAGCAATACCTGTGCGAACATCACGGCACAGACGACGCCCGCGAGTACGATCCGGTCGCGCTCGACCGCGTCCATGTCAGGCCGTTGGCAGTCATCCGTCATAGTAGTCGGGGATTCGACGCGTTACGGGCCCGTCCACGAACGTTCGCCGACGGTCGGACGTGCCCGGAAACGTCCGGCGTCGTCGTGGCGCGGACAGTATTCGCCGGTGGTGGACGGCCGCGGTCACTCCTCGGCGGTCGTGGCCAGGGGGCCGACGCCCGCCCGTCCGAGCGCCCCGAGGACGGCCAGCCCGAACCCCAGGGCGAACGCCAGGGTGCCGGCCGGAGCGGCGACGAGCAGCGCGGTGCGGTAGCCCACGAGCAACTGTCCGAACCCCAGCACGACGAAACTGGCCGCTGCCAGGACGACTGCAGCCAGTCCCAGGACGGTCGCCAGCCGGCGGGTCACGGTCGCCGTTCGGGGTGCGCACCCTTGACGTTTGCCGTCGGGCACCAACGTGGCCGGGGCCGCGGCGGGCCGGCGTCCAGGTCGGCCGTCGCGGCGCCCGAGTCGGCCGTCGCTGGCATCCGGGCCGGCCGTCGCGGCGGCGAAAACCGTACGGGTTTTAAGGGCGGACGGCCAACCGGGCGACAAGGAGCCATCCATATGCAGATCCCACGCCGCTTCAACACGTACTGTCCGCACTGCAAAGGCCACCACGAGGTCGAAGTCGAGCGGGTCCGGACGGGCCGGTCGACCGGCATGAAGTGGTCGGACCGCCAGCAGGAGCGCAACACCGGCATCGGCAACGACGGGAAGTTCTCGAAGGTGCCGGTCGGGAAAAAGCCCTCCCAGAAGACCAACCTCAAGTACCGCTGCAGCAACTGCGGCAAGGCCCACCTCCGCGAGGGCACCCGGACGGGCCGCCTGGAGCTACAGGAGTGACCATGGCCGGGAGCTTCTACCTGGTGCGGTGTCCGGACTGCGAGAACGAGCAGGTCGTGTTCGGCAAGGCCTCTTCCGAGGTCGCCTGCGCCGTCTGCGGGCACGTGCTGGCGAAGCCGACCGGCGGCGAGGCCGACTTCCAGGGCGAGGTCCTCGAGGTCGTCGAGCGCCGCTCGGAGAACTCGACCGAGACCATCGAAGCCTGAGGACGCGGCTTTTCTCGTTTCGTAGCCGATCCTATCGTCAGTTGGCCGTCGGTCCGGAGGAAAGACGGTGGTTCTCTCCGGCGATCCGCGGACGTGGATGGCCGCTCAGTTCTCGGTCGAGCTGTCGTACAGTTCCGCGAACTCCTGCTCGCCGCGTATGAGTTCGTCGACGCCGTCGGTGAGCGTCGCTCCCCCGAACACGGTCGCGCGGTAGTACGTGTACAGTCCTTCCCGGTCACGCTCCGTGCGCTTACGCTTCTCGAGGAGTCCGACATCGACGAGTTCGGTGAGGTGGTAATGGAGCGTGCTGTCGTCGACGTCGAGCGCCTCCTCGAGTTCCCTGGGACTCATCTCCCCGCCGTGGACGAGTCGGTAAAGAATCTCGTAGCGCGTCCGGTGGCCGACGGCGGCGTGCATCGCGAGGTACTCGTCGAGGTCGAGCACGCTTTCGTCCGGCAGTAGATCCGCTGGATCCTCCGGGAACTTCCCGCCGACCGCCCCTGGTCGGTCCATCGCCATCGTACGCCGACGAACGGACGGAAGGTACTTAGTCGTTCTCGAGCCGAGAGTTCTCGAAAATACCCTTCTTTATATACAATCGCGGGACGAGGACCGCCATGTCCCTGGAGATCACCCGGGATCTGATCGCCGAGCGGTTGGGGGGCGTGAAATACGACCGCTTTCTATTCTACCTGATGGGGCCGTACAAGTCCTTCAACCTCAATTACGTCCTCGGTGAGGAGGAGCGTCGCGGGATCGACGTCGACGATCTCCCCGGACCGTTACGTCGACTGTTCCGGAGCGAGGAGGACGTCGACGCGGCGAAAGCGCTCCTGCGCCGGGTGCAGGGGGAACTACGGACCGACCCAGGTGTGAACGCTTTTCTGGCGGTCGACGTAGACGTCGACATTGCGGACGTGGACGCCGTAACACAGAGCATCGAGTACGCGCGGTGCAGCAACGCCACCGCGTTCGTTGTGCCGTTTCTCGGGCACAACTTCGGCGTCGGCGAAGAGGCCGGCAGCATCCTCGAAACCCTGGCGGAGAGCCACGGTTCTCGACTGCTCTTCGTCCACGAGGACGACGTCACCAGCGCGATGATCCGGTCGACGAGGAGCAGATGGGACCTGCGCGTCGCGACGTACGCGACCGAAGCGGAACTGGTCGACAAACTCCGACTGTTCGCGGGTGGGGTCATGCACCGGGAACGCCGTGGGGAATTCCGCCGTCTCGATTGACGCGACCGCACCCACCGCGGAAAGAGAGGTTTTATTCCCGCGACCGCGTTATCCGCGGGTATGAAGTACACAGGATGGCCCGACTCGGGCGAACTCGTCGTCGGCGAGATCGACGAGATCGAGGACTTCGGCGTGTTCGTCGACCTCGAGGAGTACGAGGACAAGCGGGGGCTGGTCCACGTCAGCGAGGTCGCCTCCGGGTGGATCAAGAACATCCGCGACCACGTCCGGGAGGGCGAGCGCGTCGTCGCGAAGGTGCTGGACGTCGACCGGGACGCCCAGCAGATCGACCTCTCGCTGAAGGACGTCAACGACCACCAGCGCTCCGAG
>CAYTAG010000159.1:0-8452 GCA_964435625.1 uncultured Halobacteriales archaeon | reverse complement strand
GAAGGTCAGCAGGTAGACTCCCGCGGCGTAGTCGGCGTCCGGCGCGGTGCCGATGATCTGCAGCGGCGGGCGGAGCGCGGAGGGGTAGTGGTGGGTCAGCCCCGTCAGCATCGCGTCGGCGTCGCCGCACTCGACCATCACCGACGCGAAGTAGTTGCTGTCGGTCCTGATCCGCTCGCGGGCCTCGCTCTCGGTGATGCCCTTGCGTTTGCGCTGGTCGTACAGTCGTTCGACGTAGTCCTCGTGGTCGCCCTTCCCGGGGTCGACGATCTCCGGTTCGAACTCCAGGCCGAGTCGGGCAGCGGTGCGCCGGATCGTCTCCGCGTCGCCGATCAGTACGGGTTCGGCGATGCCTTCCTCCGCCAGCTGGTAGGCCGCGCGGATCATCTTCTCGTCGTTGCCCTCCGCCAGCGCGACCCGCTTGGGGTCGGACTTGGCCTTGTTCAGGACGACCCGCATCATCTCGCGGGACTTCCCGAGGCGGGCCTCCAGGCGCTCGCGGTACCGGTCGCCGTCGAGGTCCTCCACCCGGGCGACCCCGCTGTCGATGGCGGCCCCCGCGACCGCGGGCGCGACCTCGAACAGCACACGAGGATCGAGCGGCTTCGGGATGATGTACTCCGGGCCGAACTGGAGTGGCTGATCGCCGTAGGCCTTCACGACGGCGTCGGGGACGTCCTGCTTGGCGAGGTCCGCGAGCGCCTCGGCCGCGGCGACCTTCATCGGCTCGTTGATGTGGGTCGCCCGGACGTCGAGCGCCCCCCGGAAGATAAAGGGGAACCCCAGCACGTTGTTCACCTGGTTGGGGTAATCGGAGCGCCCGGTCGCCATGATGACGGTGTCCTCGCGGGCCTCCTTCGCCGCCTCGTAGTCGATCTCCGGGTCGGGGTTGGCCATCGCGAAGATGATCGGATCGTCGCCCATCGAGCGCACCATCTCCTGGTCGACGATGCCCCCGACCGAGAGGCCGACGAACACGTCCGCGCCCTCCATGGCGTCCGCGAGGTCGCCCTCCGGGACGTCGCGGGCGAACTCCTGCTTGTATTCGTTGACTTCGCCCGCGTCCGCGCGCGCCTGGGTGATGATCCCGTCGGAGTCACACATCGTGACGTTGTCCTCGCGCGCGCCCAGCGAGACGTAAAAGCGCGCGGTGGCGATGGCGCTGGCGCCGGCCCCCGAGAAGACGATCTCCAGCTCCGAGAGGTCCTTACCCGCGATTTCGACGGCGTTCAACAGTGCCGCCCCGGAGATGATGGCGGTGCCGTGCTGGTCGTCGTGGAAGACGGGCACGTCCATCCGGTCGCGCAACTGCTCCTCGATGGTGAAACACTCCGGCGCCTTGATGTCCTCCAGGTTGATCCCGCCGAAGGTCGGCTCCATCCGGGCGACCGTCTCGACGATCTCCTGGGGGTCGTCCTCGTCGAGTTCGACGTCGAACACGTCGATGTCCGCGAAGCGCTTGAACAGGACGCCCTTGCCCTCCATCACGGGTTTGGAGGCCTGCGCGCCGATGTCGCCCAGCCCCAGCACCGCCGACCCGTTGGAGACGACCCCGACCATGTTCCCCTTCGCCGTGTAGGTGAACGCCTCCCCGGGGTCGTCGGCGATCTCCATGCAGGGCGCGGCGACGCCCGGGGAGTACGCCAGGCTCAGGTCCCGCTGGGTGTTGGTCGGCTTCGTCGTCGCGATCTCGATCTTGCCCGGCGGTTCCGAGCGGTGATAGTCGAGTGAGTCCTCGTCGAGGCCCATACTCCCGGGAGGTTTCGCCCGCCTAAAAAGTTGCACGGAGGCCGGTTCGACGGCCGCCTAACTCTCGGAAAAGCCTACAATGGGTCACGCACCTCTCTCCACTGATGACGGCACGGAGGATACTCTCCGAACGACACCTGGCAATAGCGGCCGGAGCGCTTCTGGCAAGTGGAACGGTTCTCCCGTGGTCAACGAATATCGGATTTGGTAGCTTCGTTCCTGGGCATTACATCAGGGGAACAGGATCGGGCAAGGAGACCTTTGGAGCGGTGCTATTACCGCTGGGATTGCTGCTGATCGGGACGGAATTATTCCAGCTCGGAGATCGTCGGCAGACATACGTCGTTACGGGAAGCGGCGCCGTGGCACTGATCGCCGTTTTTCTCCATCTCGCTCTGTTATTATCTCTGGACATGGGAACTAACGTTTTCATCATAATATCGATAGGGGTGGCTATCGTGGCGACGGTAGTCCTGGCGCTCGCCCGCAACTCGTTTGGCGCGTCGAACGCGTTGTCGGCGTGGAGTATCACGATGGCTATCCTTGTGAGTAGTCTTCTGGTCGGAATACACGTCGTGTGGTCCCCGTATGGCGTCCCGGAGACCGGACTGTACGTCGCTCTTCTTGGGGGATTCGTCGCACTGTTCGTCGGGATATGCCGGGTGTAAGCTAAGTTGGTTCCAATCGCCCGTTTCGATTCCCAACAGGCGGGAACGAGACGCGGCCCCTAAGTACGGCCTCCCCGAACGGCCGACCATGGCACACGGCGAACGTGGGGCACGCGCTCGTGGGGTGGGTGGCCGGGTCACGTTCCCGAGACTGATCGCGGTCACGCTGGTACTGGTCGTGTTGACGATCCTGCTGGGCGTGGCGACGAAGGCGACCGGCGCGGGGTTGGCCTGCCAGGCGCGCTGGCCGGTCTGCGACGGCGGCTTCCTGAACCTGTTCCCGCAGTCGTTCCCCAGTTTCTTCGAGTGGATCCACCGCGTCGTCGCGGGGGTGGCCGGCTTCGCCATCCTCGGGACGGGGTGGGCCGCCTGGCGCGGCGCGGCCACCCGGCGCGTCCGCTGGGCGGTCACCCTCGGCGTGGTCCTGTTGCCCATCCAGGTGCTACTGGGCCGCGAGACGGTCCTGACCTACGAGATCCCGATCCTGGCGGCGCACTTCTGGGTGGCGTTCGCCATCTTCGCGTCGTTCGCGGCCGCGACGGTCGCCACCTGGCGGCCGGCGCTGACGCCGGGCCGACTCCGGGTGCTGGCCATCGCCGGGGTCGGCCTGGTGCCGGCCCAGGTGATGCTGTACCCGCCGTTCGTCACCAGCCTCACGCCGCCGGTCCAGACGCTGCAGTACGCGGTCACGCTGGCGGCGTTCGCCGTCGCCGTCGCCGTTGCAGTCGCCGGCCGGGAGTACCTCGACGGCCGGCCCGCCACGGTGGCCGTCGCCCTGCCGCTACTGCACCCGCTGGTGGTGCTAGCCGGCCGGCAGTTGCTCGCCCCGACGGGGCCGGTCTTCGCCGCCTACGGTTTGCTCGCCGCGGCGCTGTCGGGGGGCCTCCTCTGGACAGCCCTCGGGTTCGGCCGCGGATCGTAGCCCTGCGCCGGCGGCCGGAAAATCGACGTCGGCGGGGCCGTCCCTTCGACGCCTGCCGTACATATCAGAAATATGGCCAACGTGGTTATCCCGGAGGAGGGAGAAATCGTTGACATGAACCTCGGCGGAGGTGAGGCGGTACGCGTACTCCTGGTGGACAGCGACGAGTCCTTCGCCGACATCGCTGCGACCCACCTCGAACAGGTCGACGCGGACATGGACGTGACCACGGAGGTCGACGCCCAGTCGGGGCTACAGCGCCTCGAGGGCGACGAGTTCGAGTGCGTCGTCAGCGACTACAAGATGCCCGGACTGGACGGCCTGGACTTCCTGGCGAAGGTCCGCGGCCGGGACCCGACGCTGCCCTTTATCCTCTTCACCGGCAAGGGCAGCGAGGAGATCGCCAGCGAGGCCATCTCCGCGGGCGTCACCGACTACGTCCGCAAGGGCGGCGGCGAGCAGTACACCATCCTCGCGGCGCGGATCCGCAACGCCGTCTCGCGGTACCGCGCCGAGCGGGCGGTCGACGAGACCCGCGAGCGGTTCCGCAAACTCATCGAGGGCTCCTCGGACGCCATCGCGGTGCTGGACCGCAACGGGACCGTCACCTACGCGAGTCCGGCCATCGAGCGCTTCGTCGGCCTCCCGGTCGAGGAGGTGGCCGGGTCGGACGTCTACCAGTACGTCCACCCGGACGACCGCGAGCGCGTCCGTGGGTTGTTCGAGGAGGCGATGGTGGACGAGGACCAGTCACCGGTCGCGGAGTTCCGGCTGGGCCACGCCGACGGCTCCTGGCGGCCCGTCGAGGCCCGGGGCAACAACCTGCTGGACGACCCCGCCGTCGAGGGGTTCGTCGTCAACGTCCGGGACGTCTCCGACCGCCCCGGAACGGTGGCCCGCGAGCACGAACTCGAACTCGCCGTCGACGACCGGGACCTCTTCCTCAAACCCCTGGGCGACAGGGCCAGCGGCGACGTCTCGGCCCGCGGTGCAGTTCTCAGGGACGACGCGGACGTCTCCCTCTACCTGGACGTCGACGGCATCCCCCCCGAACGGGTCCACGAGTTCGGCGACTCGGCCTCGGAACTGGACGACCTCGTCGCCCTCTCGACCCACGAGGACGGCGGCCGCTTCGAACTCCGGCGCTCGTTCCCGGGGCTGTTCGAGTTGCTGTCCTCGGTGCGGGCCGACGTCCGGGCGGTGATGGCGAGCAACCGGCGACTCCGCCTGCTCGTCGCCCTTCCGGGCGACGTCGACGGCGACTCCATCGTGACCACGCTCCGGGAGTCACACGACCGGGTCGAGATCGTCTCCCAGCGCACCCAGCCGGCGACCGACGCGGAGAACCACCGGGACGGATTCACGGCGGCGCTGACCGACCGCCAGCTGGAGGTCCTGCAGTACGCCTTCTTCGGCGGCTACTTCGAGTGGCCCCGCACCACCACCGGCGAGGAACTGGCCGACACGCTGGACATCGCCTCCCCGACCTTCCAGAACCACCTCCGGACCGCCGAGCGGAAGGTTCTGTCGTCGGTGTTCGACGGCGAGGAGTTTGCAGACTAGTCAGAACGACGTGACGACCTCGACGCCTTCGGTCCCGTAGTCGGTCATTGCCGCCAGCCGGTCGGAAACGTCGTCCAGCGCTACTTCTCGCGTCACGAGCCGTCCGGGGTCCAGCGTCCCGGCGTCGACCATCCGCAGCAGTTCGTCGTACCGGGCCGGCGGCATCCCGCGGGAACCGAGCACCGAGAGGTCCCAGCGGGCGAGGTAGTCCGTCGGCAGGGCGATTTCGCCGCGCTCGGCGTCGGTCGTCAGGCCCACCTGGACGTGGATCCCGCGGGCGCGAAGGCTCCGGACGCTGTTGCGGCACGTCTCCGCGCGGCCCAGCGCGTCCACCGAGACGTGGACGCCGCCCGCGGGGCCGCTGGCGGGGTCGTCGCCCACCGCCTCGCGGACCGCCGCCGGCACGTCCGGCCGCCCGCTGGCGTCGACGGTCGCGTCCGCGCCCAGGTCGGCGGCGAGTTCGAGCGGCCGCTCCCGGACGTCGACGGCGACGACGCTCGCGCCGAGGGCGCCCGCGATCTCGACTGCCGCCAGTCCCAGGCCGCCGCAGCCGTGGACCGCGACCCAGTCGCCGGCCGCAATGTCCGCCCGGTGGGCCAGCGCGTGGAACGCGGTCGCGTACCGGCAGCCCAGCGCTGCCGTCTCGACCGCCGAGACGCCGTCGGGGAGTCGGACTGCGTTGTACTCCGCACGTGGGACGTGGACGCGCTCGGCGAACGCGCCGGGCGCGGCCGCCTCGAAGCCCAGCGCCCACCCGTCCTCGCAGACGTTTCCGTGGCCGGTTCGGCACTGCGGGCAGGTCCCGTCGCCGAGGTCGAACGGGACGACTACCCTGTCTCCCGCCGCGAGTGCGTCGACCTGCTCGCCCGTTTCGACGACCCGGCCCGCCGGTTCGTGGCCGAGGACCTGGCCCTCCGGCACCCGGTCGTCGTTCCACTCCCCGTGGCCCATCCAGGCGTGCCAGTCGCTCCGGCAGATGCCACAGGCCTCGACCTCCACGACCGCCCCGTGGGGTGCCGGCGTCGGCTCCTCCACCTCCCGGACCGCCAGCGGCTCGCCGTAGTCCTCTAGGACTGCCGCGCGCATGCCCCAACGCGGGGCCGGCGAGGACTAAAGAACGAGGTTATATGAATATATGATCATATTCTCATATAACGGGGGCGACGCGAAGCTGGCCGTCCGGACCTAGGCGAAGTCACCCAGTCCGGTCTGGCTTTCGTCGTCCGGTTCGTCGGCCCCGGCGTCGTCGGGCGGTTCGCTCCCGGGGGCGTCGTCGGCATCCTCGTCACTGCCGCCGAGGGTCGCCTGGGCGTCGTCGCCGTCGTCGGTCTCCTCGCCGGGATCGGCGTCGAAGTACCCCTCGCTCTCTTCGAGGCTGCCGCCCCGCAGTTCGCGGGCCTCGGCGACGACGTCCTGGACCTTGTTGGTGTCCTCGCCGCTGCCGGTGACGAACGAGACGTGTTTGGCGTCGAGGTCGTAGCGGGCGGCCATCGCGACGGTCGCCTCGCGGTTCTTGCAGTGGTGGGTGATCGCCGCGAGGTACGGCAGGATCTCCCGCCGGGCGGTCGCCACGCTGACGGCGTGTTCCTCGGCGATCTCGCGGGCGACGTAATCGCGGGTGTCCCGCGTCCCGCTGGTGCGGCCGAGCCGCGACCAGTAGGATGGCGGACTGTAGCGGGTCCATCCGCCCTTCTCGCCGCCCCGGGCGGCCGCGACGCCGGCGACCATGTTGTCGCTGGCGTACCGCCAGAACGAGTACTCCTGGGTGGCCCGCACCCGCCCCAGCCAGCGGTCCGCGTTCGACAGGAAGCCGTAGGCGTCCGCCAGTTCCTCGCCCTCGAAGTCCTTGGGAACGTTCTCGTCGAGCCAGTTGATGAGGTCGTCCGGCGTCTCGTCGACGTCGTAGGAGGCTCGCAGCGCCTCCTCGGCACCTTTCTCCTTGATCACCTCGTCGAGGAAGTCGAAGATGCCCTTCGTGCGGTCGCGCTCGCCGGTCACCACGTCGTCGGTCGTCAACTCGCGGTCGCCCTCCGCCAGCGCCTGGAGGTCGTTGATCGCCGAGCGGAGGTCGCCGCTGGTCGACTCCGCGATGGCCTCCAGGGCCTCCTCCTCGTAGTCGACGTCCTCCTTCCGGCAGACGTCCCGCAGCACGGGCACGATGGAGCGCTTCGAGACGTCCCGGAACTCGATCTCCCGGGTGGCCCGCCGGAGGGCGTTGGACATCTCGTAGTAGTCGTTGGCGATCAGCACCACCGGCTGTTCGGCCTCTTTGACCAGCCGCGTGATGGCGGCGGCGCCGCCCCGGTCGGCGTTGCCGTGGACGTTGTCCGCCTCGTCGAGGACGATCAACTGCCGGCCCTCCGGACCCACTGCAGCCCCCCCGTCGCCCCCCGACTCGTCGTCGGCAAGCTCCCGCTGTGCCCGCTGCATGGAACCGCCCAGCGTCGCGTTGCCGGCGGCGCGGCCGGCGTACCGCTCGATGTCGTCTTTCGTGCGCTGGTCGCTGGCGTTCATCTCCAGGACCTCCCACCCCATGTCGCTGGCCAGCGCGTGCGCCGCCGAGGTCTTGCCGACCCCGGGGCTACCGTGCAGGACCGCGGCCTCGCGGTGGTCGTCCCAGCTTTCGGCCCACTCCCGTAACTGGTCGCGGGCCTTGTCGTTGCCGCGCACCTCCGCCAGCGTCGTCGGGCGGTACTTCTCCGTCCAGTCGGCCATTACCGTTGGATTAGCAGGAGGTGCGTTTAGTGGTTGCGGAGCGTCACTCCTCGTCGACCGTCTTCAGGTCGAGACGAGGCGCAAATCCATCGTACGCGTCGTCACTGGAAGCGATAGTAGCGCCGTCGGACTCGACGAGATGAAGCGCGTCGAAGGGGGTAAGCCCGTGGTCCGCTACGTAGGTCGCGGCCGCGACGACCGTCTCGACGTCGCCACGGACCGCCACGAGATCGGCTGCGTTCGTGACGACCCGCTCCGTGTCACGGTTCTCCCGGTACGCGACCAGAAGCAACTCCACGAGTGTGAACTGTGAGGTCCACAACTCGTCCCGCTTCTCCCGGTACACCGTCTCGGCGGCCTCTCCGAGCCAGTCCTCGTCTTTGACGAGGGCGAGGAGGAAACCCGTTTCCACGTACATTTACCGTCCGGCCTCGTCGAGCGCCGCGTCACGCGCCCCCTCACGAAGTTCGTCAGCCGACTTCTCGACGTCCGCGAACTCGTCTCTGAGCGCGTCGAGCGGGTCCTCGGCAATCGGAACCAGCTTGACTCCATCGTGAAGCTGAACGATACGATAGCGGTCACCGTATCGCTCTCGGATCTCCTTCGGAAGTGTGAGACGACCGCGGTCGTCCAGCGTCGCGTCGGTCACGTACCGATGTATCGTGGGTAGACGTAAAAAAGTTCCCGCAAATAGAATCCATACCCATCATCTGGCTTACCGGACTCGTCCTGACGGGCAGGTTCGTCCTGTCGATCCGCCCCGGGGACGGGAAGAGCACCGCGTGACAGGGCGTCACGAACCCCCCGAACCGTTAACGTCGCGCGCCGGAATCGT
>CAYTAG010000158.1:5709-8648 GCA_964435625.1 uncultured Halobacteriales archaeon | reverse complement strand
AGGGACGAGTGAGCGTCCGGGTGAGCGGCGACGCCGCGAACCCAGGCCGAGCGAGCCGGCTGGGGAGGCGTGAGGTTGATCCCTGGGCGTTGCATGCCGTCGAGTCACGTCGGAGACAGCGACGCTAGCGGCATGCAACACCTAGAGATGTCCACACCCTCCCCAACCGACTGCGTTACTCGGGACGCTCACGTCCGTTCGCACCACCTGCGTTACTCATCTCTCGCGCGCGCCGGAGAGTGGTGACCATTACACAGTCACGTACCAGGCCCGACAGAGTGATACGGGAGGTTTCCCAACTGTCGGCCATGACCAACTGGAGGGACCTGATCGTCGGCGCGCGCATGACCGTCGATCAGGAGTTCACCCCACGGGTGGCCGAGTCGCAGTTCTCCCGCCAGCAGTGGGGCCTCATCATGACCGCCGTCGAGTTCGAGGTCGAACGCCCGGGCGACCCCGAACGCGCCCGGATCGTCGCAGACACCAGCAAACTGCCCGCCGTCATGTCCGAACTGGACGACGTCGACGCCGCGATGGCCGGCGCGACCCCGGGCGGCACCACCCCCGACCGGTCCGGCGGACTGCTCGACGGCCTCAAGAACCTGCTCGGCGGCGACGGCGACGACGAGGACGAACAACGCCGCGCGGCCGCGGAGTCGCTGGCCCAGGAGTACGCCGCCGAACTCCAGGCACACCTCGAATCGGCCGGCCGCTGGGACGAGGTCCGGAACGCGGCCAGCGACTGACCACCGGGAATCGCTCGGAAGGGCAACCCAACCTGCGGGCGACTATCCCCTGGGAATCGTCCGCAAGCGCACCCCCACCGGTGAGCGACCCGCCTACCCCTCGGAACGATGAAATCACTAACTATTTTACCATGGTTACTTGACAAGTCTCCATGGACCGGCTCGGGCTGATCGTGGCGGCGTTCCTGGCGTTGCTGTCGTTTCTCGTGATGGTCCTGCAGTACGAACTGGACCTGTCGCTGGTCGTGGCGACCCTGCTCGCGGTGTCGGTCGCGTCCGTAGGGTTGCTGGTGGCCGTCGGGTTGCGGTCGGTCGCCGGACTGGGCGTCCTCCAGACGGTCCTGGGGCTGGGGGCGCTCATGTTCGCAGTTACCGGCCTGTACGAACTGGTCTCGTGATGGTCGGCCCGGTCGGCGGGTCCGTCGGGACCGGGTTTTTGCCCCCGGGGGCCGAACGCCCGGGCATGGAGATCCGCGGCCGTCGGGAGTGCCGGGACTGCGGGGCCCGCTGGTCGTACTACGAGACGGGCAGCGTCGCGTGCCCGGACTGCGGGAGCGTCCGTAGCCGGGGCCTCGACGACGAGCGGGCGCTGCACACCGCCAGCCCGGCCGACTTCGACCTCACCGACGTCCGGGCGGCCGTCGAGGACCTGTCGCCCCGGGAACTGGCCCGGGAGGCGAAAGCCGAGTGCCGGTCGTTCGTCCGGCGGCACGGGTTCGTCCGCGGCGGCGACCTCCAGCCGCTCGACGACACCTACCTCGCCGCGCTCGAACTGGCGTACGTCGCCGACGCGGCCGACCGCGCCCTCGACCTCGACGACCGCGAGCACGGCTACCTGCTGGAACTGCTCGGCGGCGCAGACAGCGGCGAGCGGCCGCCACCCGCGGCGATCCCGCCGCCGTTACGAGCGGCCCGCGGCCTCGCGGTCGCAGACGCGGTCGAGGCCTACCGCCGGGAGGTCCGCCGGTGGCTCGAGGCGAACCCCCACCCCGAGGTCCGGGACCTCCTCGCGCGCGTCCACGACCACGAGCGCCGGTTGCAGGCGCTGGACGGCGACGTCGACCCCGAAACCGCCGAGCGCCTGCTGTCGGCCGTCCGCGAGGTCGGCACCTACCTGCGAGCGGGCGACGACGGGGCGCTGGAATCCGCCCGGGGCCGGCTCGACCGCCTCGACGACGCCCCGGAGTAGTCGGCGGGAGACGGACGAGCGAGCACCCGCCAGTCTGCGAACGGAACCCACAGCGTTCATGTCCCCCCGTTCCCGTCCATCGTGCATGGAGCGGCGTCGCCTCGGCTACGCGGTGCTCGGACTCGTGGCGTTGATCGTCGTGGCGCTGGCGGCGTCGACGCTGTCGGCCCCGGTCGAGGACACCGGCGGCGAGACCGGGGTCGGGGAACCGGAGGAAGACCCCGCGACGGGCACCGGCATCACGCCGCCGCGGTTCGACTTCTTCATGTACTTCGTCTTCGGCGTGCTGGTCTTGCTGGCGGCCACCGCCACGTACGGACTGTTGCGCCAGCCACTGGAGGCGCTCAGGGGGCTGGTACAGGTGGTGGTGGCCGGCGCCCTGGCCGTCGGCTGGGTCCTGTTGCTGCTGTTGTTGATGGAGGACGGGGCCGAGAGCCCCGGAACGCCGTCGGGCGGCGATCCGGCCAACGAGTCGACCGGCGGGAACGGGACCGGCACCGGCGAGGGCGAGGGCGTCGGCAGCGGCAGCCAGGAGGCCATCGAGGGGATCACCGAGAGCCCGGAGCTGTTGTTGCTGGGCGGCCTGGCCGTGGTGACCCTCGGGGTGATCGCCGCGGCCGTCCTGCGGGGCCGGTCCGGCGGCGTCGAGGAGTCCTTCACTGCCGACGAGCGCGAGGGGGACACCCTGGCGGCCATCGGGACGGTGGCCGGCGAGGCCGCCGACCGCCTGGAGGGCGACGCCGCGGTCGAGAACGAGGTCTACCGCGCCTACAAGCGCATGACGGAACTGCTCGACGTGGAGTCCCCGGACGTCCGCACCCCGGGCGAGTTCCGGCGGGCCGCCGTCGCGGCCGGGATGGCCCCCGACGACGTCGACGAACTCGTCCGCACCTTCGAGGCGGTCCGGTACGGGGGCCACGAGGTCACCGCCGACCGCGAGCAACGGGCCATCGACGCTCTCCGGGACATCGAGGACGCCTACGCCGACGGCACCGACGCCGACG
>CAYTAG010000158.1:0-5609 GCA_964435625.1 uncultured Halobacteriales archaeon | reverse complement strand
ACGCCGACGGCACCGACGCCGACGCGGAGGGATGGCAGTGACCTCCTTCCGCTCGGTCCTGGCGGGCGTCGGCGTCGCCGTCGCGGTCGCCGGGCTGGCGATGATCGTCGACCCGTCGCTGGCGGGGGTCGTCCCGTCGGGCGAGCACGTGGTCGTCGTGATCGGCGTGCTCGCGGGCGTCCAGGGTGCGCGCGTCCTCTGGCACCGCTACCGGAGCGACCTCGACGTGGGGACCGTCGAGAACGACCCCGAGACGGCGCCCGCCGGCCCGGCGCCCGGGACCGACTTCGACGAACTGGCGGTCGCCGCCGGCAACGTCGACTCCGGGCGGACCCTCAGGAGCCGCCGCAAGCGGCTGCGACGACGCCTCCGGCGGGCCATCGTGGCCGCGCTTCGCCGCCGGGACCACGACCGCGAGGCAGCCGAGGCGGCGGTCGAGGCGGGCACCTGGACCGACGACCCCGCGGCCGCCGCGCTGTTCACCGACGACGCGGCCGACGTCGACGCTGGATTGCTGTCGACGTCGAGTTCCGGGTCCCTGACTCGCCGGGCGAACCACGCGGCGGCGGCCGTCGCGGATCTGGTCGGCGTCGAGACTGGCGAAGTCGACGCCGACGACGCGCCGGCGACGAGCGGTGACGGCTCGGACCGTCGCGGCGTCGTCGCCAGGGACGGCGACGACGCCCGGGAAGCCCCCGAGGAGGGCCAGCGAGCAGCCGGAGCCGGCGGTCGGAGCACGGCCGACGGCGGTCGGCGGGCCGACGCCAACGACGGTTCGACAGGGGGGTCGCGGTGACGACCGTCCGGGAGACCAACCGCTGGCGGGGGATCACGGCCATGGCGCTGTTCGGCGCGGCCGCGGGGGCCGTCCTGAGCCAGCCCGCGGTGTTCCTGGCGGGCATGGTCGCCATCGGGTACGCCGCGTTCGCCCGGGGGGCCGCCCCGCCCGAGGTCGACCTGGCGGTCGAGCGCGATGTCTCGACCGAGACCCCCGACGCCGGTGACAGGGTCGCCGTGACGACGACCATCAAGAACGTCGGCGACGCTGCGCTCGCGGACCTGCGGATCGTCGACGGCGTCCCCGAGGGGCTGTCCGTCGTCGATGGCGTCGCCCGCACCTACGCGGCGCTGGCGCCCGGCGCGGAGGCCTCCTTCGAGTACGTCGTGAAGGGGAGCCGCGGCGAACACCGGTTCGGGGCGGCGACCGTCTTCGCCCGCGACGCCAGCGGCGCCGTCGAGGTGGAGACGACCGTTCCGACGCCGGAAACGACGATCACCTGCGTGCCGGCGGCCGAATCCGGCGAGACGGTGTCGCTCCGGTCGGTCACCAGCCCTTACGCGGGCACCGTCACCAGCGGCGTCGCCGGCGCCGGCGCGGAGTTTCACTCCGTCCGCGAGTACCGGCCGGGCGACCCGCTCGGCCGCGTCGACTGGCACCGCCTCGCCCGCACGGGCGAGCTATCGACCGTCGAGTTCGAGGCCGAGCGGATGGCGACGGTGTTACTCGTGGTCGACGCCCGGCCTCGCGCGTTCGTCACGACGCCGAACGGGGCCGACAACGCCGTCGAGCACAGCGTCGAGGCGGCCCGCGAACTCCTGGACGGCCTCCTGTCGGCGGGCAACCGCGTCGGCGTGGCGGCGCTCGCCCCCGAAATCGCCTACCTCGATCCCGGGCTGGGTCGGGGCCACCGCGTGCGGGCACGGGAGTTCCTGGCGTCCGAAATTCCGGTGGCGCCGCCGGCGGAGACGTTCTACCCGCGGCACTTCGACGCGCTCCGTCGGCAGATCCGCGGCGACCGCCAGGTGTTCTGGCTGTCGCCCATGCTGGACGACTACGCCGTCTCCATCGCCGAGACGTTCGCCATCGACGGCCACGCGGTGACGGCCGTTACCCCCGACGTGACGACCGCGGACTCCCCCGGCGGGGTGCTGGCCCGCGCCGAACGTGACCTCCGGCTGTCGTCGCTGCGGGACGCGGACGTCCGGGTGGTCGACTGGCGGCCCCCGGACCCGCTGGAGACGGCCGTCGCCGCGGCCGAACGGGGGTGGAGGCGATGACCGACGACGAATGGAGGTGGCGGCGGTGACCGACGAGGTCGACCGGTCGCCGCTCCGGCTCAGCGGCGGCCTCGCGGTCGCCGCGGCCGTCGCGTCCGTAGCTGTGGTGGCGCTGTGGTCGCCGACGGCCGGCGCGGTCGGGATCGGCGGCCTGGCGCTGGTCGCGGCCGGGGTCACCGTCGGGTCGGTCGGCGCGGTCGTCGCCGGGTCGTTCGGACTGTTCGGCGGCGTCGTCCTCGCCGGCCTGGCCGACGCCGGCGCGGTCTGGCTGCTCTCGGGGACCCTGGGCGCGATCCTGGCCTGGGACTTCGGCGAGCAGGCGGTCACCCTGGGCCGGCAGGTGGGCCGCCACGCGGCGACCGCCCGCGGCGAACTCGTCCACGCCGGCGTCAGCCTCGTCGTCGGCGTCGCCAGCGTCGGGGTCGTCGCCGGCATCTTCGCGTCCGTCGGCGGCGGCTTCCACGTGGGCGCGCTGGTCGTCCTGCTGGTCGCCGCCGTCGTCCTCGTGTCGGCGATCCGGCCCTGATCGCTACCCTCCCGCCATCAGACCCTGACCGCCCTCGCTCCGGCGGGCCGTGCCGGTGGATGCCCGTCGAAGCGGTCACTCGGCCGCCGCCGGGAGGTCGGCCGCCAGCGCCGTCAGCGCCTCCCGCGCACGGGAGACGCCGAACCCGCCGAGCATGTTGGCGAACCCGTGGATCACGTCCTCGTAGTTGCGGAACGCGACGGCGACGCCCGCGTCGGCCAGGCGCTCGGCGTAGGCCGTCCCCTCGTCCCGCAAGGGGTCGAACCCCGCCGTGACGACCGTCGCGGGCGGCAGTCCCGAGAGGTCCCGGGCGGCCATCGGGAACGCGTACCTGTTGTAGCCGTGCAGTTCGTGGGCGAGGTAGTGGTCGTGGAAGTACGCCATGTCCTCCGCCGTCAGGAAGTACCCCTCGGCGTTCTCCTCGACGGAGGGGTACAACTCGACGTCGGTCGCGGGGTACAGCAACCCCTGGTAGGCGATCTCCGGGACCGACTCCCCTCGGCTGGCCCGGTCGCGGGCCAGTAGTGCGGTGACCGCGGCCAGGGTCCCGCCAGCGCTGTCGCCCGCGACTGCTACCCCGTCGCCGCCGGCCCGGTCGTCGGCGACGTTGGCGTCGACCCACTCGGTCGCCGCGTAGACGTCCTCGACGGCCGCCGGGAACGGGTGTTCGGGTGCCAGCCGGTAGTCGACCGAAACGACGACCGACTTCGCGGCCTCGCACAGCACCCGGCAGGTGTCGTCGTGGGTGTCCAGGCCGCCGAGCACGAACCCGCCGCCGTGGGCGTACACGACCGGCGGCCCCGACGGGCCGCCGTTCGGTTCGTAGATTCGCACCGGCAGGTCCCCCGCCGGTCCCGGGATCGTCCGGTCCTCGACGGCGCCGACCTCGGCCGCCGGGTCGCCCTCGGGGAACGCCGATTCGAACGCGACGCGGGCCTCCGCGGGCGGTAACTCGTGGATGTCGGGCACGTCCGCGGCCTCGATCAGGTTGAGCACCTGCTGGACCTCCGGGTGCGGCGTCTCGGCCGCCCCGGCGTCGAACTCGCTCATGGCGGAGGGTGACGCGCCCGGCGGCTTAACGTTTCAGTTCGACCCCGACGGCATTGTTCAGATTAGCGAAGGTGGCCGGCACATCCGGCGGAGCGATGGTGACCGGCACGTCCGGCAAAGCGTTGGTGTCCGGCACAATCCACGTTGGGTGGGACTGAAAGGGGCCGGGCGCTCGATCCCGCCCGGACGACGCAAGCACCGCAGGAGCGACTGAGCAACGCGAAGGAGCGACGAGGCGCGCAGCGAGGCCCGGCGGGTCGAGCGCCCGGGGGCTTTCTGGCTGGTTTCGGTCGAGGGAGTGATTGAATCTGAACGGTGCCACCCCGACCGCGGAAAGCTACTTCCCGGCGCTCCCCGAGACGAATCCATGGTCGACGCCGAGGACCTCGCCGGGGCGGCCCGCATGGTCGCGCTGCTGATGCTGTACTCGTTCGCCTTTTCGTTCGTCCAGCCTCGGACCGAATCCCCCGCGCTGGCCGTGATCGCGAGTTTCGGGCTGGTGGTGGTCGTGGTGCTCGCGGTGACCGGCGCGGCGACGCTGGCCGGCGGCGAACCGCCGGAGACGGGACCGAACTCCCTGATCAGCGGGACGGTCGGGTTCGGCGCGCTGCTGGCGATCCCGCTGGTCACGTACGGCCTGGTCGAGGCCGGCGTCCCCGAACTCGTCGCCATCGGCGTCGCGTTCGTCGGCGTGTTCGGGGCACTGATCGGGTACTACTACCGCCGCGCACAGCGGGGACACACCACGACGGACGCGGGGCCGGGGTGAGTCAGCACGACGGACGCGAGGTCGGAGGCAGCACGACGGACGCGCGGTCGGAGTGAGTCAGGGCAGGTCCACGTCGACGCCGGACTGCTCGCTGGCGGCTTTCACCGTGTTGTACAGCAACATCGCCCGGGTCATCGGTCCGACGCCACCCGGGACGGGCGTGATGGCGGCCGCTTTCTCCTTCGCGCTCTCGAAGTCGACGTCGCCGACGAGTTCGTACCCCTTCTCGGTGTCGGCCTCGACCCGGTTGACCCCCACGTCGACCACGACGACGCCCTCGGCGAGCATCGACCCGTCGATCAGTTCGGGGACGCCACAGGCGGCGACCACGACGTCTGCGTCGCGGGTCTTCGCGGCCAGGTCCCCGGTCCGGGAGTGACAGACCGTCACGGTCGCGTTGCCCCCCCGTCCCTTTCCCAGAAGGAGGTTCGCGAGCGGCTTGCCGACGATGTTCGACCGACCGACCACGGTGACGTTCGCACCCTCGGTGTCGACGCCGGCGGCGGCGAGCAACCGCTGGATGCCGTGGGGCGTGCAGGGCCTGAACCGGGGGTCCCCCGCGACCAGGTGGCCGACGTTTTCGGGGTGGAACCCGTCGACGTCCTTGTCGGGGTCGATCCGTTCGATGACCCCGCGGTCGTCGACGTGGTCCGGGACGGGCATCTGCACGAGGACGCCGTGGACGTCGTCGTCGGCGTTCAACTCCTCGATTGCCGCGTGGAGGTCCGCGGCCGGGGCGGAAAGCGGGAGTTCGACGTCGCGGGTCCCGATGCCCACCTCCTCGCAGTCGCGCTGTTTCATCGACACGTAGGTCTCGCTGGCCGGATCGGGGCTCATCAGCACCGTCGCCAGCGTCGGCCTGGTGCCGGCGTCCGCCAGCGCCTCGACCGCATCCTCCAGTTCCCCCCTGATCTCGCCGGCGATGGCGTCCCCGTCGATGACGTCGGTCATACCTCCCCTACGGCCGCCGAGGTCCTTCAACCCACTGGTACGTGCACATCTTGGGGTAATTTATCCGCATATTATCCACGTTCGTGGTTACCCGGGGCAGGTGGCGTCCGCAAACGAGGTCGGTTCGGGGCCCTGGTCGGGTGTCCCCGGAGTCGACGGTCACGAGCATCGCACGGCCGCCGTAGCCGTGGGTCTCGTCGTGGCCGCGGACCACGACGCACGCGACGTCGTCGGGGACCGCCACCGTCGTCGAGC
>CAYTAG010000157.1:0-8657 GCA_964435625.1 uncultured Halobacteriales archaeon | reverse complement strand
ATGAAAGCTGTCGTCCTCGCCGCCGGCGAAGGCACCCGGATGCGCCCGCTCACCGAAACGCGCCCGAAACCGATGCTTCCGGTCGCCGGCCGGCCGATCCTCCAGCGCGTCCTCGACGCGACCGCGCCCTACGTCGACGGGTTCGTCCTCGTCGTCGGGTACCGCGCCGACGCCATCCGCGAAGCGGTCGGCGAGGAGTACCGGGGCCGCCCGGTCGAGTACGTCGAACAGACCGACCAGCTCGGGACGGCCCACGCCGTCGGCCGGGCCGCGGGCCACGTCGACGAGCGCTTTCTCGTCCTCAACGGCGACGTCGTGGTTCCGGTGGCCCTCGTCGAATCCCTCGCGGCCGACGACGGCCCGGCGATGGCGGTCAAGCCGGTCGAGAACCCCTCCGCCTACGGCGTCGTCCGGCGCGAGGGTGCTGGAGGAGCCTCGTCGGACGGCGACCGGGTGACCGGCATCGTCGAGAAACCCGCGGACCCGCCGACGAACCTCGCCAACCTCGGGCTGTACGCCCTTCCGCCGTCCATCTTCGGGGTGATCGACGGACTGGACCGGAGCCCCCGCGGCGAGTACGAACTCACCGACGCGCTGCTGGAACTGATCGACCGCGGCGCCCACGTCGCCGCGGTCGAACACGCCGGGCCGTGGCTCGACGTCGGCCGGCCCTGGGAACTGCTGGACGCCAGCGAACTCCTGCTGGCGGACCTCGACCGCCGCCTCGACGGCGAAATCGAGGAGGGGGCCACCGTCAAGGGCGACGTCGTCGTGGAAGACGGCGCCAGGGTCCGCGCAGGGGCCTACGTCGAGGGGCCGGCCCTGATCCAGTCCGGCGCCGACGTCGGCCCGAACGCCTACGTCCGGGGTGCAACCGTCCTCGGTCCGGACGTCGAGGTGGGCAACGCCGTGGAGGTGAAAAACTCGATCCTCATGTCCGGCGCGAGCGCCAACCACCTCTCGTACGTCGGGGACTCGATCCTCGGCCGGGACGTCAACTTCGGCGCGGGGACCACGGTCGCGAACCTCCGGCACGACGACGGCAACGTCCGCATGCGCGTCAAGGGCGAGTGGGTCGACACCGGCCGCCGGAAACTCGGCGTCGTCGCGGCCGACGATGTCAAGACGGGGATCAACACCAGCCTGAACGTCGGGATCAAACTGGGGGCGGGCACGACCACCAAACCGGGCGAGACGGTCTTGCGGGACCGGACCGGGTGAGGAAAGCCTCTCGGAGCAGTTCCCCGAGAGCGACGGCGTCCGGTTCGACGTCGACGCGAGGGTCGCAAGCGCTGACGTGAAACTGCGTCCGGGAAGACGACCCGCCCGGTTGCGAACGTCCTGCGGGCCGGGTGACCGTCACGCCAGGTGCATCCCTTATAAGTCCCCGGAGCGAGTAACTGTAGGGTAGTCGATGAAGGCAGTCATCCTTGCGGCCGGCGAAGGGACGCGGCTGGCGCCGCTGACGAACGTCCGGCCGAAACCGATGCTCCCGGTCGCGAACCGGCCGGTGCTGGAGCACGTGATCGAGGCCGTCGCGGACGCAGGCATCGACGAGGTCGTCCTCGTCGTCGGGTACAAGCGCGAGCGCATCCAGAACCACATCGGCGACGGCGACGCCTGGGGGGTCGACGTCACCTACGCGGTCCAGGACACACAACTGGGGACCGGCGACGCCATCCTGACCGCGGAGTCGTACATCGGCGGGGACTTCGTCGTCCTGAACGGCGACCGGATCGTCGACGCCTCGTTCGTCGAGCGCGTGATCGCCGAGCGCGAGCGGACCGGCGACGTCGCGATGGGCGTCACCCGGGTCGACGAACCCGAACTGTACGGCGTCGTCGAGGTCGAGGACGGCCGCGTCGTCGAGGTCACCGAGAAGCCGCCGGTCCACGCCGTGTCCTCGGAGTTCGTCAACGGCGGCGTCTACGCCTTCGGCCCGGACGTCTTCGCCGCCATCCGCCGGACCGAACCGGACGGCGAACTGGCGATCACGACGACGCTCGGCGAGATGCTCGATTCCCACGCCATCCGCGCGGTCCAGAACCCGGGCCCGTGGCTGGACGTGACCCGGCCGTGGGACCTGTTGACGGTCAACGGTCGGGTGATCGACCGCGACGGTGGCCGCCGCGCGGAGTCGGCCCGCGTCGACGACGCCGCGTCGGTCGCGGACGCGACGGTCCTGGGCGAGGGCGCGTCGATCCAGCCCGGCGCGGTCGTCCTCCGCGGGACGGCCATGGGCGAGAACGTCACCGTCGGTCCGAACGCGGTCGTCGAGAACTCGATCCTGCTGCCGGACGCCGTCGTCGGTCCAGGCGTCGTCCTCCGGGACTGCGTCGTCGGCGCGAACGCGGTCGTCGGCCCGAACGCGACCGTCGAGGGCGGCCCCGCCGACGTCGTCCTCGGGGACGTGATCCACCGGGACGTCCGACTCGGCGGCGTCGTCGGCGACAACTCCGTCCTCGGCGGCGGGGTGTCGGTCGCGCCCGGGACCATCCTCGGGAACGGCGCCGACGTCGGCCGGGGCGCCGCCATCGACGGCCGGATCGAGCCCGAGACCGTGGTCCGGCGATGAGGGCGAGGGCCACCCCGTAACCGAGCGAATCGCTCCCGTGGTCTCGAACGCATCGTCCGTCGCCGGGGACCACGCTCCATTTCTCTCCGGTAACGGTCGGTTATCGCCGACGGTTCGGCCGTCGGGATGGAGCAGTCCCGGTCTGGGGGTCGCCCAGCCCGGCCGTATCTGTAGGTCACACAGTAGGAGTAAGCCGAGGCCAACATTCTTAAATGGCCGACGGTCCACCGATCTACCGAATGGCGTGGGTTCTTCGTGTGTGCACCGGTAGCCGATACCTGTCGGAGAATACGGCGTCGTTACCGACGGAGTTCGCCCATAAGCTGGTATTAGTGAAGGGCGAGCAATACACAGGAGGGTGAAGAGGGATGTGTGGCATCACCGGCTACGTGGGAATCCAGGACGGCATCCCCATCGTCCAGGAGACGCTCCGGAACCTCGAGTATCGTGGCTACGACTCGGCAGGGGTGGCCGTCAACGACGGCGACGTCGCCGTCTACAAGCAGGCGGGCCAGGTCGAGGACCTCACGGTCCCCGCGACGTCCGCGGCCAACTGCGCCATCGGCCACACCCGCTGGAGCACGCACGGGGAACCGACCGACGACAACGCTCACCCCCACACCGACTGTAGCGGCCGCGTCGCCGTCGTTCACAACGGCATCATCGACAACTACGACGAACTGCGTGCGGAGTTGCGGGACAGGCACACCTTCACGAGCGACACCGATACGGAGGTCGTCCCACACCTGCTGGAGGAGGAACTGACGCCGGACGCCTCGCTGCAGGAAGCGTTCGAACGGGTGCTCGACCGCCTGGAGGGCAGTTACGCGCTGGCGGCGACCGCCCGCGGCCACGAGGGAATCGTCGGCGCCCGCCAGGACAGTCCGCTCGTCGTCGGCCACGACGAGGAGGGGCACTTCCTGGCCAGCGACGTCCCCGCGTTCGTCGAGTACACCCGCGACGTGACCTACCTGGAGGACGGCGACGTCGTCCACCTGACGGCCGAGGACGTCGCCGTCTTTACCGACGGCCGCCCGGCCCAGCGCGAGCGCCGGACCGTCGAGTGGGACGCCGAGGCCGCCGAGAAGGGCGGATACGACCACTACATGCTCAAGGAGATTCACGAGCAACCCCAGGCACTGCGGCAGGCGCTGTCGGGGCGGATCGACGAACTCGGCGGCGACGTCGAACTGGACCTGTCGCTGCCCCCCGAGTTCGTCGAGTCCGTCGAGGAGATCCAGATCGTCGCCTGCGGGACCTCCTATCACGCCGGCCTCTACGCGAAGGAACTGCTGGAGCGGTACGCCGACGTGCGGGTCACGACGTCCATCGCCAGCGAGTACGAGTTCAGCGGCGGCCGCGATCCCTGGTCGACGCTGGTCGTCGCGGTGACCCAGAGCGGCGAGACCGCGGACACGCTGGGGGCGCTCCGGCGGGCCAACGCGGCGGGCGCGCGAACGCTGGCGGTGACCAACACAGTTGGGTCGACGGTCACCCGCGAGACCGACGAGACGGTGTACATCCGCGCCGGCCCCGAGATCGGCGTCGCCGCGACGAAGACGTTCGCCTCCCAGGTGGTGACGCTGACGCTGCTGGCGGTGTGGTTCGGCCGTCGCCGCGGCTCGGTCGATTCGGAGACGGCCGCGGACCTGCTGTCGGGACTGCAGCGCGTACCGGGGGCCGTCCAGCAGGTGCTCGACCGGGACGCCCACGTCCGGGAGATCGCCCGCGAGTACGCCGACCGCGAGGCCTTCTTCTTCGTCGGCCGGGAACTCGGCCGCTCCGTGGCGCTGGAGGGGGCGCTCAAGCTCAAGGAGATCTCCTACGACCACGCCGAGGGGTTCCCGGCGGGCGAACTCAAACACGGCCCGCTCGCGCTGGTGACCCCGGAGACGGCCGTCGTCGCGGTCCTGACCGAGGGCGCCGACCCGGAGAAGACGCTGAAGGCCGTCAAGGAGGTCGACTCCCGCGGCGCATCCGTCCTGGGGGTTTCCTCCGAGGACGACGCGGGGAAGTTCCTCGACACCATGTTGTCGGTCCCCGAGGTCGGCGTCGCGGAGCCGGTCGTCGCCAACGTCTACCTCCAGCTGTTCGCCTACCACGTGGCCGACCTCAAGGACCGGGCCATCGACAAGCCGCGCAACCTCGCGAAGAGCGTCACCGTGGAGTAGACCACGGTACTTCTACGTAGGGGGGCATCCAATTCCGGACGAATGACCACGGGTTCCCGCGTTCGACTCCTCGCCCTCGTCGGTCTCCTCCTCGCCCTCGCCGGCCTCGGGATCTGGTTCGGGTCGCTCCCGCCCGCGCCCGACGCGGGGTCCTATCCCGGCAAATCCGCGCTCCTGGCCGACTACGACCGCTACGTCGGGGACCGCGTCGTCGTCGACGGGCAGGTCACGGACGCCGATCCGGTGACCGTCCGCGTCGAGTCGGGAGACGAGGCGGCGACGGTCCGGGTCACCGGGGTAGACGTCGCCGTCTCGCCCGGCGATACCCTGCGGGTCTACGGCGTCGTCGAACCCGGCGGGGAGATCCGGGCGCTGAACGCCTTCGCCGTGTCGGGATGGGGAATGCCCTACGCCGTGGGCGTCTCCGCGCTCGCCGGCCTGTGGGTCCTCGCGCGGCTTCGCCGGTACTGGCGGATCGACGCGTGCCACGTCGGCCGACGGGGCGAGCGGTCGGTCGCCGCCGGCGACCGACCGCCGGATGGGTGAGGTGGTGACCGCGGTGCCTGACCTGCTGGCGCATGTGCTGCTGGCGGACGCGGGCGGGCTGGTGCTGTCCCGGCGCTACGGGTGGCTCTCGCCGGCGTACGTCACGGTCGTCATGGCGGGCGCGATGATTCCGGACCTCTCGAAGGCGGCCCTGGTGGTGCCCGGCGTCCGGGTGGAGGCGTTGCTGGGGGTCCCCTTCGACTGGTTCGCGCTCCACACCGCCGGGGGCGTCCTGCTCTCGATCCTGGTCGGCGTGACCCTGGTCGCGCCGGCCGAACGCAGGCGCGTCTTCCTGCTGCTTGCTCTGGGGGCGGCCACCCACCTCTTCGCGGACGCGCTCCTGTTGAACCCCTCGGGGCGGTCGTACCCGGTGCTGTGGCCGCTGACGCGGTACAACCCGTCGACCCCGGGGCTGTACCTGAGCACGGAGCCCGGGCCGACGGTCGTGGCGGGCGTCGCAGCCCTGGTCGCGTGGGGTCTGACTCGGTGGCGGACGGACGGCGAACCGGACACGTAACGGCCGGATCGGATCCAGGTTTACGTTTCCGCCTCGACGTACCCGCGGGCGGTTTCGAGCAACTCGTCGGCGCGGGATTCCTCGCGGGCCTCCGCGGTCAGTCTCACGAGCGGCTGGGTGCCGCTGGCCCGCACGAGGAACCAGCCCTCGGGCGTCTCGACGCGGACGCCGTCGACCGTCGTCACGTCGCCGTAGTCAGCGAGCAGCGCCTCCTCGATGCGGGCCACCACGGCCCGCTTGTTCTCGACGCGGACGTTGGCCCGCCGGATGGGGTAGGTCGGCAGGTCCGACACCTGGTCGGCCAGCGGTCCGCGCTCGCCCACCAGTTCCGCGAGTTTGCAGGCCGCGAGCGGCCCGTCCGGACACAGGGTCTCCTCCGGCCAGATCCAGGCACCGCTGGGTTCGCCGCCGAAGGCGACGTCCGGCTCGGCGGCCGCCTCGGCCACGAAGACGTCGCCCACGCAGGTCCGCGTGGCCCCGACGTCGGCCTCGGCGAGTGCGTCCTCGACCGCGAGGCTCGTGTCGACCGGCACGGCGACGCGCTCGCCCTCGCTGGCCGCGGCCCGGGCGAACAGCGCGAGCAACTGGTCGCCGGCGACGAACGACCCCGTCTCGTCGACCGCCATCGTCCGGTCGGCGTCGCCGTCGTGGGCCACTCCGAGGTCGGCGTCGGTCGCGCCGACGTAGCGGGCCAGGCCCTCGCAGTGCTCGGCCGTCGGTTCGCTCGGCCGCGCCGGGAAGGCCCCGTCCGGCTGGGCGTTCAGCGTCTCGACCTCGCAGCCCAGCTCCCCGAGTGCCTCGGCGGTCACCTGGCCCGCGCCGGTCCCGACGTCGACCACGACCGAAAGGGGGTCCGCCAGGTCGACGGCGCCCGCGATGGCCTCGACGTGGCGGTCGGCGGCGTCCGGCCACGTCCTCCGCTCGCCGAGGTCGTCCCACCCGGCCGGATCGAACGTCCCCTCTTCGAGGAGGCCGGCGATGCGCTCGCGCTGGGCCTCCGTGTACGCCTGCCCGGAGGGGTTCCAGAGCTTGAAACCGTTGTCCGCGGGCGGGTTGTGCGAAGCCGTCACTGCGACGCCTGCGTCGGCGTCCCGCCAGCCGACGCTCCGGGCGACCGTCGGCGTCGCGGCCAGCCCGAGGTCGACGACGTCGGCGCCGGCCTCCCGGAGGCCCGCCGCGACGGCGTCCGCGAGCAGGTCGCCGCTCTCGCGGGGGTCCCGGCCGACGACGACCCGGTCGACGCCGTCGACCGCCACTGCGCGCCCGAGGTCCACGCCCACCGAGGCGGTGACCTCCTCGCCCACCGCTCCCCGGATACCGCTGGTACCGAACATATCTGTCGGAACGACGCCCTGAACAAAAATAATGTGCCTCGTACGGCGGCGTCCGGGGAGGGCAGTCGATTTCACTTCGCCACTACCACACTTCCTTATAAGGTGGGAGAGACCGTAACACCCCGTTCTCTTTAAGTCACTTATGTACTCTCGTGGCCTACTTGAGTACCGACAGTTCCGTCAGCTTCCTGCCCCACCCAGGCGGTACCTTTATGCCTCTCGGTGTACTTTGGTAACAATGCGCATGGCTGCGAGTAGCACGGAACGCGTCGGTCGTCGGCTCAGGGAGGTGTCGCCGGCCGCGGTCGCCGGCGGTGATCGCGGCACCGCCGGCAGTTCGCCGGGGGGCGACGTCGTTCACTTCGACCAGCTCGACCAGGACCAGCAAGACGCGTTTCTCCGCCTCTTGCGGGAGGAACCGGCGGGCCTCTCGATTCCCGTCGGGACCGTAATCGTCCACACCGAGTACTACCGGATCGAACGCACCTGAGAGCCCGCGCACGCGGGGGTGTGGGATGGCCGTCGGCGTCGTCGTTCCGACACCGTTTTGCGCGCCGCCCGCCGAGGGTCGGGCATGAACGGTGGCGGCAGCAGCGGGGAGATGACCCTGGCGTTCGAACTCTCGGCGCTGCAGGAACTCGTGGAGCCGGACGCGGTCTTCCAGGACGCCCGGCGCTGGAGCCAGTACGTCGGGGTCGTCTCCGACGAGCCGACCTACGTCGTAACGAACTTCACGCGGAAACACCGCATCCGCCAGGACTTCTTCTCGGGCCCGCGGGGCAAACGCGAGAGCCTGGAGAGCGTCAAAGAGCAGTTCGAGTCCGAACGGCACGTCCTCGTCGGCACGACCGAGGAGGATCGGGACCTCTCGGAGGCGGTCGGCTGGGAGTACCTCCCCGTCGAGGACGCCGCCGAAGCGGCCGAGTGGGAACTCGGCGATCCCGAGGCGTCGGGTGCGACCGCGACCGAGGATTCCCGCGACGACTGGCCCTAGGTTCGTTTTGTAGCAGGTGGTGGTTCTGCGGTGGCGCGCGCGAGGTCCCCGCGAACGAATGTGAGCGGGGGCTCGTCAGCGCTTTGCTCTGACGGTGTCTCCGGCGAGCCATGCGAGCCAGAGGCTCGTCAGCGCTTGCTCTGACGGTGTTCCCGCGAGTGCAACGGACGGGGGCTCGGAAGTCCCAGCCCGCGTAGCGAAGCGAGCAGGACCGTCTTCCGGTGGCGAGCAGCGCAGGTGGCGCGAACGGACGTGAGCGCCCCGAGTAGCGCAGTCGGCCTGGGAGGGTGTGGAGATCCCTAGGTCCAGTGGCCGTCGAATCACCTCAGACCCAGCCAACGCTAGCGACCACTTGGCCTAGGGATCTCCACGCCCTCCCCAGCCGACTGCGTTACTCACTTCGTTGCGTTACTCGTCCCTCGCGCGCGTTGCTCGCGCGCGCCGTCCGGCAGTTCGCGCTCGGCGCGTCGACCGCCGGTTTACCGGGTCACGCTTCTCAGAACCGTCCGTACTCGTCGAC
>CAYTAG010000156.1:0-8698 GCA_964435625.1 uncultured Halobacteriales archaeon | reverse complement strand
CGCAGGTGGTGCGAACGGACGTGAGCACCCCGAGTAACGCAGTCGGCTGGGGAGGCGTGTGGACGTCCCTGGTTGCCGGGTGCGGCGTGTTGCTCCTCCAGCCGTCTCGCCGTCACGACGAGAGACACCCGGCACTAGGGATGTCCTCGCCCTCCCCAACCGCGGGCTCGGGCCGCCGCCCGCCAGCCGAGGGCGCCGACCCTCCCCCGGCCCTCGCGCGCGTTCCTCGCGCGCGCCGAGAGACAAAGGCCAACAATGCGGGACGAGTCCGGTCCCCTACTGATCCCTGGACCCATCCTGGTTCGCTGCCGACTCTCGTCCTGCGTCCTCGAACTGCACCACGAACCGCCGGTTCGGCGGCGGGGAAACCTCCAGGCGGATCTCGGACTCCAGCGAGTAGTAGCGACGGCGCCCCTCCATCCGGGAGTCGACGACGCCGCGCTCCTCCAGGGCGTCGAGGTGGTGGGACGCCGTCTTGCCGTCCATGCCAACGTGGTCCATCAACTCCGAGAGGTACATGTCCCGGCGGGACAGCGCCTGCAGGATCGACAGCCGGGCCTTCGAGCCGAGCAGGTCCAGCGCGTCCACGTCGTGGATAAAATTCCAAAGAACGGTTAAGGGTTTCGAGGGCGAACTCCGACCTGCGATGGCTGAAGTCCCCGCACCCGAAGACGAATCGGAGCCGACGACCATCACGGACGGCTACTTCGAGGAGGAGTTCGACGTCGACGCCGAGGCTGCCGGCGAGTTCCTGGTCGCCCTCGGTGAGCAGTTGCAGGAAGGCAACGAGGTGCTGGTGACCGGCGAGGGCTGGGAGATTCCCTTCGCCTTCGAGGAACCCGTCGAACTCGAGGTCGAGTTCGAGGGCGAAGACGAGTCCGAACTGGAAATCGAGGTCGAACTGGAGGGCCGCGCCGAAGTGACGGACGAAGACGAGCGTGGCGAAGCCGGGACAGGTGACGACGAAACCGGCGGAGACGGGCGTGGCGACGAGACCGTGGCCGAGGACGACGCTGGAGAAACCGACGTCGAAGACGAAGCCTGAGTGCCGTTCTCAGTCGTTTCTCGCCACCGTCAGGTAACCGGTGTGACCCACCCCCGCCGTCGAGGGCCGGGAGCCGCGGTCGTCGAAGTCCATCTCCCGCTGGATCGTTTCCAGGCTCCTGACGTCCGAGAGGCCGGCCTCACGTGCCGCCTCGACGACCTCGCGGGTCGACTCGACGAACGGGGAGTAGACGGCGACGAACCCGCCGCCGACCAGCAGGTCCGACGCCCGCGCGACGACCGCGGGGGCGTCCTCGGTGTCCAGCGTCAGGAGGTCGAACGCCTCCCCGGCCAGCGCGTCGAGGTCCTCAGTCACGTCGCCGGCCCGGACCTCGACGCGCTCGGCGACGCCCGCGGTCGCCACGTTCTCGCGGGCCACCTCCGCGAACTCCGGGTCGCGCTCGTAGGTGAGGACCTCCGCGCCCGCGTTCGCCAGGTGGACCGCGAGGATGCCCGTGCCCGTCCCGGCGTCCAGCACGCGGTCGCCGCCCCCCGCGCCGGTCAGCCCCATCACGAGGCCGACGTCGCGGGGCATCATCGGCGCGCCGGTCCGTTCGAGGTGGTCGAACAGGTCGGGGCCGCGCGGCGCCCGGACCTCGAAGGGCTCACCGAGGTGGGTCTCGATGGTCTCGCCCGGTTCGGCGTCCCCGGGGACCTCCAGGACGCCGAGGTCGGTCTCCAGGCGGTCGCCGCGCTGCAGGAGGTACTCGCGGTCGCCGTGGACGACCAGCAGGGCCACTATTCCAGCTTCTCGACGGCGGCCGCGAGGTCGCCGCCCGTCTCCTCGAGCGCCTCGCGGGCCGCCTCGTCGCTGGCGCCGGTCCGCTGGGCCACGATTTCGACGTCCTCCTCGGGCACGTCGCCGCCGGCCGCCCCCTCGTCGGCCGCCTCGCCGCCGGCCGCCCCCTCGCCGGCGGTCGACTCCCGGCGCTCGGGTTCGCCGACGACCTGGTAGGTGGTCTGGCCCTGGGCCTCGATCCGGTTGACTTCCGGGCCGTCGAAGTACAGTTCCTCGCCGTCCTCCAGGCGCACGACGACCTCGGTGGCGTCGAGTTCGTCGAAGTCGACGCCCATCTGCTCCATCATCTGTTGCATCTTGCGCGGGTCGAGCCCGCCTCCTCCGCCGAACATATCGGACACCTCGCGCTCCCGCGAGATAAGGGCTGTGCATTCGGGGGCGAGAGCGCCGGTCAAACCGTCCCCGCCTGCGACCGACCGTCGCTCGTGGCCGGGGGAACTCGATCTACTGCTGGGTCGGCGCGAGTTCGTCGAGGTCGATCTGTTCGGCCAGCAGCACGTCGGTCTGGTCGCCGACCTCCCGTTTCTCGCGGATCAGTTGCTTGAGTTTCTGCTGGGGCGCCAGGTCGCCGATGAGCACGCCGCCGACGACCTTGCCGTCCTTGAGGGCGACCCGCCGGTAGGCCCCCTCGTCGTACGTGCGCTCGACGTACTCGTCGCCCTCGGTCGGGTGGCCGAAAGAAAGGAAGGGGAAGTCGAAGTGGGTGATCGAGTACGAGGAGACCCACTGGAACCCCTCGACCTCGTCGTCGGCCGCCATGTTCTCGGCGGCGACCTGGCCCTGCTCCTTCGCGGACCCCCACGAACCGTTCTGGGACCGTTCGTCCAGGATCGTGTCGTAAAAGCGGGTGATGTCGCCCGCGGCGTAGACGTCCTCGACGCCGGTCTGCATGTACTCGTCGACGACGATCCCGGAGTGGTCGGCGTCGACGGGCGTGTCCTCGAGGAACTCGACGTTGAAGTCCAGGCCGATGGCGACGCCGACCCAGTCGCACTCGAACCGTTCGCCGTTGGGGTCGACGGCGGCCTCGACGCGGCCGTCGTCGTCGACCTCGAAGCGGTCGACGCCGGAGTCGAACACGGGTTCGACGCCCTTGCTCCGGAGGCCGTCGTGGATGATCTCGGCGCCGTCCAGCGACAGCGCGTAGCGCCACCAGCGGTTGCCCCGCATCAGGTACTTCGCGTCGATGTCCTGGGCGCCACAGATGGCCGCGAAGTCGATGCCCAGCAGGCCCGCCCCGACGATGACGCCCTGCTCGGCGCCCTCGGCGTGCTCGCGGATCCTGCGGGCGTCCTGAAAGGTCCAGAAGTGGTGGATGCCGTCGGCGTCCGCGTTCTCGACGCCGAAACGGGAGAGGCTGGTCGGCGTCCCGCCGGTGGCAATCAGCAGTTTGTCGTACTCGTAGATGCTCCCGTCGTGGGCGTGGACCTCGTGGGCGTCCGTGTCGACGTCCGTGACGTGGGTGTTCAGTTCGAGGTCGACGTCGCGCTCGTCGTACCAGCCCTCGTCGTGGATGGAGATGGGCGCCTCCGGCAGCTTCCCTTTGGCGAATTCCTTGATGAGGATCCGGTTGTACAGGGGTTCTCCCTCGTCGGTGATGACGGTGACGTCGGCCTCCGGGTCCTCCTCTCGTAAGGTTTCGGCCGCCGAACTCCCGGATATCCCGTCACCGAGGATCACGTACGACTGGGTCATATGTTCCGAGGATACAGAGCGGGGGTTGAGAACAGTTTCGGAATCCAGCGGCGGCGTGGGGGGCGCGATCCCCGCCCGTCAGTCCTCGACGGCCACCACGTCCTCGCTGGCGCACTCGGGACACGTTTCGTGTTCGTCGTAAAGCGTCGCCCCACAGGAACGACAGCGCTGGCTGACCTTCTGCTCGCGGGCGTCTTTCGCCTCCTGTTTCAGCCGTTCGGCCTTCCGCCCGAGCCGTTCGAACAGTCCCATGGCGGACACGTCGACCCCCAGCCCGATAACGCTTGGTACCACTCGACGGCCGCCGTCGGTCCGCACCGGACCCGGCAACGCCGCCGCTTACAGGCGGTCGGCCAGCACCGCCAGGGCCTCGTCGCCGCCCGCCGCCAGCGGTTCGCCGTGGCCCATCGCCGCGACGTCGAACGCCGGCGCGCGCTCGGCCAGTTCGCGGACGCTCGCCCGCGACCGGTCGGTGTCGAGGTTCAGGAACCACGGCGCCACCGACAGCGCCCCGTCGTCCTCGACCACCAGGTCGCCCAGGAAGGCGACGCCCGCCCCCTCGGCCACGTAGACCGTGTGGCCGGGCGTGTGCCCTGGCGTCCGGTAGGCCACCAGCGGGCCGAGGCGGTCGCCGTCGGCCACCCGGTCGATTGGGCGGTTTGGTGCGGACACCAGCAGCCGGAACCCGTGCTGGACGACGCCCTTCAGGGTCGTCGCCGACGGCCGCGCCTCGCCGGTCAAATAGCCCGCGTCCGGGTCGGGGGCGTGGATGGCCGCGTCCAGGTCGAGTTTCGACAGCGCGCCCACGTGGTCGAGGTCGAAGTGCGTGAGGACTACGCGGTCGACGTCGGCCGGCCGGTAGCCCGCCGTCGCCAGGCCCTCGCGGATGGCGTCGGCGTGCCAGGGCATCCCGGCGTCGACGAGCACCAGTTCCTCGTCGTCCAGCAGGTAGGCGTTGACCGCCCCGAGGTCGAAGTGCCAGACCCCATCCGCCAGTTCCGTCGTCATGGGCGGGCGTTCGACGCCCGCGACAAAGAGTTACGCCTTCGCGGTGCTCGCGGGGTTACGCCTTCCTCGGCCGGGTGCGCGCTTGCTCGACCTCGTCGACGACGCCGGCCGCCCGGTCCGCCGCCGCGAACCCGGCCTCGATGCCGCCGTTGAGGCTCCGCTCGGGGTACTGCGCGCGACTCGCCATTCCGGCGTAGTAGACGCCCTCGGCGACCGCCGCCGAGAGGTCGTAGGGTACCACCTCCTCCAGGTAGCCCGTCTCGTAGATCGGCGCCGTCCGGGGGTTGCGAGCGGTCCGCACCCAGTTCACGGCGTCCGGGTCGAAGTGGGGGAACAGGTCCGCGATGCCCTCGCGCCAGTGGGCCTCGACCTCCTCGTCGTTCATTTGCCAGAGCGCCTCGTCGGCGTCCTGGACGTAGCTGGCGGTGTAGTAGAGGTGTTCGCCGCCGTAGCGCCCGGCCGGCACGAAGTTCGTGTGCTCGATGAACACGCCGAAGGGCGCGTCGTCGACGAGGTTCAGCCAGTAGACGTCGGTCAGCGATTCGTCCATCGACCAGATCGAACAGACCGTCCCCTGGAAGTCGATTCCGCACTCGTAGCCCGTCAGCGCTTCGAGGACGTTCGGCATCGTCGCCACGACGACGCCGTCGACGTCGTGGGTCTCGGTCCCACCGTCGGTCTCGGCGGTCAGCGCCGAGGCTTCGCCGTCGGCGAGGTCGAAGTCGGTGACCCGCGCGCCCGTCACGACGTTCTCGCGGCCCACGGCTTCGAGCAGCGCGTCGATCAGCAGGTGGAACCCGCCCTCGAAGTAGCCCAGCTGCTCGCCGCGCAACAGGTCCCGCTCGCCGCGGAACTTCACCCGGCCCAGTAGCCAGGCGGCGCTGACGTCCTCTTTACGGGAGCCGAACTTCGCGTCCAGTAGCGGTTCCCAGAAGTTCCGGTAGACGTTCTCGGTGGTCTGGGCCAGCAGGAAGTCGGTCACCGGGACGTCCTCGAAGTCCTCGATGTTCTCGAAGCCGTCGGGGTCCGGCCAGCCGCTGCGGACGTCGACCTCCAGCACGAGCATTCCGAGCCGGAACTTGTCGTACAGCGAGAGGTGTGGGTACGCCGCGATCTCCCAGAGCTTCTCCATCGGGTGGACCACGCCGTCGACGTAGAAGGCGTCGGTCTTGTAGCGCCACTCGACGCGGTCGCCCAGCCCGAGTTCCTCGGCCAGTTCGACGATGGTCCCCTCGCTGGCCGAGAGGTGGTGGTAGAACTTCTCGATTGGGTCACCCGCCGTCTCGTAGACGGCCGCCAGCCCCCCGAGGTCGTCGCTCGCCTCGAACACCCGGACCTCGTGGCCGTGTTCCTGCAACCGGTAGGCGGCCGCCAGCCCCGCGATGCCGCCCCCGACGATCCCGATCATGGCGTGTCGTTACCCGGGGGCGGGGATGTGCCTTTTGGATGGCCCTGACGGTCGTCCCCTGCCCGCGCCTACGGCGTGTCGCCCCGCCGGCAGTCCTCCAGTTCGAACCCGCGTTCGAGCGGCGCGTCCAGCAGCGGGTGGCGGGCGCCTTCGGACGCGACGGCCTTCGCGCGCTCGATGAACCGCTGCCACTCGGTCGCGCAGTCCCGGTGGAGCACCTGGTCGGGGACCTGTCGCCGGTCGGGACGGACGACGACGAGGTCCTGGCGGTCGTCGACGCCGGTGCCACACCAGGGGCAGGAGGCGTGTCGCTCCCGGGGCTCGACCATGATCGAACGCGGGGGCGACACCACCGTCGTTATGCGGTCCCTTCCGGACGCTCGGCCGTCGGCCCACGGGAGGACGGGCTTCTCGCCAGCTTTTTGCTCCCGGGCGGCCGATTCGGACGGCATGGTCACGGTCCGGGCCCCGGCGACGACGGCCAACCTCGGCAGCGGGTACGACGTGTTCGGGGCGGCGCTGACCCGCCCGGCGGACGTCGTCCACGTCCAGCGGGCGACGGAGACGACCATCGAGGTGACCGGCACCGGCAGCCGGTACGTCCCGGAGGACCCCGCGGACAACACCGCGGGGGTCGTCGCGGCCGAACTCGACGCGCCGGCGCACGTCCGGATCGACAAGGGCGTCCGTCCGTCCTCCGGGCTTGGCTCGTCGGCCGCCTCCGCCGCCGGGACCGCGCTCGCGCTGAACCACCTCTACGACCTGGGCTACGACCGCGAGCAACTGGTCGACGTCGCCGCCGAGGGCGAGGCGGCCGTGGCGGGCGACCCCCACCGCGACAACGTCGCGCCGGCCCTGCTGGGCGGGTTCACCGCCGCGGCCGACGGGATCGTCCAGGTCGACGCCGAGGTCCCGCTGGTCGCGTGCCTGCCGGAGGCCGTCGTCTCGACCCGGGACGCCCGCGAGGTCGTGCCGGCGAGTGCGAGCGTCGACGACCTCGTCGAGACCGTCGGCAACGCCGCGACCCTGGTGGCCGGCATGTTCCGCGACGACCCCGCGCTGGTCGGCGCGGGGATGGACGACCCCGTGGTGACCCCGGCCCGGGCGGCGCTGATCGACGGCTACGAGGCCGCCCGCGAAGCCGCACTGGACGTGGGCGCGACCGGCGTCACCGTCAGCGGGTCCGGGCCGACCGTCGTCGCCGCATGCTACCCCGGGGACCGCCGCGCGGTCGCCAGCGCGGCCGTCGACGCCTTCGCGGACGCCGACATCCGGGCCCGCGCCTACCAGACCGCGGTCGGTCGCGGAGCCCGCGTGGTCGACGGCCGATGACCGCCGGATCGCGGGAGGCGCTCGTCGACGGCGGCCTGGCGGCGACCGTGCTGGCTGTCGTCCTCGCCGCTGGCGTCGCCGTCGACGCCCGCCCCGCACCCGCTGCCGCGGCGGGCGGCGCGGGCGGCGCCGTCCTGCTGGAACTGCTGCTTTCGCGTCGTCGCAGGCTGGTCAGGCGCGCGTGGCGGCGACCCGGCGCGAGAGTCGGGGCCCTCCTCGCCGGGATCGCGCTTTGCCTCGCGGTCGCAACGGTCGCGCCCGACGCAGGGCTGTCGGCGCTCGCCGGCGGCCTGGCGACGTACCTCGCGGTCCTGGTCGTAGCCGTCGCTGTGCGGTCGCGCGGGTGACGGGGCGACCGCGTCGGCCTATGCGTGCTCGCCCTCCCCGGGGGTAGTCGGGGGGAGGTCGCGCTGGTCGTCGACGCGCTGGCCGGCGGGATGCGATTCCAGTTCGACCGCTTCGGGCAACTCCGACTCGGGGACGGGGGTCAACGCCAGGAGATCGCCGTTCGGCGTCTGCACCCACTCGCGGCCGGTGTCCGGGTCCCAGGCACAGGGCACCCACGTCTCCGACTCGAGGTGCTCCCACAGCTGCACGGCGGTGTAGTACCGCCCGTCGGAGCCCTCGTAGACGCGGTCAGACATGCTTCGGCCATCCCTCCGTCGACGCCTCCCGGCGGCACCCGTCGGTCGACGATTGCTGCCGTGACGCTCTCGGGTCCGGCGCGGCCGCCTGTAGATCCCCGCGGCTGCGCTCTATGGCCCCTCGCCGGTTCCACGTGCGGATCATTACACTTTCCCACGCGACTACCTTCAATAAATAATTAGTGGGCGATCACTCTCCGAGAGAACGATAAGAAGATTTATTACCTATGACGTTCGTGGGTGGCCACTCCGCCGTCGAATCGGACGAGAGATTCGGGGACGTGACGGCGAAGGATCCGGTTACGGCGCGGCGCTCGCCCGCGCGAAGGGTTCGCCGGGGCGCGCTGGGGTGCCGACGGGTCAGACGCCGCGGCCCTGGAGTTTCTCCTCGTCGGGCAGGTCGGCGTTGGCGTCGCCCTTCATTCCCTCGCCGAGGTCGGCGGCGATCTCGGCGAGTGCGTCGGGATCGTCCCAGCTGTTGACCGCCTCGACGATGGCCTCGGCCATGGCTGGCGGGTTCTCGGCGCCGAAGATGCCCGATCCGACGAAGATGCCGTCGCAGCCGTGGTGCATCATCAGCGCGGCGTCCGCGGGGGTGGCGATGCCGCCCGCGGCGAAGTTGACGACCGGCAGGCGACCCTCCTCGGCGGTCTCGTGGACCAGCGGGGCCGGAGCCTCTATCTCGCGGGCGAACGCCTCGCGCTCCTCGTGGGTCATGCCCTCGATCTTCCGAATCGCGCCCTGGATGGCGCGCTCGGGGTGGACCGC
>CAYTAG010000155.1:0-8731 GCA_964435625.1 uncultured Halobacteriales archaeon | reverse complement strand
CGGTTGCCGTCGCGTCACCGCGGAAACACCGTCACGTCACCGCGGAAACACCGTCACGTCACCGCGGAAACACCGTCAAGTCACGTCAGTACCCACCTTCGAAGTCGGTACTCACGTCAAATCACGTCGAAATCCGCCGACGAGTCACCTCAGAACCGACCGAGACGAGTACCGCCCGCCGACACGGAACGCCAGCGCATATATGAACATATGCACATATATTCATATACGGTCGACGGTTCACGAGCGGCCGATTCAGGAGGAATCATTCCGGCCGAAATCCGTGGAACTTATCTCACCGTCCGTCGGACGTACCGACATGTCACTGACCACCACGCTCCTGGCGCTGCTGTCGAACGCGGCGCTGGGGATCTGGCTCGGGAGCATCGTGTTCTTCTCGTTCGTCGGTGCGCCCACGATCTTCTCGTCGCTGGCGCTGGACGAGGCCAACCGGCTGCTGGACGCCGTCTTCCGGCGCTACTACCTGTTCGGGTTCGGACTGGGGATCGTGGCGCTTGCCGCCACCGTCGGGCAGGGCGCGGTCGGCGCGTTCGACGCCCTGCTGGTGGCGACGCTCGCCACCATCGGCGTCGGCGTCGCCGCGAACGGCTACGCGCGCTGGGTGTTGATGCCCCGCATGGAGGACGCCGACAACGAGACGTTCGACCGCTATCACGGGCGGTCGGTCCTCCTCAACGGCGTGACGTTGCTGGCGGTCACCGCCGCGCTCGTCGCGTCGCACCTCTGAAACGACGTCGCCCCCGACCGGATCGAGAACGCATCCGTCACGTCTCCTGCTCGGCGGCCAGTTCGCGCAGTTGCTCGACCCGCCGCTCGACGGGCGGGTGCGCCCGCGTCGACAGCAGGTCGGCACCCTCCCCGGGACGACGCTCGAAGCCGTGTGGGAGCAGACAGAGGCCCCGGACCGCGACGTTCGCGTCCGACCAGTCGACGCCGCCCGCAGGGACGTCCCTGGCGTCCGCGTCGGGCGATTCGGGCCCATCCGAGAGCGTCCGTAGCGCGTCCGCCAGTGCCGCCGGATTCCCCGTCAGGCGGGCGGCGGCCCGGTCGGCGACCAGTTCCCGGTCGCGGGAGAGTCGCCGGGCGAACAGCAGGACCGGCGCGGCGAGCGCGCCGACGGCGGCACCGCCGACCAGCAACGACGCCACGACCAGTAGGGCGACGGCGAGGACTGCCCCTGGCCCCACACCGGGCGGGTCCAGCGCGACGACGCCGACCGCCGTGAGGGCCACGACTCCGCCCCCGACGACGGCCGGCGAGACCCTGTCCGCGAGCGGGGTGTACTCGTCGGCCGCCAGCGCCGGCAGGAACGACGCCAGCGTCAGCACGGCGGTGTCGCGGTTCCGGACGTGCGCGAGTTCGTGGGCCAGCACCGCGTCCAGTTCGTCGTCGTCGAGGTCGTCCAGCAACCCCTGGCTCACGGCGACCGTCGCCGAGCGGGGGCCGCCCACGGCCATGCTGTTGGGGACGGGCGAGTCCACCACGGCCAGCGACGGCCGCGGGCAGTCCAGCGCCGCCGCTAGGCGGGTCGTCCGGGCGTGCAGGTCCGGGTGCGAGTCGGGGGTCGCCGACTCGGCGTCGACCGACGCGAGCACCTGTCGCCGGGCGTAGCCCAGTTGCGCCCACGTGACCCCGACGAGCGCCGCCGCGAGGGCCGCGGCCGCAACCGCCGGCCGCGGCGTCCCGCCGAGGGCCGCCAGCCAGGGCCACAGCAGCGAGGCCGCCAGCAGCACGAACAGGCCGTCGACGGCCAGCACCGCCGCGAGCGTCAGGGCCATCCGTCCGACGAGTCGCGGTCGCATCGTCTCCGGGGTCGCGAGGCGGCGCCAAAATCCTTGCGCCGTCTTCCCGCCTGGCAGACCGGCGGCCGACGGCTCCCGGCCCACAGCAGATCGTTGCACCGACGGCGAAAGGTAGAAATGTCGAGGCGGCATGCCCACGTCTAACCGTGTCCGCTACCGACCGCGCCCTGCTGGCCGTCCTGTGTGGGCTGGGGCTGGTCCTCGCCGCGTCGCTGTTGCCCGGTGCCGGCGTCGGCAGCCACCCCGCCGCCGGCGACTCCGGGTCACCCGGGCCGACCGCAGCCCCGGGCACCGACGGGACTCCCGTCCCGTCGGCCGGCGGCCCCGGCGAAGGGACGCCGTCGTCGACGCCCTCCGAGGAGTCCACGCCGACTCCGGCGGACGAGGGGACGCCGACGCCCGATCCCACGCCCGATTCGACGCCTGACCCGACGGCGACTGCGACGCCGACCGCGACACCGACCGACGAGGCCGGAGGCGGCGGGGGATTCCCGCTGTTCCCGGCCGCCGTCGTCGGGGTGGCGCTGGTCCTGGTGGCGGCGTGGCGGGCGGGGGACGCGTCCACGGAACCGGCGGGGTCCGGCGGCAGTCCCGGCCCGCCGACCACCGGCGTCGGGCGGATCAGGCTAGGTCTCGGACGGCTGGTCGGGGGCGCTTCCCGGGGGACGATGGCGTTCGTCGTGACGCTCTCGACGGCGACCGTCGACCTGTTCGACGCCGTCGGCGTCGCGCTCCGGGAGGTCTCGGTCGGACTCGCCCACGTGAGCGCGGACGTCCCCGGTCCCGGCCGACTCGTGGGCGGCCTCGCCAGTGCACTGTCGGGGTCGGCAACCGGATTGGGGAGCGCGCTCCTGTCGCTCCCGGGTGCGTTCTCGCTGGGCGGGGGCGACGACGGCTGGAACGGGGCGACGACCACCGACGCCCGCGAGCACGCCCCGGACCCCGAGGCCGAGGACGACCACGGGCCGGCGTCCATCGAGGACGCCTGGACCGCGATGGCGACCACGGTCCCGGTCGACGACCGCGAGACGCGGACGCCGGCGGAACTCGCCCGCGCCGCCGTCGCCGCCGGCCTGCCGAGCGAGCCGGTCCGCCAGCTAACCCGGGCGTTCCGCGAAGTGACCTACGGCGGCCTGCCGCGGACGCGAGAGCGCCGCCGCCGGGCGCTGGAGGCGCTCCAGCGTCTCCGCCAGGGGGAAGACGAGGAATGAACTACCGGACGGCCCTGCTGGCAGCCGGAGCGAGCGCGCTCGCGCTGGCGGTGCTGGTGGCGTCGCCCCTCCCGGCGGACGTCGGCGTCCGACTGGCGTCGTCGCCGGCCGCCTCGGCGCTGGTCGGCGCTGCGGGCCTGGCCGTCGGCATCTTCGGCCTGGCGATCCTGCTGTTCGCGGAGTCGACGCCGGACCGGCCGGGCGCGCGGACGACCGACCGCCGGGCGGACCCCCGCGCGTTCGACCGCGTCGTCGGGGCCGACCTGGAGGACGCCATCGAGTCGCTGTCCCGCGGCGCCGACGACGCCGACAGTCCCTATCCGTGGCACGGCCCGCGCTCGCACCTCCGGTCGGAGTTGCGCGACCTCGCGGTTGCGATCCTGGTCGACCGTGGCCACGACCGCGAGGCGGCCGAGCGACTGGTGGCGGCCGGTCGGTGGACCGACGACCCCCGGGCGGCCGCGTTCCTCGGATCTGACGCACCGACGGTCCCGCTGCGCTTGCGGGTACGTGACTGGGCGGAGGGCGCCGGCGAACGCCGCCGGGCCGAGCACGCGGTCCAGGCGGTCGCCGCCCTCGCCGGCGAGGAGGTGGACGCGTGAGACGCGCCCGCTGGGACGTCGGCCTGGGCGTCGCGCTGCTGTGCGGGCTGTTCGGCCTGGCGATGGGCCGGGCGACCCTGCTGGCGGCCGGCGTCGTCGGCGTCACCTACGCGGTTTACGGCGCGGTCGCCGGCCAGCCCGGCGGCCCCGTCGCCGTCACCCGCGAGGTGAGCGCGGCCGAACCGGCCCCCGGCAGCACGGTCCGGGTGACCGTCGAGGTCGAGAACGTCGGCGACGAACCGGTGCCGGAGGTCCGGGTGGTCGACGCGCCGCCGAGCGACCTCCCGCTGGTCGAGGGGTCCATCGCCCACGCCACGAGCCTGGCCGCCGGCGAGACGGCCGACTTCGAGTACGTCCTGCGCGCGCGGCGAGGCCGCCACGAGTTCGGGGCCGCCCGCCTGCTGCTCCGGAACGTCGCCGGGTCGGTCGAGCGCACCGAGCAGGCGGCCGGCGGGACGACCCTGTCCTGCCGGGCGCCGGTCCAGTCGTTCCCGCTGGCGGGCCAGACGACGCCCTACGACGGCCGCGTCGAGACCGACGCCCACGGCGAAGGGGTGGCGTTCCACTCCGTCCGGGAGTTCCACCCCGCTGACCCGCTGTCGCGGATCGACTGGAAGCGGTACGCCCGCACCAGGGAGTTGACGACGGTGCTGTTCCGGGAGACGCGGGCCGCGACGGTCGTGATCGTCGTGGACGTTCGCCCGGAGGCCAGGGTCGCGCGCCAGGCCGGCGGACCGGACGGCAAGGCGCTGTCGGCGTACGCCGCCGGCCACCTCGCCGGCGTCTTGCTGTCGGCGCACAACCGGGTCGGCGCCGCGACCTTCGGCCGCCAGGAGTACCTCCAGCCGGGGGTCGGCCGCGACCAGGCACTCCGCGTCCGGGGCTTTCTCGCCGAGACCGTCGAGCGGACGAACGCCGACGGCGAGGGCGAGTCAAGCGTCGTCGACACCCGGGCCGGCGTGTTCGGGATGGACGATCCCGCCGTGCGGTCCGACGGGGGTGCCACGAGTGAAACGAGTGGCACCTCGTCGGATCTTCGATCCGACGGTGGTCCCGCGAGTGAAACGAGGGGGACCTCGTCAGACCTTCGGTCTGACGGGGGGTGGGAGTTCGACCGGTTGCGCCGCCGACTCCCGGACGACGCCCAGGTGCTGTTCTGCTCGCCGCTCGTCGACGACCGCGCCGAGACCGTCGCGGACCTGCTGGCCGCCCACGGCCACGAGACGACCGTCGTCTCGCCGGACGTCACCACGACCGACAGCCACGGCGGCGCCGTCGAGCGCCTGAAACGCCGCCGCCGGATGCAGTCGCTCCGGCCGGCCGTCCGCGTCGTCGACTGGTCGCCGGACGACCCCCTGGCGACCGCCGTCGACCGCGCCGAGCGGAGGTGGTCGAGGTGACCGCGGGACCGGTCCGCTGGAGGTGGTCGGGATGACGGGGCGACCGACCCGCCGGAGGTGGTCGGAGTGACCCCCGAGGGCCAACCGCGGACGCGAGTCAGCGCCTACCTGTCGGTGGCCGTCGCCGTGGCTGCGGTCCTGGCGCTCGGGGTCGGCGCCGGCGAACCGACCGTCCTCGTGGGGGTGGCCGGTGCCCTCGCGTTCGCGTGGGGCGTCGCTGCCCTGGCGGCGGACCGGTACGCCCGACAGGCCGCGGGCAGCGTCGCCGTCGTCGCCGGCGGCCTGGCGACGTTCGTCCCCGCCGCGACGGTCGTCGGCGTCGCACCGTGGGTGACCGTGGTCGCCGGCGTGGTCGGCCTGGCGATCCTGGGGGTCGGAGCGACCGGCGGCACGGCGCCCGGGCGGTTTGTCCCCGTCCGGCACGCGCTGGGCGCGTCGGTCCTCGCGTTGCTGGGGGCGTTCGCGCTCGCGTTCGGGTTCGCGCTCGTCGCCTGGCTGCTGGCGGTCGGCGGATCGCTGCAGGCGGTCGGCAACTTCGTCGCGGCCGCGACACCGCGGCCGCTGGCGGCGTTGTTCGTGCTCCAGGTCCTCGCCCTGGCGCTGATCCCGCTGGTCGACCGGGCGAGAGCGGTCGTCGAGCGGTGGTTCAACGGCGAGGTGCCCGTCGAGTCGTGGCACCTCGTGGAGGCGCTGCCACTGACGTACGACCCGCTCCCGTTCGCCTACTGGGCGTCGCTGCCGTTCCAGGGACTGTTCGCGACGATACCCTGGGGCAACGCGGCCGTCGAGTGGTTGCTCTCGTCGCTGTGGCTGTTCGGGACGGCCCTGGAGGTACTGTTGACCTCCGGAATCCTGGTGGGACTGCTGGCGCTGGTCGCGGCGCTCCCGCTGGCCGTCCTCGTGGCCGAAACCGTCCGCCTGGCGCTCGACGCGGCCCTCCGTCCCGCCCCGGCCCGGACCGCGGCGCTGGGGGCCGGAGGCGTCCTCGCGGCCGTCGTTGCACCCGTCGGCGTCGCGGTCGCCACGGTGCGGCAAGTCGGCTCGCTGTCCGTCGGTGACGGCCTCCGGACGACGGTCCTGGTGCTCGGCGGCCTGGCGCTGGTGGTCGGTGCCCTCTACGTCCTGGTCATGAGCGTCTTCGCCACCGTCCAGATCGTTCGGGAGCGCCGATCCGACGTCGTGGCCGGGAGCGGCCTGGTGTTGCTCGCGACGGTCGCCGGCACTGCGGCGGACGCGCCCCCGCCCGTGGTCTTCGTCGGCGTCGCCGCGACCGTCGCCGCCTGGGACCTCGGGTCGACCGCGGCGGACCTGGGCGACCACGTCGGCCGCGACGCCGAGAGCCGCCGAGCGGAGGCCGTCCACGCCACCGGGACCCTGGGCGTCGGCGTCGTCGGCGTAGCCCTGGCGTCGGCAGTGGTGTACCTGCTCGGCCCGCTGGCGACGTCCGCGGAGCAGGCGGGCGCCGCGGCGCTGCTCGCGCTGGCCGGCCTCCTCGCTTTGGCGGGCGCGCTGGCGCTGGAGGCCGTCGGGTAGACGGCCGTCTCGGGCGGCAACCCGGGCAGTCGCCTCCGGCGGCTGGTCGACGACCACTTCCGCCCCGGAACCCGCAGGGTTTTACTCGCTCCCGCGGGAGCCACCACCAATGACCGAGGCGACGGGCATCGTGGGGACGTTCTTCGCCCTCAAGGCGGAGGCCGACGCCGACGTGCTGGCGATGCAGATGGGCGACTTCTACGAGTTCTTCGGCGAGGACGCCCGCCTGGTCAGCGAGGAACTCGACCTGAAGACCTCGAAGAAGTCCTCCGGCGGCGAACAGTACGACATGGCCGGCGTCCCCGTCGACGAACTCACGCCGTACCTCAACGCGCTGGTCGAGCGCGGCTACCGCGTGGCCGTCGCCGACCAGTACGAGGTCGACGGCGACGTCGAGCGCGAGGTGACCCGCGTCGTCACGCCGGGCACCCTGCTGGAGACGACCGACGCCGACGCCCGCTTTCTCGCGGCCGTCGTCCGCGAGGACGACGCCGGCGGCCGCGACGAGGGCACCTACGGCCTGGCGTTCGCCGACGCCACGACCGGCCGGTTCCTGGTGACCCGCGCCGACGACGCCGAGGCCGCCCTGACCGAACTGTACCGCTTCGACCCCGTGGAGGTGCTGCCCGGCCCGGAGGTGCGCAACGACGACGACCTCCTGGCGGCGCTGCGCGAGCGGGTCGACGCGACCCGGACGCTCCACGAGACCAACGCCTTCGCCACCGGAGCGGCGGCCCACGCCGTCCGCGAACAGTTCGGCGACGTGCTGGACAGCCTCGGCGTCGAGGCGTCGGCCCCCGAGGTGCGGGCCGCGGGCGCCGTCGTGGACTACCTCGACGCGACCGGCGCAGGGGCGCTGGCGGCGATGACCCGCCTGCGGACCTACGAGGGCGACGACCACGTCTCGCTGGACGCCACCACCCAGCGCAACCTCGAACTGCTCGAAACGATGGGCGGGGACGGCGACGGGTCGCTGGTCGACGCGCTCGATCACACCGTCACCAGCGCCGGGGGCCGCCTCCTGCGGGAGTGGTTGGCCCGCCCCCGGCGGGACCTGGCCGAACTGCGGCGACGCCAGGACGGCGTCGCCGCATTCGCGGAGGGCGCGATGGCCCGCGAGGAACTGCGCGAACTGCTCGGGGACGCCTACGACCTCGAACGACTGGCCTCCCGCGCCACCGGCGGACGCGCCGACGCCCGCGACCTGCTGCAGGTCCGGGACACGTTCGGCCTGCTGCCGGACCTCCGGGAGGCCGTCGAGCGCGACCCCCACCTCGCGGACTCGCCGGTGGCGGACCTGCTGGCCGACGCGGACGCCACGGCCGCCGGCGAGTTGCACGAGGCCCTTGCCGCCGCGCTGGCCGAGGACCCGCCGTCGACGCTCACGGAGGGCGGCCTCCTGCGGCAGGGCTACGACGATGAACTGGACGAGTTGATCGAGCGCCACGAGGAACTCCGGGAGTGGTTCGACGGCCTCGCCGAGCGGATCAAGCGCCGCCACGGCCTCACCCACGTCACCGTCGACCGCAACAAGACCGACGGCTACTACGTCCAGGTCGGCAGGAGCGAGGCCGACGAGGTGCCAGGACGCTTCGAGGAGATCAAGACCCTCAAGAACAGCAAGCGGTTCAGCACCGACGAACTCGCCGAGAAGGAGCGGGAACTCCTGCGCCTGGAGGAGGCCCGCGGCGACCTGGAGTACGAACTGTTCGAGCGGTTGCGCGAGCGGGTAGCGGCGAAGGCGGAACTGCTCCAGCGGGTCGGCCGCGCGCTGGCGGAGGTGGACGTCCTCGCGGCCCTGGCGACCCACGCCGTCGAGAACGGCTGGACCCGGCCCGAACTGACCCGCGGGGACGCCCTCGAAATCGAGCGCGGCCGCCACCCCGTCGTCGAGCAGACCACCGACTTCGTGCCGAACGACGCACGCTTCGACGGGGACCGGCGGTTCCTCGTCGTGACCGGGCCGAACATGAGCGGCAAGTCGACCTACCTCCGCCAGACCGCGCTGATCGTCCTGCTGGCGCAGGTCGGGTCGTTCGTGCCCGCCGACGCGGCCCGGGTCGGCCTCGTGGACGGCATCTACACCCGCGTCGGCGCGCTGGACGAACTCGCGCAGGGCCGCTCGACGTTCATGGTCGAGATGCAGGAGCTCTCGAACATCC
>CAYTAG010000154.1:0-8855 GCA_964435625.1 uncultured Halobacteriales archaeon | reverse complement strand
GGACCACCGGATCCCCGCCCCGGACGCCGAGGCGCTCTCGTACCTCTCGGGGACGAGTCTCGGGGGCCTGCTCGACGCCGAACTGGACGCCACGGAAGCCAGCCTGGCCGCGGCGGGCCGCCCCTCCGTGCGGATCGAACTCGACCGGGTCGACGCCCGTGGGCTCGGGGAACTGCTGTACGGGATGGAAGCCGCCTGCGTCCTGGCGGGCGAACTGTTCGGCGTCGACGCCTTCGACCAGCCCGCGGTCGAGTGGGGCAAGGACGCGACCCGCGAATCGTTGCGAACGGGCGACCTCCCCGAGCGGCCCGGCGACGACCTGCTGATCGAGTGAGCGTCGTGGTGCCCGTGGGCCGCGACGGCCGCCGCCCCTATCTTTAGTTTCTAAAGAATTAAACTTTAGAAAGTACAGAATTGGGTCGCGGGGGCCGGAGTACGGATTTCCAACGTTGGAACCACGGTCCTCGGTTAAACCAATGGCGCGCGCGAGGAACGCGCGCGAGGTCCCCGCGAGCCCTGCGAGCGGGGGCTCGGGAGAGCTTGCTCTCCCGGTGGCCGGGGCCGGGCCGGCGTCTCCGGCGAGCCTGCGAGCCGGAGGCTCGTCAGCGCGTGCTCTGACGGCGGCCTGGCGGTCGGCCGCCGGCCCAACCCCGCGGTTGGGGAGGGCGAGGACATCCCTAGTTGTCGTGTGCCGTCGAGACGTGTGGGATCGGTTGACGCTAGCGGCAAGCAGGACCTGGGGACGTCCACACCCTCCCCAGCCGACTGCGCTGTGCGGGGCGCTCACGCCCGTTCGCGCCGCCTGCGCTGCTCGTCCACCGGGAGACGGTCCTGCTCGCTTCACTGTGTGGGCTGCGACGTCCGAGCCCCCGCTCGCGTTGCTCTCGGGGACACCACGCTGCTCTCGGGGATACCAGCGCGCGCCACGCGGCCAGGACAGGCATACAGCGCGACCGAAACGCGGCATACCGATCGGATCGACCGGGAACGCAGGAGCTATAGGGCCGCTGTCGGAACGACCGGGCATGGAAACGACGATGCCGGAGAGCGTCAGGCGCCGGCCGGCCGCCGGCGCGGGCATCATCGCCGCCGCCGTGGCGCTCGTCGGCGCGACCCGCTCGTGGCCCGGAATCGTTGGCGTCACCGACGGGGTCGCGTTCGCCACGGGAGCACTGGCGTTGCTGGCCCTCGGGGCGTTCCTCGGGGTCCGGTACGACCTGATCGGTCGCACGCCCGCCGCGGCGGCCGCGGGGGTGGCCTCGGCGGCGCTGGTGGCGTACGCGATCTACGGCGGGTACCACACCCCCGCCAGCGAGGCCGCGCTATCGAGCGGCCCGAACGTCGCCGGAACGGGCGGGGTGATCGGTCTCCTGGCGGCGTACGTGGCGTACCGCGACGTGCCCACCGACCGGCTACTCTCGATGAGCAAGGCGACGCTGGTCAACACGGTCGTCGGGATCGGCGGCCTGCTGTCGATCTACGTCGTGACGCTGCTCATGCTGGTGGTCATCTGGGCGGTGGGCGTCGAACCCACGCCGCTGCTCGCCAACGCCCTGTCGACGCTGGCGCTGGGGATCGGGATGGGCGCGACGGCGTTCGTCGCGCTCAGGACGTTCGGCGACGGAACGGAGTACATCGACGTCGCCGTCCCCTCGCTGCGCGACCTCGGATACGCGGTCGTCGGCGTGATCGGGCTGTTCGCCGTGCTGATCGGCGTCTCGCTGGCGTTCTCGGTGCTGGGCGTCGAATCCGGCCAGCACGCCGTCGTCGAGCAGGCCCAGGGCAATCCGACCATCCTGCTCGTGATGATCCCGGCCTCGTACGTCTTCGTCGGCCCGGGCGAGGAGTTGCTGTTCCGGAACGTCATCCAGAAGCGGCTCTACGAGCACTTCGGCGGCAGGGGCGCCGTAGTCGTCGCCAGCGTCATCTTCGGCGCCGTCCACTTCCCGGCCTACGGGTGGAACCCGACGAACGTCGTCGCGGTGTTTTTCCTGTCGCTCGTGCTCGGGACGGTGTTCCTCCGGACGAAGAACCTCCTGATCCCGGCGTTCGTCCACGGGACGTTCAACGCGCTGCAGTTCCTGATCCTGTACGTGCAGTTGACCGGGGGCGCCTAGGCGGTCGAGGATCGGGCGCGCCTAGGCGGTCCAGAAGTTGACCGGGGGCGCCTATACGTTCGAGGGGTTCTTCCGGGAGAGGGAACTCCCGCAGATCGGACAGCGGTCCTTGTCCTCCTCGAACTCCCGGCCGCAGCCCTGACACTGGAACAGCCACTCCCGCTGTTCGGTGATGCCCTCGCGGGCGATCATCTCGGTGCGGACCTCCAGGCGGTCGGCGACGTTCTGCATCGCGTAGTCGTCGGTCACCAGCGTCCCGTCGAGTTCGAAGGCGGCCGCCAGCAGGCGGACGTCCGTCTCCGAGAGTTCGTCGAGGTCGCCGAGTTCCCTGGCGGCACGCTGGACGGTCTCTACGGTCTCGTCGCTGGGAATGTGGATGTGCATCCCCGCGCCCTCCATGGCGTCGTACCGGTAGGCGCTCTCGTCTTCGAGCTCCTCTCGGACCATCGGGACCGTCGCCATCTGCTCTGTGGTGTGGTACTCGTGGATGAACGCGGAGGCGTCGAGAACGTGCATGTGGGCGGCTCCCGCTATCGCTGGATGACGATGTAGTCCTTGACGGCCTGCACCCGACCGACGGGCACCTCGAAGCGGCCCTCCTCGTCGGTCCCGAAGTTGATAGTGCTCACGGGCGTCTCCGCGTTCGGCTCGACCAGCAGGTCACGGAGGCGCCCGGTGTCCAGATCCATGGTGATGTTGTATAGCATCCCGAGTTCGGTGCCGTCGTCGCCCATGACGGCCTTCCCCGAGAGGTTTTCCGCGAGTATGTCCGGCATGATTCCGTATTCTGCGTGCGAGCACATAAACGCCACGGGCCGAGCGGAGACACCGCATCTCCGTCTTCGACCTCCAGGCCGGCCCAACCGGGTTCGAACTACGAGGAACTGGCCGCCCGCTAGAGGGTCAGATCGCAGCGTCGGTCGCGCCGTCGAGCGAGTACTTTACGACCTTCGCCTCGTTGACGACCTGGGTCGCGTCCGAGGAACGTAGTCCCTTGCCCCGCTTCGCTTCGACCTGGTTGATGAAGGCGTCGAACTGGTTGACGACGCTGTCGATCCGGTTGTCGATCACGCGCTCGGGGTCGTTCCCCTCTATGACGCTGTCGACGATGGCCACGATTCGCTTCGTTATCTCCTCGAGCTTGTTGACGAGGCCGTTGCCGGGGCCACCCCCACCATTGCCCCCGTTCCCTCTGCCATCGTCCCTGCCGTTCCCGTCGCCCCTGGAGATCGCCTTCTTCGTCTGCACGTAGAGGTCGCGGAGTTCTTCGAGGACCCGCTCGACGTAGGCCTTCTTGTCGAGCACCTCGACCTGGCCGCGGGCGTGGTCGGTATCGTCCGGACCCTCCGCCGTGACCTTCACTGGATACGATCCGGACTCCGAAATCGACCCCGTCAGCGAGACGGTCTCGGACGCCCCCGGATCGAGGGTCCCGACGTTCGTAACGGTGAGGTCCAAGTCCGCGTCGGACTCGAGCGCGAGTGATACGTCCGGAACCGGGCTCTCGCCGGCGTTCGTGACCGTCACCGGTTCCTCGAACTCGGCCCCCTTGCCGACGGGGATCGAGCTGTCGAGGTCGACGGTTGCCAGGGCAGGGAGCGAGACGTCCTCGGTCACCGACTCGAACTCGTCGACCCGTTGCTGGTAGGTCTCGTAGCTCTCGATGGCCTGGTCGACGTAGGCGGCGTGGTCGATGTCGTCGCTGCCGTGGACGTACGTCCGGATCGCCAGGTTCGTCCGCAGACGTGCCCCGCGGACGTTCATGATCTGCTGTGCCAGTTGCGCTGCAGCCTCGCGCTGTGACGAGGTGTATTCGGGGTCGTCGACCTGGCGGGCGAGTTGTTCGAAGGCGTTCTCCCGCGTTCGACTCTCGCCGAAGGCCTCCTGCACCTCGGCCGAAACCTCGACCACGCGCTCGCTGTCGTCGTTCTCGAAGGCGGTCCGTAGCGTCTGGAGTTGCTGGATGACCATGTTCGTTCACCTCAGATGTTCCCGACGTCTCCGTGAACCAGTGCGTGGGTCGTTAGTCGGTGCTCCGCGGACAGCAACAGCGTGTACGCCTCGCCCGCCGCCACGACGAGGCCGTCGATGATGACCGACAGCGCCACCAGGACGATCCCGACGACCTCCAGCACGATCCAGAGGATCGGTCCACCGACGCCGGAAGAAAGGGTCGCGAGAATCGACGCGACCAGGTGGATGACGTCCCACCAGAGTTCGATGGCGTCGACGGTCTTCACCGCGAGGTTCGCCAGGTCGAACGAAGCGTAGGCACCGATAGCCTGCACCTCCAGTCCTTGCTGGACCTGCTGGAGGAATTGCTTGCGCTTCTGTTCGTCCTGCGGGTCTAGATCACCAATCGAGGAGGAGAGGTCTTCGACGTACTCGTCGAGGACGTCCTCCAGCCCGATGACGGACTCTTCGAGCAGCGCCTCGAAGTCGTCGATTACCCGCTCGTAGGAGTCGAACACCTCGTTCGGCGTGGCGGGGTCAATCGTGTGCGCTTCGTCCGGAACGAGACGCTCCGGGAAGTCCCAGCCATCGAAGCGGATCACGTCCGGCATCTCCGCGGGATCGAAGTCGAAGTCGTACTCGTCGACGTGGTCGGTCGCCGACTCGACGAGCCGGGAGAACTCGTCGCTCGCCTCGTTCAGGATGCCGGAGTCGGAGAACTCGAACTCGGAGGCGACGTCCGGGAGGTCGTACGCCTCCGGCTGGAGCGCGTCCAGCATCTCCAGGGCGTTACCGACTCGCTCTTCGAGGACGCCGTGGACGTGCGTGTGGTATCGAGCGGTGACACAGAGATCCTCAATCGGCTCCACGAACTGCTGGAAGAAGCCGAGATCCCGCGTCGGTTCGGCGACGCCGTTGTCGGCCAGCGAGTCGGGGTCGGTGGCGAGGTGGTCGAGCATCCGTCGTTTCTGCTCCTCGCGCTGGTTGATCTCGTCCACGAGGAAATCCTGGGCGTTCTGGTCCAGGTTCCCGACCGCTGGAAGGAGCATCTGGACCAGGGTCTGCAAGGTGTCCCCCACGCTGAGGGCGTCTTGCCAGTTGCGTCCCAGCGGCCCGGCGTTATCGACGATTCCCTCCACGGCTTCGTCTATCGACCGCGCACCGAGTTTCCCGAATCCACCCGTAGCGATCTCTACCACGACGGTCTGGAGGGCAGCCATCCCCGCCGCGATCTCCTGGCGAACGATAGAGCGGTCGTCGACGGGCGTGAACAAAAAGAGGTCGTTGATGGTGCCGATCTCCGGGCTAACGTGCTCCAGGCCGAACGTCGGTGGCAGGACCGTGTCGACGTTCGCGACCGGATACGTTGCGGCCTGCTGGGTTATCTCCTCGGTCGCCAGGAGACGCGCCAGCGCCTCCCCGTACTGGTCGAGTTCGGGGCCGGAAAGCGACCGTTCCGTGGGGACATCGTCGACGAAGTTCCGGGCGCTCTCGTCGAGCCTGCTATCGCCGAGCAACAGCTGACGAAGGAACGCGTCGTCGACGAGTTCGGCGAGGGGGATGTTTTCGACCCCGACGTCGTACACGGCGTCCGCGGTTCCCTGGACGTCGTCGATGAGTGCCCGCTTGTCGTCGATCAGCGCGTCGAGGTCGACGCCGGGCCCGGGGACCGTCCGACGGATCGTCACCGGCTGGTCGGTCGACAGCGTCTTCCACCCGCGTGCGCCGCTGCTTTCGACGCCGATGCCACCGACCCGCTGGCTCCCGCCACCGGAGCCGTGTCGCTGCACCCAGTAGTTCGACTCCGTGTAGGACGTCTCGTCGAACCCCTCGACGTAGGTACCGCTGCTGGTGGTTCCGTCCCCGAAGGTCAACGTCCACTCGAAGGTGTACTCCTCGTAGCCGGCGTCGTTCTCGTCGGTTCTGGTGCGTTCGATCCGGACCGTGTTCACCCGGCCGTCGTGGTCCTCCGTCAGTTTCGCCAGCGTCGTCCGGCCGTTGTCCGCGGCCGGGTCCAGTCGCTCCAGCCGTACGTCGCCGCTCCAGTAGTCCTCGTCGTCGTCGCCGCGGTGCTGGATCCACCGGAGGCCGTACCCCTTGCCGCCCTCGTACTTCGTCTCCTGGGCGACGAACGCGCTCCGGATGCCGCTGTAGTTGGCGGTGTTGCGGACGTCACGCACCTCGAAGACCCCCGTGGCCGCGGGCTGCTCGCGCCACGTCTTCCCGCCCCCGCTAGCGACCAGATCCCCGCCCTCGGTCTCGAAGTTGCCGGCGTCCTGCCAGGCGTCCCCGAGTCCGTCCTCGAAGTCCGTCGCGAACACCGTCGAGGATCCGGACCCGGCTCCCAGGACCTGCCACTCCTGGATCGTCGAGTCCTCGCCGAACGAGGGATGGATCGTCACCCCGCCCTCGCCGGGCAGCACCCCGCCGAACACGCCCCCGGCGGCCTCGTCGGCGCCCCAGTTCCAGTTCGCGACCGACCCGGCGGCGTCGTAGGTGAGGTCGTCCTCGACGAGCCAGTTCGCGCCGTCCGGGACGCCCTCGAACGTGAAGGAGGCCGTCCCGCCGCCGTCGGTCGCCCCCGACTCGAGGAGTTCGAGGCCGTCGACGTACGCGGTCCCGTCCAGGTCGTACCACCCGTACCGCCACTCGATCCCGTCCCGCTGGCCACCGGGGTACTCCGTCGAGAGCGTGTTCAAAAGCGTCCCCCCTCTCTCGTCGTAGAGGTACGCCGTGTGCGTGGTCCCGTCCTCGGAGATTCCGACCTCGACCCAGTACCAGGTGTCGGCGTCCAGGGACTGCCCGGTGCTGGCGTACGTCGATCCGTCGGCACGGTCCCGCCAGACCAGTTCCTGGGACGTGTACTTGAGCCTGAACGTCAGTCCGCTGGTGGCCGCGTCGCCCACGTTTCGCCAGTACGCCAGCGACACGGTGCCGTGTTGCTCGCCGTTGTATGCGTGGAAACCGAACCGGTCGCCAGCGTCCAGGGTCGCGTCGAAGTCCGTCAGGTCGGTCCACCACCCGTCCAGCGTTCCGTCGACCTCCAACTGCCCGACCGCCGAACCGTCCGGCGCGACGACGCCGACGTTCGACGCGTCCACGGCGCGAAACGACGCCGGTCCCGTGTTGCCGGTCTCCTCGCGGTACTCGGCGACGTCGCCGTCCTCGAAGCCGTCGATTACCCCGGCCGAGGACCCGCCGGAGGCGATCCTGGCGTCGTCGAACCACGCCTTCACGCCCCCGGAGGCGACCTGCTGGTAGAAGCCGACGCCGCCGTCGGTCCACGTGCCGTCGGTTGCGGTCAACGATCCGGAGCGCTGCCCGTCGTCGTAGGACGCCGTGATCGTGCCGTCGGCCCCCCAGTCGATGGTCCACTCGACCCAGGTGTCCTTCCGCGGCGTCTCGTTGGCGGACGCGAGCCTCGTCCTGGCTCCGTCCTCGAACTTCCTGAGTTCGAAGTCGTCGTGCGGGTAGTTGACGTACACCTCGTAGTAGTTCGCGTCGTCCTGGACGCCGAAGTACAGCCGGTTGCGACCGCGGGAGTCGGAACTGCTCCGGTACCACCGCGTCCGGTACACGTCGCCGGCAGCCGGATACCGGTCCAGCCCGGACGTCGAGAGGACCTTCGACGCCCCGCCGCCGCCCGGGGTCGTCAGTTCCAGCGAGTGCGACCCCTCGTAGGTCCGCTCGGAGGTGACCCGCGCGCTTCCGCCCCGCTTCTGGTCGTATTCGTCCAGATCGCCATCCTCGAAGCCGTCGACGACGCCGCCGGTCGGTCCCCTCGTCGTCCCCCGGTCGTGGACGACGCCGAGGGCCGGTTCGTCCGTCCCCTCGACCAGGAACAGTTTGCTGACCCCCTCCTCCTCGAACCCCGTCGGCGTCGCCTCGTCGCTCGCATCGTAAATCTCCTCGACCGGCGTCCCCGACCCCCCGACCGTCGCGAGCGGAATCGGGGTCCCGTCCTGTTCGAGGACGTACGTCGAGTCCGACGGCGTGGCGACCGCGCCTGCCCGTCCGGTCGTCCGCCCGGACGCGGACCCGACACCGCCGAACCCGAGGCCCGCCGTCCCCCCGAGAACCGCCCCACTGCGAAGTAGTTGTCGCCTGAACAACCCGAACGCGTCGTCCTGTCCGCTACCCGTCATGACGATGGCCCCCATCACGGCCACTTCTTAAAAATTTTCCCCAGGGTCGCCTCCATCCATCACGCGCGTCGACGGAAGATTCGCACCGCGGAACCCGCCCGCTGGCGGGGCCGTCCTGGGGGACCACTTCCCCCGGCGAGGACGAACCCGTGGGGCCGTTTCCCCGAGCGAGGACGACCCCATGGACCGTTTCCCCGGGTGACGACGAACCCGTGCGCTTAAACCCCGCGCGCAACTCCTTCGAAGCAAGAACCTTTTCCCGGAGGGTACATCTATGCCGGACACCGATTCAGACCCCGAAACCCCCACGACGGAGACGCTACGGACGCCAATCGTCGCCGTGCTGGGCCACGTCGACCACGGCAAGACCACGCTGCTAGACAAGGTCCGCGGCTCGACCGTCGCGGAGGCCGAATCCGGCGCCATCACCCAGCACATCGGCGCCACGGCGGTCCCGCTGGACGTCGTTTCCTCGGTGGCGGGCAAACTCGTCGACCCCGAGGACTTCGATCTTCCCGGCCTGCTGTTCATCGACACGCCGGGCCATCACTCCTTCTCGACGCTGCGGGCCCGCGGCGGGGCGCTGGCCGACATCGCCATCCTCGTGGTCGACGTCAACGACGGCTTCCAGCCCCAGACC
>CAYTAG010000153.1:0-8957 GCA_964435625.1 uncultured Halobacteriales archaeon | reverse complement strand
CTACCGCGACGAGTCCCTGGCCGCCTGCGAGGAGCTGGCCGCCGACCTCGGGATCCGCCACGAGGTCGTCTCCTACGCCGAGGAGTTCGACGTCCGGATGGACGACGTCGCCGCCGAGGACCCCCTGGACATGGCGCCCTGTGCCTACTGCGGGGTGTTCCGCCGGGACGTCCTCTCGCGGTACGCCGAGGAGTTCGACGCCGACCTCCTGCTGACCGGTCACAACCTCGACGACGAGGCCGAGACGGCCCTGATGAACGTCCTCGAGGGCGACCTCGCCCAGGTGGCCAGGCACTTCGACGCCTCCCTGGGACCGCTGGAGGAGCGCAACGACGCCGACTTCGTCCCGCGGGCCAAGCCCCTGCGCGACGTTCCCGAGAAGGAGGTCGCGCTGTACGCCCACCTGCGGGACCTGCCCGTCCACTTCGCGGAGTGTCCCCACGCCGAGCGGTCGTTCCGCGGGAAGATCCAGGAACTCCTGCTCGAACTGGAGGACGACCACCCCGGGACGCGGCACTCCATCCTCTCGGGCTACGAGGAACTGGCCGCGCTGGCGGCCGAGGAGTACCGCGAGGACGATCCCGACATCGACGAGTGCGACCGCTGCGGGGCGGCGACGTCGCGCGACGTCTGCCGGAAGTGCGGGCTGCTGGACGCCGTCCACGGGGACTGATCTACTCCTCGTAATACGCTCGCGCCGTCTCCAGATCCTCGGCCGTGTTTACGTTTACGTGCCAGCCCTCGGCCTCGACGCAGGTGATCGTCCGTCCGCGGTCGACCAGTCGCTGGATGGCGGCGGCCAGTTCGTACTCGCCGCGGGGCGACTGCTCTATCTCGCGGCAGGCGGCCAGCAGCGCGGGCGTCGAGGTCTGGGCGCCCGCCGCGACCAGGGCCGGTTCGGGCGGGCCTTCGGGCTTGTTCACGATTTCCCGGAGTCGCCCGTCGTCGTCGACGTCGCAGATGGCCTTCGACCGCGCGGTCTCCCGGGAGACGCGGTTCACGAGCAGCGTCCCGTCGACGCCCGACTCGTGGTGGCGCTCGACCAGCGAGGATAGATCGGCGTCGATCAGGCAGTCGCCGTCCATCGTCACCAGGTCGCCCTCGACGTGCTCTTCGGCGGCCAGCAGGGCGTGGGCCATCCCCAACCGCTCCTCCTGGCGGGCGTACACGACGGGCACCCCCTCGAAGGCGTCCCCGACGTGGTCGATTACCTGGTCACCGCGGTAGCCGACGACGACGATCAGGCGGTCGGCGCCGAGGTCGACCAGGGTTTCCAGGCCGCGTTCGAGGATGGACCGGCCGCCGACGTCCAGCAGCGGCTTCGGGCGGTCGGCGGTCAGCGGGCGCAGGCGCGTTCCCTCGCCCGCGGCGAAGACGAGTCCGTCCACGGGAGTCCCGTCGGACGGTGGCGTGATGAACGTTCTGTCGCGTTTTCGGCGCGTTTCGACGGTAGGACCGACGGATGTGATCGAGGTGAGTCGACGGCAGCCGGCAACTAGGGGTATACCTCACGCCTCCCCAGCCGCGGGGGCGGGCCGGCGCCCGCCAGCCGAGGGCGCCGCCCCGCCCCCGGCCACCGGGAGAGCTCGTCTCTGACGGTGGATCAGCACCGCAGCGAGCGAAGCGAGCGAGGAGAGCAGCGAGGCCCGGTCGGTCGAGCGTGCGCGGGCTTTCCGGTTGGTGCTGCCGGAGACGCCGTTTACGGAGCGCGCACCCAGTTAGAACGACCTCAATCCACGATGGCCCAGCTGTCGTCGTCCTGCCGGACGACCCCCTGGTCGGCGAGCGTCCCGAGCGCCTCCTCGACGACCGAGGGGGGCGCATCGACCCGCGAACTGACCTCCTGGGCGGTGTAGTTGCCGTCGGCCACCGTCGCCAGGATCTCGGCGTACAGCCGACCGTCGCCGTCCGCGCCCAGCGACTCCGACAACTGGTCTAGGATGTCGGTCAGCCGGCCCTGGACCCACCGCTGGGCCAGCGACAACTCGTTCTCCAGTTCCTGCAGGCGGTCCAGTTCCGCGGCGAGTTCGCTCATCTGGGAGGGCTCGGAGTCCGAAATCTCCACCGAGAGGTACCGGCAGGTCTTGATGTCGAGGTTCGGGCTAGCAGCGTAGGCGCTCTTGGCCCCGAACTCGTAGGGTGAAACGTGCACCTCCAGCCGGACGTTCCGGGCGATGTGGAAGTACTTCCGACGGTTCTGGTCCGTGCGGTTCTCGACCAGCCCCGCCTCCTCCAGCTTCCGGAGGTGATCGATGACCGCCTTCGGGCTCACGCCGAGGTACTCGCTGATCTCGGTGACGTAGCACGGCTTGCGCGCCAGCAGCCGCAGGATGCGCCTGCGGTTCTCGTTGCCCAGCAGGTCCAGCAACGCCGCGGAGTCCATCGGGCCTCCCTAGCCTCCGCCAGTTGAAAAGGGTGTCTGCTCGCCGACCCCCGACGAACGGGTGCCCTCCGCCCCCCGTTTTCGAACGATTCCGCCCGATCCAGTCACCGGACGGCGTCGCGCTCCGGTCACCGGACGGCGGTGTTCTTGCCGCTGGACGGCCCCCCGTCGTCAGGCGGTCCACCACCGTCGGGCGGTCCCCCGTCGTCAGGTGGCCCCCCGTCGTCGGGGGGTCCGCCGTCGTCCGGCGGACTGTCGGCGGGTCCATCGTCGTTTCCGTCGTCGGAGCACTCCTCCCCGTCCTGCTGGCCGGGCGGACAGTCGCCGGGCCCACCCTGGCCGGGTAGCTCGGACGGGGCGCCGCCGCTGACGTTTCTCGCCATGGCCGCCATCTCCGAGCCTGCGATCTCGTTCGCCCGCTCGCGGAGTTCGTCGACGGCGGCGCGGTCGGCGCCGGTCGAACGGGCCTGCCGGTCGGTGCGCGCGACCGACCGATTCAGGGCGGTCATCTCCCCGACGAGCCGGCTCATCTTCGCCCGGTAGGCGGCTTCGCTGATAGTGCCGTTCTCCCGGGCGGCCGTCAGGGCCTGCTTGCGCTGTTCCAGCGCCCGGAGACGCTCGTCGACGTCGTCGATCCGTCCCTCGACCACGTCGGCTTTCCCCTCGCCGCTCGCGTTCTCGAACGCGGCGTCCCACATCCCGGACTCCACCGACTCGCCGGTCTCGCCGGCGCTCGATTGCATGAACGTCGAGACCTGCTGGCCCATCGTGGAGTTGTTCGTGGGCGCCAGCGACGCCACCTCCGGCGCCACGTCTCCGGTCGGACCGTCCCCCGCGGTGGCGACCGGTCCGACGACCGCCAGCGAGGCGGCGACGACGAGCAGGGCGGTCGTGACGGCGCGCGCCTTCATCGTTCTCTCGTATCCCGTCTCGCCCCATAAAGGCGGAGATTCGTTCGTTCCGTTCAACGTGGAAAACGACCCGGGAGAAACCTAACTAGATCGTCTAATAGCGTTCAAAACTTCGTTAAAATCGCTCTTTCCCGACGACGAGCGTGCCCGTCCGGTGACGCCGTGCCGGGCTTCGCTCGGTTCGCCGTTGTCCGGTCGGGGTCCCGTCGCACCCCGCCGGGACGTTCGCGTTCCCGGGACGACGCGACGGTACCATTGCACTACCACATAAATATGTTGGACAAGCTTTATATTTCGAGTTTCCCGAATTGAGAGCATGTTCGCGGAGTTCTCCCGGGGGTATTATCTCGGGCGACTGTACGTCGCGCCGCACGACGGCGACCGTGCGGTGATGCAACGCGAGCTACACGAGCAGGTCAACGAACAGCTGTACGCCGACGATGGGCTCGCGCGACTCGACGCCCCGCTCGTGATGAAACTCGACAACCGACACTTCGCGGTCCACGGGTCCCCGGACGTACGTGGGGACACCCTGGAGGTTCCCGAGCACGTCCTCGAGGACGTCGACGTCGGGAACCCGCCGACGCTCCAGGAGATCCTGCTGGCGAAGGCCGACCGGGCCAGGCAACTGCTGGAGCTGTCCGGGCAGGTGGACGGCCAACCAGGCATTTAAGGCCGTCGCCGTTCCACAGCCGACGATGCTCGACGAGTTGCTGGGCAAGGCGGCGCTCAGGGAGCGAATCGACGACCTGGCGGACGAACGCGACAGTCTCGAAGCCCAACTGGAGGCCGAGTCCGAGCGACGCCGCGAAGCCGTCAGGGACCGACAGGCCGCCGAGGAACGGGTGAACCGCCTTGAGGACCGCATCGCCGAGCTGGAGGGGCGCGTCGAGCGGCTCCAGGACGAGGAACTGTCGGTCGACTTCCAGGGCGTCGCGTCGTTGCGCGGCGACCGGCTCTCGACGGTGCTGGATCGCCTGACGAGTTTCCGGGCTGGCCCCGAGGGCGCGCTGACCGCCGTCGTCGACGGGGAGGTGCCACGGGAGGTCAGGGAGGCCTTCGGCGACCACGCCCAACTGGTCGCGCGCGCAGCCCCGTGCGTCGCGCTGACGGACGACGCCGGCCTGGTAGCGACGGCGCTGTCGGCGCCGACGGATCCCGACCCGGCGGTCACGTGGAGCGACGGCTTCGCCTTCGAGCGGTCGTGGTTCGAACCCGCCGGCGAGTACGCCCTCGCGCTCGTGCGTTCGGACCTGTTCGCAGTCGGCGCCTACCGCGGCCGCGAACGCCTCGACTTCGAGGGGTTCGAGAGCGACGTCAAGGGCGACCACTCGAAGGGCGGGTACTCGCAGGATCGGTTCGAGCGCCGGCGCGACGACCAGATCGACGACCACCTCAACCGGTGTCGCGCGGCCCTGACGGAGCGCGACCACGACCGCCTGTACGTCGTCGGCGAACGGACGGTCCTCCGGGAGTTCTCGGACCTGGCGGACGCGACCGCGGCGGTCGACGCGACCGGCGACCCCGAGGCGGCGCTGGCGGACGCCTTCGAGCAGTTCTGGACCGTCCGGCTGTACCGGATCTGACGGCGCGGGCGACCCTCGGATGGCCGGGTCACCTGGGCGACAGTGGCGAACGGGCGGCACGGACTGATCGGCCGTGGGGCTGGTCGGCCGTCGGGCCGGTTCGTAGCGGGGCCGTGCCGCACGACCGCGTCCCCCGCTACGGCGACGGTCAGCGCACGACGACGGTGGTCCCGCCCCGGTACTTGAAGTTACGTGTGCGGGGTCCGCCGGTTCGCGGCAGCACCCTTTTCGCGGTCGCGGCCGAGGAACCGGTATGCGTGGCTTCTACCCGGGACGGTTCCAGCCGTTCCACGGCGGTCACCGCAAGTTCGTCGAGCGCATCGCGGCCGACGTCGACGAGGTCGTCGTCGGCGTCGGCAGCGCCCAGGCGTCCCACACCGGCCGGAACCCGTTCACGGCCGGCGAACGGGTGACCATGATCCACCGCGCGCTCGCGGACCTGGAGACGACGACCTACGTCGTCCCCGTCGAGGACGTCGGCCGCCACGCGCTGTGGCCCGCCCACGTCCGGACGCTGTGTCCCCGCTTCGAGGTCGTCTACACGAACAACCCGATGGTCGAGCGGGTCTGCGAGGAGGAGGGCCTCGACGTCAGCGGCGTCGAACTCATCGACCGCGACCGCTACCGCGGCACCGACGTCCGCCGCCGGATGGTCGACGGCGATCCGTGGCGCGACCGGGTCCCGGACGCGACGGCCGACGTGATCGAGGAAGTCGACGGCGTCGAACGCCTCCGCCGCGTCGTCGAACACGACCAGCAGTCCGTGGACGGTTCGCACTGATCCGCGGCAGACACCGCTCGCGGCTCCTGCCGTCGCCGCTCGCATTTCCGAGGTCTCGCTTCGCTCGACCTCGCCGTTCGCGGCTTCGCCGCTCACGTGTTCGTGTCCTCACTCCGTTCGGACACGCTGCTCGCGGCCCTGCCGCTCGCATTGACGTGGCGCTCACTACGTTCGCGCCACGCTCTTGCCGCACGTCGAAAGCTTAAGCCGCCGCCCGCCCTCGGCCCGCCCATGAGAGTCGCCATCCTCGCCCACGGCAAGTTCCCCGGCCGCGCGAAGACCGCGGTCGGAATCCTCCGATACGGCGACCACGACGTCGTGGCCGTACTGGACCGCGAGACGGCCGGCGAGCGCGTCTCGGACTTCGGCCTCCGGAGGGTCCAGGACGCCCCCATCGTCGCGTCCATGGACGACGTCCCCGAGTGCGACGCCCTGATCGTCGGCATCGCGCCCATCGGCGGCGGCTTCGACGAGTCCTGGCGGCCGGACGTCCGGACCGCCATCGAGCGGGGCTGTGACGTGATCGCCGGCCTCCACTACTTCCTGGCCGACGACGCGGAGTTCGCCCGCCTGGCCGACGAACGCGGCGTCGAACTCCGGGACGTCCGCCGGCCGCCCGAGGACCTCACGGTCGCCGAGGGCGTCGCCGACGAGGTGGCCGCCGACGTCGTACTCACCGTGGGAACGGACTGCTCGGTCGGCAAGATGACCGCCACCATGGAACTGGTCGAGGCCGCCCGCGAGCGCGGCGTCGACGCCGCCGTCGTCCCGACGGGCCAGACCGGCATCCTGGTCGAGGGCTGGGGCGTCGCCGTCGACCGCGTGGTGTCCGATTTCACCAACGGCGCCGTCGAGCGCATGGTCCGGGAGGTCGGCGACGACCACGACCTCCTGGTGGTCGAGGGCCAGGGCAGCATCGTCCACCCCGCCTACTCCGCGGTCACCTGCGGGATCCTCCACGGCGCGATGCCCGACGGCCTGGTCCTCTGTCACGACGCGACCCGCGAGCGCGTCCACGGCTACGAGGAGTTCGCGCTGCCGCCGGTCGAGACCTACGTCGACCTCTACGAGTCGCTGGCCGCGCCGGTCCACGGGACCGAGGTGGTCGCCGGCGCGCTGAACACGAAGGACCTCGCGGACGACGCGGCGGCCCGCGAGGCCGTCGACGCCTTCGGCGACGCCATCGACGTGCCGGCTACCGATCCGGTACGGTTCGACCCCGGCGAGATCGTGGGGGCGCTGGAATGAAAACCGCGTTCGAGCGGGTCGAACTCGACCTGGAGTACCCGTTCACCATCGCGCGCGGGACCACCGAGACCGCCGAGAACGTGATCGTCCGGATCGAGGACGGCGACCGCGTCGGGATCGGGGCCGCCGCACCGTCCAGCCACTACGGCGAGACCGCCGACACCGTCGAGGCCGTCCTGCCGGACCTGCTCGCGGTCGTCGAGGAAGAGGACGATCCCCACGCCCTCCAGCGGATCGAGCGCCGGATGGCCGAGACCGTCCGGCGCAACCCCGCGGCCCGCTGTGCGGTCTCCATCGCGTTGCACGACCTGGCAGCCAAACGGGCGGACCTCCCCCTCCACCGCTACTGGGGGCTGGATCCGGCGGAGACGATCACCTCCTCGTACACCGTCGGGATCGACGACCTCGACCGGATGCGCGAGAAGACGGAGACGGCCGTCGAGCGCGGCTACTCGACCCTGAAGGTGAAGGTGGGGACCGACCGCGACCGCGAGATCCTGCGGACGGTCCGGGAGGCCGCCCCGGAGGCGACCGTCCGGGTCGACGCCAACGAAGCGTGGTCGCCCCGCGAGGCGGTCCGCAAGATCCGGGCCATCGAGGAGTACGGCGTCGAATTCGTCGAGCAACCGGTGCCTGCCGGCAACCTCGACGGCCTACGGTTCGTCCGCGAGCGCGCGCCCCTCCCCATCGCGGCCGACGAGTCCTGCGTCACCCTCGACGACGTCCCGCGGATCGCCGGGGCGGTCGACATTGCCAACCTGAAGTTGATGAAGTGTGGCGGCCTCAGGGAGGCCACGCGGATGATCCACGCCGCCGGCGCGCACGGCCTGGAGGTGATGCTCGGGTGCATGATCGAGAGCGACGCGGCCATCGCCGCGGCCTGTCACCTCGCGCCGCTTCTGGACTACGCGGACCTCGACGGGTCGTTGCTGCTTGACGACGACCCCTACGACGGCGTGCCGATGCCGGCCGGCGAAATTGCACTGGACGAACCGGACCGGCCGGGGACCGGTGCACGGCGACGCTGACGGAAGCCGCGTTCTTGGTCGTGGTGGTCGGGGCGAGCGTAAAGCCCCAACCGGTTTCGATACTTTGGCGACCCGGTTTATCGCTCTCCGCCGATTGGTATCGAGTGTCACCCATGGCCAAACGGTTCCAAGTCGAGTGTTCGGCCTGTTCGTTCGAGCGGGAGATCGAGGGGCGGGTCACCGCTGGACGGGTCGCCCACGACCACCGTCGGGAGACGGGCCACGACGTCGTGGCCGTTGAACTGCCGCCGCGGCAGGCGGTCGAGTGACAATGAGCGAGATGCAACCGAGCGAGGAGGTCGACGAGCGGCAACTCGAACTCGCCCGGCAGGCGGGCGACGCCTACCGCGAGGCCGCCGAGTACATGATCGAGGAAGTCGCCGAGACCGGCGACACGAAGACGGAGGGCGACTACCTCGTCGGGTTCGCCCAGGAGGAGGCCGAGGGGATGTACCGGATGGACGGCGGCCTGGAGTGGACCGAGCCCGACGGGGAGAACTGTCACCTGGAGGTGATCGTCGCCGACGCCGCCGACGGCCGGTTCCTCCCGGAACTGACGGTCCGGGCGACCCTGGAGGGCGAGGGCGAGACGGTCGGCCCCGTGGAGATCCCGTTCGTCTGGCACCCCGGGTTGTACCACTACGGCAAGAACCTCGAACTGCCGGGCGAGGGAACCTACGACCTCACCGTCGAGGTCGAGGCGCCGTCGTTCCCGCGGCACGACGAGGACAACGGCGACCGCTACGCCGAGGACGCCGAGGTCACCTTCGAGGGCGTCGACCTCTCGACCGGGCAGGACTGACCGTCCCACGTCGTACGGCCCCGTCCCTCGTTTTCTGCCGGCCCGTCCGTCTACTCGTGGCCAGCCTATCCGTCCCATTGCGGTTGGCGCGCGCGAGCAACGCGTGCGAGGGACGAGTAACGCAACGGAGTGAGTAACGCAGTCGGCTGGGGAGGGTGTGGACATCCCTGGGCGTTGCATGCCGCTAGCGATAGCTGTGTCGACGGTGATGCGACGGC
>CAYTAG010000152.1:1263-8963 GCA_964435625.1 uncultured Halobacteriales archaeon | reverse complement strand
CCGACGGACCAGAGGTGGCCGGCACCGCCGGCGAATCGAAGGTAGCCGGCACCTCCGCCGGGTCAGCGGTGACCTGCATAGCCGTCAGAGCTGAGGTGACCGGCAGGACCGCCAGGTCAGCGGTGTCCGGCACAGCCGCTAGGTCGGAGGTGACCGGCAGGACCCACGCCGGGCGGGACTTCTGAAAGACTCGCGTTGCTCGTCTTTCAACTCCCCGTTCGCACGGCTCACGGGGACGAAAGGGGCCGCGCGCTCGAACCTTCCCGGACGACGCAAGCACTGCAACGAGGGCGGTCGCGGCGCGACCGCCCGAGTGAAGCGCACAGTGAGGCCCGGAGTGGTCGAGCGTGCGGGGGCTTTCCGGGTGGTGCCGTCGACGGTATCGTCCGCGTAGAGCGCGGGGGCTTTCTGGGTGGTAGCGGTTACGTTGGTTGCGGAGCATGAGAAGTCTGTAAGCCACCACTCTCGACGCTTCCGGTCCGATCAAAACGTTCACGACCGAGCACCGAAATGGTCCACACATGTCGTGGGTCGTGATCCTCTCGCTGGCCGGGTTCCTGGCCCTGTTGCTGGTGCTGTTCCTGACGGCCGCGACCGTCGTCCCCGAAAACCAGGTGATGGCGGTGTACGTCTTCGGCAACCTGCAGGGGATCGTCGGGCCGGGCGTGTACTTCTTCCCGCCGTTCGTCACCACGACCTACCCCGTCGACACGTCCTCGATGGAGATCCTGACCGACGAAGGGGCGAAGCCGGTCCCGCCGGAGTTCGAGCGCCAGGCGCGCGCGTACGCGGACGACTAATTAACTACTCGTACCGCTGGCCGTCCGGGCGCTTCGTGCCCTCTGAGTCGTGGACGACCACCTCGCCCGGCGCGGGGTCGGCGGGTTCGTAGGTATCGCGGACGTCGATGGCTTCCTCCAGTTCGCGGACCGCACGCTCCTTCAGCGCGGCCGCCAAGTTCTCGGCGTCCTCGCGGGAGATCTCGCGACCCAGGCCCTCGCACTCGTGGGCGCGGACCAGGCCCTCCTCGTCGACGGCCTCGCCCATCGGCTGGCTGGTCCCGCCCAGGGCGACCGAGAAGGGGTAGGTCCGGCAGATCAGCGGCCGGTCGGCGTGGACCGTACACCGGCCGACGCCGTCGTCCTCGGCGTAGAAGGTGCAGTCGCCACAGTCGTCGGTCTGCAGCGCCCACTCGAAGGTCTCGCCCTCCGGGCCGTCCTCGCCCTCCCGGAGGCCGAACGGCATCGGGCGGGCGACGTCCCGCCAGTCCCGCGAGTCTTGCGAGTGGGACTCCGAGACGGCTTCGCCGTCTCGATAGTCGTAATCGGCGGTCGCCTGGAGGTCCCGCACCTCGTCCGGGAACACCGTCGCGGTGTGCTCGTCGCCGTGCGCCTGCGGGCCGTCGTTCGCGTCTTCCGGGGCGGTTTCCGCCTCGTTCCCCTTGCAGCAGGCGCCACAGCGGGTGCACTCGAAGCCGATGGTCTCGATGGCGTCCGCCAGGTCGGCGACGTCGAGGCCCCGGGCGCGGCGTAACTCCTCCTCCAGGGACTCCATGGTCGATGCTGGTTCTCGACCCGGAAAAGGACTCCCTTGAGTCGGGGGTCCCGGTTCACCTGTATTCTGACGAACCGCGGGCGCTCCTCGAAGGACATCTCTGGCAGCAACAGCCAGAAAGTCCCCCGCACGCGCCACCACCGGGGGTTATATGAATATATGTACATATATTCGTATAACTGCGCCCTATGGTGCCCAGATCGGGACCCGTGCGCCGCCGTCGAACGGCGACTCGTGGGCCAGACCCGCCCGTTCGAAGACGCCGGCGGGAATGCCGACGTCCGCGAGCACCAGTTCGCCGCCGACGGAGGCGAGGCCGAGTTTCGGCAGCGCTAGCGTCATCGTCCGGTCCGGGGAGACGGCGACGCCCGGCCGCTCGCCGGTCGTCGCGTCCACGCCCGATGGGACGTCCAGCGACAGCACCCAGCCGTCGAAGCCGTCGAAGGCGCCGATCAGCCCCGCGACGCGACCCTCGGGGCCGCCCTGGAGTCCGTAGCCGACGACGGCGTCCACGGCGGCGGCCGCGCCGTCCAGCGCCACGTCGACGTTCGCGGTCGTGGCGGCGTCGGTGGCGGCCAGGGCACGCCACTGGGCCGCGCCGGCGCCCGCCAGGTCGTCCGGATCGCGGTCGAGCACGACCCTGACGTCGACGCCGTGGTTCGCCAGGTGCCGGGCGCAGGCGAGTCCGCCGGCGCCGTTGCCGCCCCCGCCCGCGACGACCGCAACCGGGCCGTCGACCTGCTCGTGGATCTCCCGCGCCGACAGCGCCCCCGCGTTCTCCAGCATTCCCGGCAACGGCGGCCCGACCTCCCCGGTCGCCACGCGGTCGACCTCGCGCATCTCCTCGGCGGTCACCGCCGGCACGCCCTCGCCGCCGGGCGTCTCGAAGGTCGAATCGTCCATGGCGACCCATCACCGGGCACCGACATGAACCTGACCGCCGTTCCCGGCCGGTCGGCCGCCCGTTCCCGGCCGGCCCTCCGCTCGTTCCGATGCGCCGCGATCACGCCGTCAGGACCGTCCCGTCGGTCCCCGGGCGGCGGTCCACGTCGTACCCGAACGCCCGGAGCAGGTCCAGGCTGGTCTCGACGTGGTCGGTCACGCGGGGAATCGCCACCTCGCCGCCGGCGAGCGCCAGCGGGACCAGCAGTTGATCGGCGAGGTGGGCATCGACCGCACCTGGCCCCTCGCGGAACGACAGTGCCGCCTCGACGGCGTCGGCGGCGACCGATTCGGCGGGCTTGCCGGGTTCGCCCAGCGCGTCGAAGCCGGCGACCGACCGCTCGAAGTCCAGCCGGACGACCAGCGCAGTCCCCGGGGAGTCCGTCGCCGCGTAGGTCACCGAGCGCTCGATCACGTCCACGCCCGCTTGCTCCAGGAGCCGCCGCGCCTCCCCGGCCTGGCGCTCGGCCACGTCGTCGTCGGCCAGGCCGCCGGACGACACGGAGTAGATCCGCGCGCCCGCCAGCGGCCCCCGTTCGGTCAGCGCCAGCGACGAGGGCGTCGAGGGAGCGAGCCGCAACGTCGCCTCGCCGCCGCCCGCCGGGTAGAACCCGCGCCGGCGCAACTCGACCGTGGCCCACAGGCCGTGGCGGCCCAACAGTGGGAGTTTCACCCGCCGGTAGTAGTCCGTCGGCGGCGACCACTTCACGTCGGTGCCCCCTTTCGCGTGCAGCGTCAGGGGGTCGTCCAGTTCGGCCGCCAGCGGGAGCACCGCGTCGAACAGCAACGTCAGGCTCCCCGCAGTGCCGATTGCCGCCTCGTACTCGCCGCCCCGCAGGATCGCGGGATCGAAGGTCAACGCCTCGCTCCCCTGCTCGGCGCCCTCCACGTCGGCGTCGGTGATCGCGGCGACGGTTTCGACCGCCGTGAGGTGCTGGGGCCGGAGTCCGGGTTCCGACCGGGCGCCCCTGATCCCGCTCATCTCGAAGGCGGTTCCCGTGAGTGCCGACAGCGACAGCGCCGTCCGGACGAGCTGGCCGCCGCCCTCGGAGCCGTCCAGTTCGAGCATCTCCCGGGACGTGGTGGGGCGGGACGAAAATGGCTCCGGTGGTCGGCGTCGTGATCCGGACCGGCGTTGCCCGTCACGACCGGTTCGTCGAGTACCTCGGCCGTCGCTCCGACGATCACGTCCCCGTCGTCTACGGGGGTTCCCTCGTTCACGAGTTCGTCCGCCAGGCGCCCCGCTTTCCGCATCACGGCGGTGTCCGCGGGGTGGATGGGTTTCGTGGCGAGGAGGACGTTTCGCGTTCGCACGGCCGTCCGAACACGGCCACCAGGGACGGGGAACTACTCCAGCAGGAGGACGCAGGGAAGCGAGTCCGGCTCCCGGATGCGCAACAGCGTGTAGGCGACCCCGCCCAGGCCGTTGAAGAACGTCGGATTCACGACGGGTTCGCCGTGGCCAGGGAGCGAGAGCGCCCCCGACTCCCGGCGGGCGAGACACCGGCCGGCGACAGTCCGGGCTTCGGCCACGTCGCGGTCGGTGCGGCGGGCCGCCTCCAGCAACGCGATGGCCCGGCCGAAGTTCCCACAGCAGACCTGATCCTTCGGGGAGAGGTCGGCGGCGGCGGTCGCCGACGCCAGCGCCCCCGCCTCCGCGAGCAGGTCGTCGTCGCCGAGGTAGGTGCCGGCGCCCAGGCGGGCGAGCGCACAGCCGGTGCGGCCGTAACACCAGCGGTCGCGGTAGCGCCGCTCGCCGGATTCGAGCGGGTTGCAGTAGTTCGACCGAGCCGGATCGTACAGCGTCGACTCGTAGGCGAGCGCCTCCCGCGCGGCCGTCGCGTACCGGTCGTCGCCGGTCGCCGCGGCCAGGCGCGCCAGCGCGTACGCGATGCCGGCGACGCCGTGGGCGAGTCCGGGGATCGGCGTCTCGCCGGTCGTCGGCCACGCGCGGTACCCCTCCACGTCGACGCGGGCGTCCAGCAGCCGCTCGCCGCAGGCGACCGCCCGGTCCAGGATCGCGTCGCCGCCGTACCGCTCGTGGTGGGCGAGCAACCCGAGCAGCGTGCCGGCCGTGCCGTTCGTCACGTCGAACGTCGAATCGTCGTGGAGACGGTCGGCCGTCACGGCGTGGGCGTGCTCGACAGCGCGCTCCCGGTAGCCCGGCCGGTCGAGGAGGTCAGCGGCCACCGAGAGGGCGTACACCGTGGATCCGAGGCCGGCCGTCCCGCCGAGGCCCAGGGACGCGCCGTCCCGCGCCGCGACCGGATCCAGTGCTTCGATTGCCCGCCGCCGGTATCGGCCCTCGCCGGTCGCGGCGTGGACCGCCGCCAGGGCCAGCCCGATCCCGCCCCGACCGTTGTACAGCGACGCCTCGGCCGGCAACAGCCCCAGCTGGGGGTCCCGGTCGCTCCCGACGACCGAGAGCCAGCGGGGCGCCGGTCCCGCGTCGATGGCGGCGGCGATCACCTCGTCACAGCAGTCGGTCGCCACCTGGCGCAGCCGACGGTCCGTCACGGCGGCGTCCGACGGGGGCGGCAGGGTCGTCGGGTTCCGGGACGTGAGACTCCGCCGGACGAACCACACCTGCCGCCGGCGGTCGGCTGGCCCCATCCCGTCGAGCCGTTTTCGACACTGCTCGTAACCCGACGCGTCGGCGATCCGGCGGGGACGCCGCCCCTGGCCGCCTTCGCGCCGTTCGCCTTTTCGCCGTTTGCCCTCGCGCTGTTCGCCCTCGTGCCGTCCGCCCTCGCGTCGGCCGGTCGCGGGACCGCCGACGGGTGTCCCGTCGTGGAACACCGTCGTCCGGTCGGGGCGGGAACCGAAGCGGGGGACGTCGAACCGCCGGAGGGCTCGCCGTTCGGCGGCGTACAGCGGCCAACAGCGGTCGGATTCGATCCGGTCGTCGAAAAACGGTGCGGCGAGGGCCTCGAACTCGACGGTGAGGCGGGCCCCGTCCCGGAGGGGATGTCTCGTCGTACAGGACTGCAGGACCGACGTGTACCGGGTCGTGGCCCGGTAAACGATCCGGTTCTCGCGGTCCGCGAGGGCCTCCCGGTCGAGCGCCCCCGACAGGAACCGCCCGTCGTCGTGGCGTTCCGCGACGGCGTCGTAGGTGGCTTCGAACCCGTCGACGACCGCGTCGACGTACTCCTCCGGGGGACGGTCCGTCCCGTCCACGCTCGGCGTGTTCTCGGTCCGGTCTATCGTCGCGGGTTCCTCGGCGACGGACATCACGTCGGTGTTGGTCGCCTCGACCGTCGGCACCGACGTCGAGGACAGGGCCACCGTCCCGCCGCGGCTCCCGAATCCGGCGAGCATCGCCGGGCCGGGACCCTCCGCGTCGTCGGGGTCGCCGACCGCCCACGGCAACAGCCCCGTCGACAGGACCGACGGGGACACCGTCGCGGCCACCTCCGGTTCGACGAGCATCGCGTCGGGGTCGATGCGCGGGACGAAGGCGGTTTCCGCGTCGACGACCACCGGATGCTCGCCGCTGACGAGGTGGTTCTCGTAGTGACAGTCGGTGAGACCGAGCACGTACGCGACACACAGCAGGGCCCCGGCGCGCTCGTAGTACCGCTCGACGGCGGCCTCGTCCGCCGGTTCGCGGTACTCGATCCGTTCCATCCACCCGTACCCCTCCCGTGGGAGGTACGCCGGCGTCTCGAAGGGGGGAACGGGCAGGGCGTCGTCGAGCCGGTCGAGGACCCCGTGGACCGCGACGCCCATCCCCACCGGGCGCGGCTTGTAGACGACCGCGCCCGATTCGAACGAGACGCGGACGGGGAACTGTCCGCCGGCGTGGGCGTCCGCGGCGAGCGGGTCGAGTTCCGTCACCGCCCCCTCGACGTCGAACCGGTCGGCCAGCGCGTCGCGGTCGGCCCGGAGGCGCCGACAGACCGTCTCGACCGCCGTGGTCCACTGCTCGACCGTCGTGACGAGGTACCGCGCGAGCACCGGGTACTCCAGACAGAGGTTCCGGAAGCCGGCGCCGAGCATCGCGTCGACGAACTCCCCGTAGTACCGGGTCGGGGGATCGTCGAACGCGTCGTGATCGGCCGCCGCCAGTTCCGGATCGTGATGCTCGACGAAGCTCTTGAACTCGACGTACAGCGCCCGGACGCAAAGCAGGTTCAACCGGGAAACCAGCCACGTCTCCAGTTGCGTGACCCCACACGGCGGGACGACCTCGTCGTCGAGCCGGGCCCGTCCGTAGCTCGCGACGGCGGCCAACAGCTCCGCGAACGGCGTTTCTTCGGGAACGGACGCGGGCAAGTCGTCGGCGGACTGCCGCGTGACGTGTTCGAGCAACGCGTCGAGGTCGTCGATCCAGTCAGGGAGCGGCCGGTCCGCCGGCCAGCGGGTCGCCGCCAACTGCTCGCGGACGGCCGACTCCGCGAGCCCTTCCCGTCGGAGTCGAGCCTCGAACGCCTCCCGGTCGGGGAACGCCCCGGCCCACGCCTCGAACAGTCGCTCCGGCTCGATGGGCTGGGAGCCCCCCGATTCGTTCGGCGGGCCGTCCAGCCGCTCGTGGAGGGTTCGCGCCCGCCCGGCGATCTCCCGTTTCTCCTCGGCCGACAGCGTCGCGTCCATCGTTCAGGAAACCGGATGGATCGTCCCGTTTACCCTACCGGACTCGGCCGAGAACGGGATGCGGCCGGGTACCCCGGTCGTCACGACGAGCAGTAGACGCAGTCGACGGACCAGTACGTCTGGGTCGTGTGGGTCTGACCGAACCTGTCGACCTCGTCGGTCGTCCCGAACTCCTCGTTGTACTTCTCCTTGTCGACGCCGGTCGATTCGTTGATCGCAACGGACATGAGAAAACCATACCGGAGGGAAATATTAAACGATTTGGTTACTTGTAATTCATTTTCCGCGGAGTGGTGGGGAGACCCGTTCCGGAGCACACTCGAACCGGGACGGTGCCGGCCACCTGGCAGCCGTCACGCTGCTGGACCGACGGCTCCTCGCGTGCTGGAGTTCCACGGTTCCGGGCGACTGGATCGGGTCGGCGCCCCAGACGCGCCCCGGGACTCGCCGTCGCACGGGTGGAACCGGTCGAGAAGTGGGCCCTGCCGGATTCGAACCGAAGCCAGACGGTCCGGGATGCTCGCTCCGCTGCGCGTCCGGGCTGCGTCTGGCGGGGTTCGAATCACGGCCCATCCGCTCGTCACGTCCGTTCCTCGCAGGATGGGCCC
>CAYTAG010000152.1:0-1163 GCA_964435625.1 uncultured Halobacteriales archaeon | reverse complement strand
GGGTTCGAATCACGGCCCATCCGCTCGTCACGTCCGTTCCTCGCAGGATGGGCCCTGCCGGATTCGAACCGGCGACCGCCCGGTGACCCATGCCGCCTGGGTACCAGACGCCAATATGAGCCGGGTGCTATGACCACTAAGCTAAGGGCCCTGGTGGTGAATTCCGTCGGCCTGTCCCTTTAGCCTGTCGGGTCTACGGACACGGGACTCCCGGCGGAACGCGACTCCGGGGAACCGCTCGCGGGGACGCCGCCTCGACGGCGGATATATGAACATACGTGCATATGACCACAGATGCTCGGTGCGCCTCGCGGCCGGAGGTCGGGTGCGCGCCAGGGGGCACGAGAGCCCGGTCGCGGTCGTTAAGCCCGTCGACCACCAACCGCCTGGTGATGAACGCGGGGGCCGCAATGCAGATCAACGTCTTCGTCTTCCGGGACGACTTCGCCTTCAGCCACTACTTCGACGGCGGCGAGGTCTTCCGGGAACTCAGCGAGTACTACCTGGACGAGGAGTACCGCTTCGAGGTGCCGACCGACGAGTTCGAGGCGGTCGAGGAGACGCTGGCGGAGCACGGCTACGATGTCCGGATGGTCGAGGACCCCGAACCCTACTGCGTCGTCGTCGAACAGTACGAACCCCACGCCGACCTCCTGCGGGCGTCGGTCGCCCACTGGACCCGCCGGGGCCGCGAGTTCTTCCTGTTGCCCGACGAGGCGGCCGTCGAGGAAGCCGTCCGCGAGGGCGCGACCCGCGTCGAGGAGACGGATCTGGCCGCCGGCGTCTAATTTAGACCGACGCCGCGGGCTGGTGTTCGCCGAAGACCTCCCGCATGGCGTCGCAGATCTCCCCGACGGTCGCGTAGGCCTTGACCGCGCGGACGATGGGCGGCATCACGTTGTCGTCGCCCCGGCAGGCGTCCCGCAGGGCGGCCAGGGCGGCCTCGACCTCCTCGTCGTCCCGTTCGGCCTTCGTCTCCGCCAGGCGCTCGACCTGCCGGCGCTGGTCCTCCTCGGTCACCTCCTCGATGTCGACGTCCTGTTCGTCGTCGGTCGTGAACTCGTTGACCCCGACGACGGTCCGCTCGCCGGCCTCGATCTCCTGCTGGCGCTCGTAGGCGACGTCCTGGATCTCACGCTGGACCCACTGGTCCTCGATGGCCT
>CAYTAG010000151.1:0-9044 GCA_964435625.1 uncultured Halobacteriales archaeon | reverse complement strand
TCGCTCACTGTGGCGGGTGGTTGGGGGTGGGGGTACTTTACGCGTGTGCTTGGGGTGGGTTGGATAGGAAATAGTATAATGAAACATATTCGATGGGATTTGCCCACTAGTAATTACTTGGTGTACGACGATTGGAAACCGGGAACTATTTGTGTCAGGGTGTTCCAGGCTGGAGTGAGTCGATCCGGCGTGCCCATCCAAGGTGTCCAGCCCATCTGGGCACGCCTGCAGCAACCATCCACCCCACGGGAAGCCCGAGGGGAATTAGAGGTAGCTGCATACGGAGCTATCCTTGGATTCCCCTTAGAGGTTTCCCAATAGCACTACCAATGTGCGAAAATTCCGACGACCAAAATCAAACGAGCGGTTCGACGCAAGACGAGGATAGCACGACCGAGTGGAATCACACCCCAACATGGGACTGGATTCGGTATGGACATACGCGAGCAGTTGTCAAAAGAAGGAACGTGCTGGCATCGGTGAGTGGATCTCATGACCAAAGCGCATCAGAAAACAGTGGTGATGTCTGAGGGTCAAAATATGTATATAGCAGCCATGAAGAAGTCTATCCGGCCCCTTGCAGTTGTCATTCCAGAGGACCCACGCTGGATTGAAGTCAATCGTCGTAGACCAGCAATGGGGCACCGTTTCAGTCGACCCAAATACTGGGTCGAATACTTTCACTGTGGTGCCGATAAGTCTAAGAACGGTCGCGGAGAACCACTACTGCATGTCTCACCGAGGCATCAAATCAGGAGGGTGGGTGGTTCGTAGATGCGCGTGCTAGCTCGCCTCTCCGCGCGGGCGGACGCCGTATACGACCACGCCTACCACCACAAGCTTCGCGGACGCATCTGGCGGGCACTGGAGGGAACGGAGTTTGACGACCGCCACGGAGACGGCGACCCAACTGGCGTCGCCTTCAGCAATATCTTCCCATGGGGCGAAATCGAGGAGGGGGACGACCGCAATCTGCTCGTCGCCTCGCCCCACGAGAAGCTGCTTGCCCACGTCGCGGAGGACCTCCAGGCGGACCAGAAGCTAAACGTCGGCGAGATGCCGTTCCGCGTCGACGACGTGAGTGCGCTGGAGGTCGATGTCGGCGAACCGGGGACTGAGGGCGTCCTCGAGACGGCCACTGGCGTCATCGTCCGTCTGAACCAGGAGCACCGCGAGCAGTACGGCATCGACGGGGATTACGGGGATTCGCGGACGTTCTGGCGGCCGGACCACTCGATAGAGCCGTTTACAGACGCCATCGAGGAGAACGCCCAGCTGAAGCACGACCTGTTCGCCCAGGACTACCTCCCCGGTCCGACGGAGGTCGACGGACAACTGTTCCAGGGCTACGAACTGGTCAAGACGTACGCCCTCCCGGTCACGGTGACGACTGGCGTCGAGAGGGAGATGGTCGTCAGCAAGTGGCGGTTCGACTACCGGGTCCGCGACGACGACCACCGCCGGCACCTGAACCTCCTGCTGGACTGCGGCGTCGGTGGACGGAACGGGCTCGGGTTCGGCTTCCTCAATCGGGTCGACGATGGCGCAAGCTGAGACCTCCCACGAGCGTGCGGCGGAAGCCCTAGAACGGCTACCCCAGCGACGCGTCGCGTCACTGTACGACGTCGCGGTCCAGTACTCCATCCTCGACTGGTACCAGACAGTCACAGAGGGCGACCTGTCGTTCGACCTCGCACCGGAGCACCTCGCGTTCATGACGCCGAACGCGAAGCCGGACCTCTTCGGCGAGGAGGACAACGCACTGGTCGTCTACGTCGATCTCAGCGACCGAGAGCACCCGACGTTCCGCGACGACAAGCCGGTACAGTTCGAGACAGTCGGTCCAAGCCAGCGGTTCGAGCTCGGTCACTCGTACCCGGCGAACAAGACGAGCAGCATGACCGACTACTCCGTGACGACCCACAAGTCGGCCACGGAGCACCACCTCGCCGGGGAGCGGGACGACTCGTGGGGGACCGCCAACGTCAGGGACCGATTCACGCGGTGGGCCCGAAGCGACGCGGCCGACCGAGTGCTAGAACGTGACGACATCGAGGACGCGTGGATCATCGGAGCGCTCCAGACGCTGGGGGAGGACGAGGCAGCCCTCGACGAGCTGGTCGCCCGTCCGGACTTCCCCCTGGACCCGACCGACGAGGAAACCGAGCACGAGGTGTTCGTGACCATCCGAGTCCGATTGCCGGGGGAGGACCGCTACCGCTGGCCGGGCGAGATTCCCGCGTTGAACGAGGTGATGGTCGAACAGAAGGCCGACCGCTTCGAGAACATCTCCGTCGAGGACGCCGCTGGCGACGGAGTCGGGTACGTCACGGGCGAGGATGGTCGGGTGACAGGAGGGTCAGCCGGCGTCCTGGGGATGTACGCCAAGAAGCAGCGCGAGCACTTCCCGGACCTCTCGGTCGACGGGACCGAGGCCTGGCGAGCGCGGCCGGTCACCCGTGAGACTGCCGCAGCCCTCGCGACGGCCAATACAGTCTTCGAGGAGTTCTACCAGGCCCTCGGTGCCAGCCGCCGCCTGTACGTGCTCCCCTACATCGGGGCCGACCCCGAGGCTGTCTCACCGGCCGAATTCGACGCCTTCGCGACGAGAGTGTTCGGCCGACTCCGGGCCGCCGAGCCCGACGATTTCGAGGCGGTGGTCGACCGGGTGTTCTACGAGCGGGACGGGGAGGAGACGGGCTCACTGGGACTATTCGCCGAGACCGAGGAGGACGAGCACGCCCATACCCGCGTGGCCACCGCGTTCACCGTCTCTGGTAACCCCGACCGGGTGTTCTTCGAGGCGCTCCGCACAGACGTGTACCGGCCCCGGGAGGTCGAATTGGCCCACGAAGAGGTGATCCATTCCCGGGAGTTCGCGGACACGGGCATCTTCGCGGCGGCCGTCCGGAACGTCGATTCGCCGGTGCTCGCGGTCGATTCACCGCCCCGCTCGATGGCCTTCTTCGGCGGCTACTTCGACCGGACGACCGAACCCACACGGTACAGCTACGAGGCGTCCGACGAGCCGAAGGCGGGCGACATCGACGACCTCCGGGCCCGCCGTCTCCGCCAGTTCCTGACCGGCCAGCAGATACCGGTGGAACCACTGCTGGAAGAGTACGTCCACAAGCTCGTACAGCGTCAGCGCGAGCGGTTCGGACGTGACGACGCCGGCAACGTCCCTGCGACGGAGATTCTGGAGCAGTACGTCCAGCTACGCGTCCTGGAGGAGGCCGACGTGCTGGCAGCGGCGACCGACGAACCGACCATCGAATCACCCACACGTGACATCGCATCCGTGACCCGAACCCGATCCGACACCGAGTACGAATCGCGCGAGAGTCGACTGGAGGATTTCGTCCAGAGCCACGACGTCCTCGCCGGAAGTGAAAGCCGACAGGCCGTGTTCCTGCTCGGCGCGCTCGTCGGCAGAATCACCGCGTACCAGCACCACGAGGACGTTTCGTCGACGCTGGTGCGGCGGTACCCCATCGACTACCTGACCAAGCAGTCCATCAAGGAGGTCACAAAAGAGGTCCTCCAGATGAACAACACGTACATAGATAGCGACGAGAACCTCTCCGGGTCGTACAACGCTCGGTTCGTCGACCGGCTGCCCGACCTGATGCTCTCGGCCGACCCGAGTAGCTGGTCGTTCCCACAGAGCGAGTTGCAGTGGCTCTACGCGCTCGGCATCGCCTACGGAAACAACGACACGTCCATCCATACGGAGGAGTAATTCATGTCCAGCAACCCCCTTCAGAACCGATCCGAGATAGTGTTCCTGTACGACGCGGAGGACTGCAATCCCAACGGCAACCCCCTGTCGGCAAACGACAAGCCGCGGGTGGACGAGCGGACCGGCGAGGCCGTCGTCACCGACGTCAGGCTGAAGCGGTACATCCGCGACCAGCTCGATGACGACGGCTTCGGCATCTACGTCCGGAACCCCTCGAAGGCCCCGTACGAGGACGTCCCGGAGCGCGACGAGCTGTTTCAGCGCGTAACGGGTATCGACGAGGAGGAACTGGACGACGTAGACGGGTCCGAGGCTGCAGACGCCTTCCTCGATAGCGCCGTCGACGTCCGGTACTTCGGGGCGACGTGCTCGTTCTCGTCCGATTTCCAGCAGGAACTCGGCGGTGGCTTCCCAGGGCAGTTCATCGGCCCCGTCCAGTTCGAGCACGGCCGGAGTATGCACGTCGTCGCCACGAAGACCGAGTCCAAACAGCTCTCCACGGTCGTCGCGAGCGGTGGTGACGACGAGCAGGGGACCTTCGCCACGGATAATCGCCTCGAGTACGCGCTGGTGAAGTTCCACGGCGTCGTGAACGAGAACGCGGCCCAGGACACACACCTCTCGGACCGGGACATCGAGCGACTGGATTCGCTCTGCTGGCGGGCGCTGAAGAACCAGACGCTGACCCGCTCGAAGATGGGCCACCAACCCCGGCTGTACCTCCGTGCCGAGTACGCGACCGACGACTACCACGACGGGAGCCTCGACGACGGAATCGTCCGGGCGGACGCCGACGAAACGGACGGAGCCGAGTACCGGAATATCACCGACGTCCCGCTGAACGTCGACGGACTGCTCGAAACGCTCGAAGCGGACGCCGAGCACCTCGACACTCTGCACGTCCTCGCCGACGACTACTGCAGATTTGCCATCGGCGGCCACGAGGAAGCAGGCCCTGCAGCGTTCTACGAGGCGCTCAGAAACGCCGTGGGCGACGACACGGTGGAGGTCGTCGACCCCTACCCCTCCGCGTAAGATGACGACGCTCGACGTCACGGGTCGGAAGTGCCTGTCGTTCACCGTCAGTGGCGACTGGGCGCACTTCCGGCGCATCGACACGACCAACGACAAACTGACCTACCGGGTCGTCCCGCGGACGACGCTTGCCGGCCTCGTCGCTGCCATCCTCGGCGAACCGCGCGACTCGTACTACGGGGAGTTCACTCGGGAGTCGTCCGCCATCGCCATCGTCCCGCGCTCGCCCGTCCGGACGATGCAGGTGCCGATGCTCACCCTCCCGACGACGAAAGGGGACATCCAGACGGCCGAAGGAGTCTCCGGTAAGACCGTCGTCGCTCCCGAGGTGCTGGAGGAGAAGCGCCAGCGACGCACCTTCGAGTACCTCTGCGACCCGGAGTTCCGCGTCCACCTCGTCCTCGACAACGAGGAGTGGATGGCGAGGCTCCAAGACCGCCTGGATGCACGACGTGAAGGTGAGACGACCGACGCCGACCGGGACGTGAGGTCGGTCTACACGCCTTGCCTCGGGAAGTCCGAGTGCCTCGCATCGGTGACGGAGTCCGTCGTCTCCGAGGTCGGAGCAGCAGAGAGCGTCGACGCGGTGGATTCGGTCGTCCCGAACGACAGCGTGCTGCCGAGTGCGTCCGTCTCGTACTCCATGGAACGGTCGCCAGGGTACATGGAGCGCGTCGATGGCGGCCGGCGAACGACGGGATTCATCTCGTACGCGTACCCGGACGACGGCGGGCCGTTAGAGATGGACGGGGTGACTGCTCACGAGGTCACCGGGGACCGGGTCGTCTTCACGTAGATGACCGACAGCGAGTTCCTGGCCCGCCCCGGACAGTCGCTGTCGAGCCACCTCGACGGCGTCGCGAAGAACGTCCGAAGGCTCGTTCCGGACGACCGCGAGACGCCGGAAGGCAACTCGCTGGTGAGGCTAGTGGAGACGGCCGCCCATCTGCACGACGTGGGCAAGTACACCAGTTGGTTCCAACAGTATCTAGACCGAGACGCCCGGTTCCCGAATCCGCGGGAGCAGCACGCCGACGTCGGGGCATTCCTGACGTTTCACGCGCTCGCAGAACAGGGCTTCCAGCCAGAGGAAGCTTTGGCGGGACTCGATGCGGTTCGGAAGCACCACGGCGTGCTCCCGAACTTCGCCAGTGACCACGAAAATTTAGTCGTTCAGAAAGGGTCCTACCAACTGCTCGGGGAGAAGCTACGGAACATCTCCGACGGAGCGGCGGACACGGTCGATACTCGTCTCCGGCGAGCGTCGGGAGAAACCGTGACGTGGGATGACATACCTACAGAGGAGCCAGCCGCGTACTGCGGGGACCTCCGAGGGATAACAAAGACCGATTCGTTCTACCGACTCGTCCTCAGGGTCTGGTCCACGCTCACCTGCGCCGACAAGCTGGATGCCGCCGGCGTCACCGTGAAGACAGACGTCTCGCGTCCGGATCCGAACGATATCAGCTTCGACGGAGCGACGACCGGGGTGACGGGGGAGCTGAACGAGCGGCGGTCGCGGGCCCGCCGTCAAGTGCGGCGGGCCCTTCTCGACGGTACGTCCTCCGGCAACGACGTCTTCACCCTCACGCTCCCGACGGGGTTCGGGAAGACCTTCGCCGGAATCGACGCGGCGCTCCACCTCGCAGAGCGGAAGGGTGGCCGCGTCGTCTACGCGCTCCCGTACACCACGGTTATCGACCAGGTCCACGAGGAGGTGGTCGACCAGTTCTCCGTCGAGCCGGAGAGCGACCTGTACACGATTCACACCCACCTCGTCGACACCCTGACCCGATTCCGCGGCGATGACGAGCGGATTTCGACGGGGGCGGAGTACCTCTACGGCGAATCCTGGCTGGCTGGCCTGGTCCTTACGACGTTCGTACAGTTGTTCGAGAGCATGGCCGGTCCGGGGAACGTCCAGTCCATCAAGCTCCCGGCGCTGCAGGACAGCGTGGTCGTCGTGGACGAGCCCCAGGCGCTCCCGCGGCGCTGGTGGCACCTCGTGAGCCACCTCGTCTCCGTGCTGGTCGAGGAGTACGACGCGACCGTCGTCATGATGACGGCCACGCAGCCCCGGTTCGTCGAGGAGTACGACTTCGAGGCTTCGGTCGAAGAGCTGATTCCGGGCCGGGAGTCGTACTTCGGATTCCTCGAGGACCACGAGCGCGTCCGCTTCGTGCTGGACGAGTCGGTGAGATCGACAGTGGAGAGTGGCGGCAGCGGGACGACCATCTCGGTGACGGACGCGGCCGACCGACTGGTCGCCCGAGCCGTCGACCGCGGCGAGAAGGTGCTCGCGGTGAACAACACCGTCGAATCTGCAGCGGCAGTTGGCGAGTCGGTCGTCGCCTCTGCGGACCGTCGAGGTGCAGAGACGACCGACCTGGGGTCCCACCTACACCAGTTCGTCGAGGATAACGGAGAGAAGCTGATACAGGCACTCCGAGGCGACGGCCCGCTCGAAGCGCTCGCCGACCGATTCCTGTCGAGCGTTGCCGCCGAGGGAGCAAATGCAGCCAACGACGGGAGGAGTCAAAGATTCGCGGTGGCGACGCTTACCGCTGCCTTGCGACCGTGCGACCGAACGTTGCTCGTGGAGGCGATTCGCCAGGTCGTCGACAGCAAGGTGGCGACGCCGCTGGACAACTGGGCCCTCGTCGTGAGCGCGACCCAGCTAGTCGAGGCGGGCGTCGACGTGAGCTTCGAGCGCGTCTACCGGGACTTCGCTCCGATGCCGTCGCTGGTGCAGGCCGCCGGTCGATGCAATCGGTCGTTCGAACGGGACCACGGAGCGGTGACGGTCTGGCGACTCGGCGGGGACTCGATGCCGCCTTCGGAAGCCACCTACGTCCTCGGGAGCGGTCGGGACCGGCTCCGGCCCACACGCGACGCGCTTCGAGATGCCATCCAGAGTAGCGGTTCGGTCATCGGCGAAGCAGAGATGGTCGAACGCGTGGTCGAGGCGTACTACGGGGCGCTCCACGAGACCGACCACACGAGCGACGCCGACGACGAATTGGTTGGTGCGTTCGACAATGCACGTGGCGCGGAGCTGCGGGAGGCTTCACTGATCGACGACGACACTGCGGAGTATCTCGTGGTGACGAGCGACCACGAATTGGAGCGGCTGCGGAGCTACGTCGAGCGGCGGGTGGATGGCGAGAACCGTGCCGCTCGGGAAGCGTTCGGCGCGCTCAAGCACCTCCTCGCGTCGGTGCGGACCGACGCTTCAGGGGCGTACGACGATACGGACACGGTACTGTCGGAACTCGGGTACGGAGATTTGGAGTTGGAGGAACTGACCGTCGTCGACGACCGGGATTCGGGTCGGTACACGGTTTCGGACGGGCGTGGATTGCGTCGGGAGCGGTGAGTGGTCGTGTGTTCATCGACCCCCGTGGGTCTGTGCACTACTGGCGGTCGACGACAAAACTGAATGGGATTCGGTCCGGAGAGTGTGATGAGCCGGGTGATTCGGCTATGGTTTCAGACGAACCCTTGTGGGGTTGAAGCGAGCCGGGCGGGCAGACGAAGACTGCCGACTGGATCGTTTCAGACGAACCCTTGTGGGGTTGAAGCGACAGAAACCCGAGCGGTGACGTGGATGTCGGCAGCGTTTCAGACGAACCCTTGTGGGGTTGAAGCGACTGGCGGCTGGCGAAGCCGGGCGCGCGGCCGACGGTTTCAGACGAACCCTTGTGGGGTTGAAGCTGTGACTCTATCGACGAGGGCAAGCGCCTCAGCAGGTTTCAGACGAACCCTTGTGGGGTTGAAGCGAGGAGTGGGAAGGTGGTACGGGAAACGGGGACGCCGGGTTTCAGACGAACCCTTGTGGGGTTGAATCCGACAACCGCGTCAACTATTCGACATCGCGGTGGTCGTGTTTCAGACGAACCCTTGTGGGGTTGAAGCCCCTCGCCGCAAACCGGCGCGGCGGTACGTCCCTTCGTTTCAGACGAACCCTTGTGGGGTTGAAGCACTGTCTCCGCGTCGTCCATCGAATCCTCGGCGAATTGTTTCAGACGAACCCTTGTGGGGTTGAAGCATCCCGCGTCGTTCGTCCCCGAGGAGGAGTTGACTGGTTTCAGACGAACCCTTGTGGGGTTGAAGCACGGCCTGGGCATGGTCGCGGGCTTCCTCCAGCATTGTTTCAGACGAACCCTTGTGGGGTTGAAGCGAGGTTCTGGACGTTCGTCCAGAATCGGCCCGCCTGTTTCAGACGAACCCTTGTGGGGTTGAAGCGTCCCACGGTCGGAGCGCCCGC
>CAYTAG010000150.1:0-9065 GCA_964435625.1 uncultured Halobacteriales archaeon | reverse complement strand
GGGACCGGGGGAGGGCCGCCGCCCTCAGCGGTCGGGCGGCGGCCCGAGCCCGCGGTTGGGGAGGGCGAGGATATCCCTAGTCGCCCGGGTGCCGTCGAATCACTGCGGAAACATCGTCGATCACCGCGGAAACACCGTCGAGTCACGTCGAAACCCGCCGCCGGGCCACGTCAGAACCAACCGATACGAGCGACGCTCGCCCACACCGAACGCCAACGCATATATGAACATATGTACATATATTCATATACGCCCACTACAAACGAACCTGAGAAACGTCCCGTCACGCGAAGCCACAAACCATTCACCGTTCGCCGACGAACGCCTGGCGATGCCGTTGCTCGGTCGCCGCGAACTCGCAGGGGCGGGGGTACTGGGAATCGTCGCCGTCGGCGCCGCGCTCACCTCCCCGCAGCGGGCGCTCCGGACGCTCGCCACCCTGGGAGACCGGCCCCTGGCGTTCGCCGCGCTGCTGGGCGCCGTGTACCTCCTGCGCCCGCTGGTCGCCTGGCCGGTGGTAGCCGTCTCGGCCGTCGCGGGCTACGTCCTCGGGCCGACGCTGGGCCTGGTCGCCGCGACCGTGGGCGTCGCCGTCACGTCGCTGCCGCCGTACGCCGCAGCGCGGTGGTTCGACGCGGGCGCGGGGCTGACCGGCCGCGTGACCGAACGCGCCCGGGCGTACTTCCGGACGGCGGGGGACGTCCGCGGGGTCGTCGCCGCACGGTTCGTGCCGGTGCCGTCGGACGCCGTCTCCGTTGCCGCGGGGCTATCCGGCGTCGGCGTCCGGGCGTTCGTCGCCGGCACGGTGGTCGGGGAACTCCCCTGGACGGTCGCGGCGGTGCTGGTCGGGGCCTCCGCCCGGGAACTGCACGTCGGCGGCCTCCCGTCGGTCGGCCTCCCGCTGGCCGCGGCGACGACGGTCGCCGCGGCCGCCCTGCTCGCCGGGCCGGCCTACCGGGCGTTGGCCGGCGGTTCCGGGCTGGAGGGCTGAGGCACCCGGGGGACCTTACGGCCACGCGCTCCCCCGGGGTACGAACCGAAGACTGCGGGCCGGCGGGTGAGAGTTAAGCCGCGCCGGGCCGAGGCGCCGACCATGGGACTGGACTGCTATCCCGATCTGGACCCCGCGGCGGGCGAGGTCGTCGACGCGGAACTGGTCGTCGGCGACGACGTGCTGGTGAAGGCGTTCGCGCTCGGCCCGGGCGGCGAGATCGACGCCCACGAACACGACGGCTCCGCGAACGTCTTCCACGTGGTCGAGGGCGAGGTGGTCGTCGTCCGCGACGGCGTCGAGGAGACGGTCGCGGCCCCCGGCGTCGTCCACCACGACCGCGGCGTCGCCCACGGCGCCCGCAACGAATCGGACGACCCGGCGGTACTGACCGCGACGCTGGCCCCGTTCCCCGGCTGATCGGCCGGATCAGGCCCCCTCGTCCGGGACGAGCCGGTGGACGCCCCCGGCCCCCTCCTCCGAGAACCCGAGGACGTACCACTCGTCGGGAGCGATCCGCTCGATCCCGAAGATCAGGTGGAGGGCCGGGCGGTCGGCGCGGGCGACCTCGACCACCTCGGTGGGCCAGAGTTCGCCCTCGACCGGCGTGGCGGCGAACAGCCTGCCGCTGGCCCGCCAGTCCGCGAACAGGAACTCGCCGGCGAGACCGGGCAGAGCCGACCCGCGGTAGCGATACCCGGCGATGGCGGCCGAGCCGTTGACCCGACGGTCCAGGTGCCTGTCGTTGGGGTACTGGATCACGGGATCGAGCAGCGGTTCGCCGCCCCTGACGTCCGGCGGCGTCTTCTCCGGGCACTCGTCGGCCCGAAAGCAGTGGGTCCCCTCCCGGACGCTCCAGCCGTAGTTGCCGCCGGCCTCGACCCGGTGGATCGACTCCCACTTCGCCGCGCCCACATCGGCGACGAACAGGTCCCTGCCGTCGAACGACAGCCGCCAGGGGTTCCGGAAGCCCCAGGCGTAGTACTCGCCGCGGTGGCCCTCCCGGTCGACCAGCGGGTTGTCCGCCGGGATCGCGTAGCCCTCCCTGGACGGCCCTCCCTCGCCGTCCGATACCTCGGGAGCGTCCGCGCCGGGGCCGGGCGACTCGGTCGGGTCGGCGTCCACGTCGAGCCGCAGGACGCCGCCCAGCAGGTTCTCGGTCGTGTCCTGGCCGTTGCCGACGCCGCCGCCGTCGTACCAGCCCTCGGCGTGGCCGAGTCCGACGCCGCCGCCGTCGCCGGTCGGCACGTAGAGGTAGCCGTCCGGCCCGAACGCGAGCGCCCCGGCGTTGTGGGTCGGGTGTGGTTCCGGGAGTTCCAGGATCGTGCGCTCGGAGGCCCGCCCGGCCCGGACGCCGTCGGGGGTCGCCTCGAACTCCGCGACGACGAACGTGTGACTGAAGGCGTCGGGCGTCCCCGGCCGCGACGGGCTACTGTAGCGGACGAACAGCCGCCCGGTCTCCGCGAACGAGGGATGCAACGCGATCCCCAGCAGCCCGCGCTCGCCGCCGGTCATGACCGCCTCCCGCAGGTCCAGCAACGGGTCGTCCCGGAGCCCGTCCGGGCCGAGGACGTGGACGACCCCCCGCCGGGTCGCGAGGTACGCCCGGTCTCGCGAGTCCGGCACGGCGAGCGCTGTCGGCGCTCCGATCCCGTCGACGACGGTTTCGAGGCCGACGGTCGCTCCGTCGGGGGCGTCCGTCGGGGTCGCACTCAGCGTTGCCGGTGGGGGCGACGAGGTCTCCCCGGAGGGCGCGTCCTCGGCCGGGAACAGCTGCGCACAGCCGGCCAGCGCGGCCGTCCCACCGAGCACGGCCGAGCGGACGAACCGCCGACGGTCCGGTCCCTCCGTCATGGGTCGATCCCAGGCTCCAGCGGCCGGCCGTTCACGGCGAGCCGGTGGGGCTTTCGCGCGGACATGGTCACCCGGCCGGGACGATCCGGTGGACGCCGCCGTCGCCGAGGACGTAGACCTCCCCCTCGCCGTCGCGGTCGAAGGCCAGCGCCCGGCCGAGCCGGTCGGTTCCGCCCGCGAGTTCGACCAGCGACATCGACCACCCGTCGCCGTCCCCCGGCGGGGTCGCTACGAACAGCCGCCCCTCCGGCCGGAGGTCGCCGAAGACGTACCGACCGGCGAGCCCGGACAGGGCCGACCCGCGGTAGACGTACCCGCCGACGACCGCGGTGCCGTTGATCCGGTCCGGCGCGGGCCGGCCGGTGGGGTACTCGACGACCGGACCGAGCAACCGTTCGCCACCCCGGACCGACGACGGCGTCTCGTCCGGGCACTCTCCGGGCGGGTCGGTCACGTTCTCGGGGTCGAAACAGTGGGTCCCCTCCCGGACGTTCCAGCCGTAGTTGCCGCCGGCTTCCACGAGGTCGACCTCCTCCCAGCCGTCCTGACCGACGTCGCCGACGAACAGGTCCTCGCCGTCGAACGACAGCCGCCAGGGGTTCCGGAAGCCCCAGGCGTAGTACTCGCCGCGGTGGCCCTCCCGGTCGACCAGCGGGTTGTCCGCCGGGATCGCGTAGCCCTCCCTGGACGGCCCTCCCTCGCCGTCCGATACCTCGGGAGCGTCCGCGCCGGGGCCGGGCGACTCGGTCGGGTCGGCGTCCACGTCGAGCCGCAGGACGCCGCCCAGCAGGTTCTCGGTCGTGTCCTGGCCGTTCCCGCCCGCGTTGCGGTCGTACCAGTCCTCGACGTGGCCCCGGCCGGCGTCGCCGGCGCCCCCGCCGTCGCCGGTCGGCACGTAGAGGTGGCCGTCCGGCCCGAAGGCGAGGTCGCCCGCGTTGTGGTTGCCGCGCGGTTCGGGGATCTCCATCACGGTCCGCTCGGAGTCGCGGTCGGCGACGGTCCCGTCACCGTCGACCGCGAACTCCGCGAGGACGAACGTGTGGGTGTAGGCGTCGGGCGTCCCCGGCCGCGACGGGCTACTGTAGCGGACGAACAGCCGCCCGGTCTCCGCGAACGAGGGATGCAACGCGATCCCCAGCAGCCCGCGCTCGCCGCCGGTCACGACCGCCTCCCGCAGGTCCAGCAGCGGTTGCTCGCGGGGGCCGTCAGGCCCGAGGACCACGATCCGTCCGGGGCGGGTCGCGACGTACCGCAGGTCGGCGTCGGGGAGTTCTGCGACGGCAAGCGGCGTATCGAGTCCGTCCACGACGGTCTCCAGGCGGACCGCGTCGGGAACCGGGTCGCCGGTGGGCGTCCCCCCGGCCGCGGGGGAGTCGGTCGACGTCTGGTCGTCGCTCGTCAACACCGTACAGCCCGCGAGTCCCCCCGCAGCGCCCGCCAGGACCGCACGCAGAACGCGCCTGCGTTCGGAGGGCATGTCTACGTACAGGGGCGCCGGACGGAAATAGTCCGCGTCGGCGACGGCCTCACGGCCGGAGGTCGCCGAGCACGGGGATCTCCTCGATCCGTTCCTCGTCGAGTTCCGCCCAACGCAGGCCCGCCGGCTTGTCCGTCGCGTCCGTCCGTATCGTCCGTTCGGGCGTGACGACGACGTCCATCGGCACGTCGTGGGGCTGTCGGTCGACGGGATCGTCGACGACCTGCAACTCGTGGACCGTCGTGACGACGGGGGTCCCGTCGCCGACCAGGTCGAACTCCCGGAGGACGGCGAACTCCAGGTCGCTGTAGCCCTCGCCCTTGCCGACCCGGGTGCCCTCGTCGGTGACCGCGACGCTGCCGCTGACGATCAGGTCGACGGATTCGACCGCCTCCGGCCTGACCGGTTCGCCGGCCTCGGCGGACCCGCTGATCGTCGTCGCGTGGTCGTAGTCCTCGATCTCGTCCGGGTCTAGTCGGAGAAAGCACGCCTTTTCGCGCAGTCGGGGAACCGCCACGTAGACGGTCTTCCCTTCCGCCAGCGCGCGCCGCCGGACGGGCCGCTGCGGAGAGTCGGGGTTGGCCTTGATCGCGTCGGCCTCGCGCCACGCCGGGAGGTCTGCGAGCCGCTCGGCCGCCTCGTCGGCGCCGGCGAAGTTCGGGATGCGGCCGTGGGGCGGGAACGGGAAGCGCGCCTCGCCGCTGTCTTCCAGTTCGTCCCAGATCCGTTCGCGGAGCGCCTGCTTGTCCATGTCTCGACCCTGTTCCTCCAGGCTAGTATATCGGATGGAATTGAAGCGGATTCGAAGTCGTGGAAACGGGGCAGGAGAGGTGTCAGTACTCAGGCAACATGAGCGTACCCCGATTCAATCGTCCGTTGAGCCGACGGAAACCAGATGCAACGACAGCGGATCAAACCGATAGCGTGTTCGACATTTCGAACAAGTTCGATCAATCAGGTCGCCAGAATCATGCTTGTGTTTCAACCCCTCCTGCGATTGACTGATTGGAAAGATGTTGAATTCGCCACATTCGATGCAGAGGATTTCCAAGTACCAGTCTGCCATCACTTCGGAGAGAGGGGCAAATATCTCGCGGAGTCTACTGATAACTCCGTACGTCGTATCGGGCGGTTCCGATCGGTCGATAGGTACGCCTTCGACGTTCTCGATGAGCCCGCTCATGGCATCGCTGGTCTCGAAAACGGGAATCACAGGGATGTTCCGTGCCATGGCGTAGCCAATCTCCTGGTTGACCCAGCGATTATCCATGGAATCCTTGGTCAAGAAGGGAACGATCACGTCGCTCGCTTCGAGCTCCTTCTGAATCGTCTCTGGGAGCCATCCGACCTGCTGTTTGTTCACAGCGACGTACCGATCCAGTGGGAGATACTGCAACGGATGGAGGAACATCTCCAGTTCATCCAAATCTTCCGACGCATGGGAGATGAAGACTTGTCTACTCGGTCTGCTCATTCCTGTCACCCCCCGGAACCACGTTAATGCAGCCACGCAGTTCTTCACTGTTTTTCCAGTGGCAAAGCCTTCCGTCCGAAGCGATCATCTGGAAGAAATCTTGGGTCATCACGCTGAACGCTTCGCGCTCCTTGGCCGGAGACGAATACTCGCGCTTGAGAACGTGAGTTTTCTGATAATTCGAAGATTCCATCAATTCCCCAAGTTCGAGTCCAACCCCGCCCGAGGACTCTTCAACGACGGCCACAATGTAATCGGCGAGATCGGCTGCGAGGCTGAAAGCAACGCGCATACTGATGTCTACGTCAACGTCGTGCAAGAGGAACGACCGACCGTTCGACCGCTTGTTGATCTCCGACTCAACGAGTCGTAATCGTTCGATTCTTTCGTCCCCATAACCCCCTATGATAAAATATAGGCTTTCTGTCGTTGCCACGTCACCGAAGGCGTCAATGAAATTTTGCACCTCTCCACGACCCTCGCTAGGATCGGAGGGGAAAGTCGGGTCGCCCATCGTTTCCTCATCGACTTCGACGTTCAGTTGAGGGGTAGTTCGTTCGAACCCCCGCCGAAGTTCCTCGGAGATACTATATTTTTCAAGTAGCGAATCAAGCAGTTTCGGGCGGAGTGGCGCCATTCTCTAGCACAACATCTCGGTGTAATGTACTCAAGATTTCGATTAGTAACACGCCTGGCGCGAACTACTCTTCGTCGTCCCGTTGGGCGAGGCCGGCGAGATGGGGCGCCTCCTCGACGATGATCTCCTCGACGCCCAGGCGGACGGCGTCGGTGCTGCCGGGGAGACAGAACACGGGGACGCCGTCGATGATCCCGGCCGTGGCGCGGGTCCCGACGACGCGGGTGCCGATCTCGCCGTAGGAGTACCGCCGGAACAGTTCGCCGAAGCCGGGTAGTTCCTTCTCGAACAGCGGGCGGACGGCCTCGGGGGTCCGGTCGTCCGGCGTGACGCCCGTCCCGCCCGTGGTGACGACCACGTCCACGTCGCTACGCCGGACCAGCGCGTCGACGGTGTGCTGGACGTCGTCGTACTCGTCCGGGATGAGTTCGCGGGTCACCACGTCGTGGCCGGCGTCGACCAGGGCCTCGACGACGTGGTCGCCCGAGGGGTCGTCCGCCAGGGTCCGGCTCGAGGAGATCGTCACGACCGCCGCCCCGAGTTCGTCGAGGTCGTGCTCGTGGTGGTGGTGTTCGTCCTCGTGGTCGTCGTCGTGGCCGTCCTCCTGGTCCACGTCGCCGTCGCCGGCGTCCGCGCCCGGTTTCTCGGGGGGGACGCCCTGGCCGCCGTCGGACTCCGGGCGCTCCTCGAGTTGCTGGCGTACCTCGTCGATCTCGGCCTCGCCGTCGCCGGGCGGTGGCTCCCCGTCGCCCGCCGGCCGCTCCTGGTCGTCGGCCGCCGGCCCCTCAGAGGCGTCGTGGTCCTCCCGGAGGCCCCGCCTGGTGTCGCGCTCCTGGAAGTCGACCATGCTCCTCCTATCGACCCCCAGGGTCAAAACTCCGTGGGTCAAGCTGCCAAGGTGTTTCGCCGCCGGTAAGGCGATCCTACGGCGGTCGAGTGCAGTCGGTGGGCACGGTGACGATGGGCCAGGAAACCGCAACCAGTACCGTTTTCTCCCGGGCAGTCGACCGGTCGAGTATGCGAGCAGTCCGGTTTACCGACCACGGGGGAACCGAGGTAATCGAGTACGGGGAGATTCCCGACCCCGACCCCGGCGACGACGAGGTGCTGGTGGACGTCAAGGCCGGCGCCCTCAATCACCTCGACGTCTGGACCCGCCGGGGGTTGCCGGGGGTCGACCTGGAGATGCCCCACGTCCCCGGCAGCGACGCCGCCGGGGTCGTCCGCGAGGTCGGCGACGACGTGACCCGGTTCTCGGAAGGCGACCGCGTCGCCCTGCTGTCGGGCGTGTTCTGCGGCGACTGCGAGTTCTGCCGGGACGGCGAGCATTCGCTGTGCGAGAACTTCCACATCATCGGCGAGCACGTCCCGGGCGTCCACGCCGAACTGGCGGCGATCTCCCAGGAAAACCTCGTGGCCGTCCCCGAGGGCGTCGACTGGGAGACGGCCGCCGCGGCGCCGCTGGTGTTCCAGACCGCCTGGCGGATGCTGCGGACCCGCGCGGGCCTGCGGGCCGGCGAGAGCGTGCTCGTGCTCGGGGCCTCCGGCGGGGTCGGCCACGCCGCCGTCCAGATCGCCGACCACGCGGGCGCGGAGGTGTACGCGACCGGGTCCAGCGAGTCCAAACTGGCGGCGGCCCGCGAATACGGCGCCGACCACGCAATCGACTACACCGCCGAGGACTTCGGCGAGCGCATCTACGAACTGACCGACGGCCGCGGCGTCGACGTGGTGGTCGACCACGTCGGCGAGGCGACCTACCCGGAGTCGCTACGGAGCCTCGCGAAGGGCGGCCGCCTGGTCACCTGCGGCGCCACGACCGGCCCGAACCCCGACGCCGAACTGAACCGGATCTTCTGGAACCAGCTGTCGGTGATCGGGTCGACGATGGCCTCCCTGCGGGAGTGCGACGAAGTGCTCGACCTGGTGTGGGACGGCACCGTCGAACCGGCGATCCGCGAGACCCTGCCGATGAGCGAGGCCGCCCGCGGCCACGAGATGCTGGAGGACCGCGAGGGCTTCGGTAAGGTCGTCGTCGTCCCCGACAGCGAGTACTGACCCGTGAGCGACCACGACAGCAGCGACGACGCGGCGGCCCCGGACGACCAGCCACGGCCGCCGACCCGAGAGGCGCAGGTCGAGGCCATCGGCGGCGATTCCGACGCCGACCTCGGCCGCCGCGGCTGGTTGCTGGTCGCGGTCGTCGTGATTTCGTTTCTCGTCGTCCCCGGGACGATCCTGGTGAACCCGCCCTCGATCCCGTTCCGGGTCGCGTTCCTCGTGTTGCCGCTGGTGCCCGCAGTCTTGCTGGGGGCGACGGCCGTGTGGGTCGCATTGCGGCGCGGGCCGGAGTGAACAGACTCGTCAGGAACCCCATCGACACCGCGCGACCGGTATCAATCGATCGGAGGTAGCCGGCACCACCACACTCGGAGGCGACCGGCACGACCGCACTCGAAGGTAGCCGGCACCACCGCACTCGAAGGTAGCCGGCACGTTCACCCCGGGCGGGACTTCTGAAAGACTCGCGGTGCTCGTCTTTCAACTCCCCGTTCGCACGGCTCACGGGGATGAAAGGGGCCGGGCGCTCCGGGAAGCCGGACGACGCTCCCGTGAGCACCGCGAGCGGGAG
>CAYTAG010000149.1:0-9079 GCA_964435625.1 uncultured Halobacteriales archaeon | reverse complement strand
GAACCGCGACGGCGCGAACGGTTCGAGGTCGACGTCCGGCGTTTCGCGCCGCACCAGGGCTGCCACCACCTTCCCGGAGTACGGGCCGAGCGTGAGTCCCGTCGGGCCGTGGCCCGTGGCGAGGAACGCTCCGTCGACGCCGGGGACGCCACCGAGTAGCGGGAGTCCGTCGGCCGACGCCGGGCGCAACCCGACCCGGACCTCGCGGAAGGTCGCGTCGTCGAGGCCCGGCGCGACCCCGAGCAACTCGCCCAGCACGTCCCGGACCCCGCCGGCGGTCGCGCGAGGGTCGAACCCCGACCCGGTCTCGCGGGTCGCGCCCGCGGCGATGCGGCCGCCCGGCCAGGGAACCACGTAGTGACCGCGGTACCCACCGAGCATCGGCCAGTCGCCGGTGGCGGCGTCCGCGTCGAGGTGGGCGATCTGGCCGCGCTGGGGTTCGACCGGAACGTCGATGCCCAGTCCGTGGCCCCAGTCGCTCGACCAGGCACCGCCAGCGATCACGACCGCGCCGGCCTCGTACTCGCCCTGGTCCGTGCGGACGCCGGAGACGGCGTCGCCGTCCCACAGGAACGCCTCGGCGCTTTCGCGGGCCACGTCGAGGCCGTGCCCTACCGCGGCCTCCCGGAGCGCGGTTGCGAACCGGCAGCCGTCGACGCGGCCGGCGTTCTCGTAGACGAACGCCCGTTCGACCTCGCCGAGCGGCGGGAACCGCTCGCGGGCGTCACCGGGCGACAGTTCCTCGACCGACCCCGGTTCGGGGTGGCCGAGCCGCTGCTGGCGGTCCCTGGTCCGTGCCAGTGCTTGTTCGAACGCCTCGACCTCCGCCGGAGTGGTCGCGACCGAGAGGATGCCCGGCCGGCCGTAGCCGACGTCGTCACCCGTCGCGTCGGCCAATCGGCCCGCCAGATCCGGATAGTAGTCGGCCGCCTCGACGGCCAGCCGGAACCAGGCGTCCGACCCCGTGCGGCTGCTCGTCGCCGGCGAGACGATGCCGGCCCCGGCCGCCGTGGCCCGGCCCTCGTCCTCGCGGTCGACCAGGAGGGCGTCTGACCCGGCGTCCGCGAGGTGGTACGCGACCGAGGCGCCGACGATGCCACCGCCGACGACGACGGCGTCGTACATGCCCGGACGGTGGACCGGCGCACAATTAGGTCCGCCGGTTGCGGCGAGACGACGGGGACGTGCCGGATCGCCGTCGTCGGGATATATGAATATATGCACATATATTTATATATGGTCGGCTGCCGCACCGGCGACGGTCGTAAACCGTACCGGGGACGGCCCTCGACCGTACTAGCAACCGTTTAGTCGCCGGCGGGCGAGCGCTCGACCATGACCGGTCTGTACTACGAGGAGTTCGAGGTCGGGGCGACCTACGAGCACGACAAGCGCCGGACGATCAGCGAGCGCGACAACCAGGTGTTCTGTGACACGACGATGAACCAGCAGCCGTTGCATCTGGACGAGGACTTCGCCGCGGACACGCAGTTCGGCGAGCGGATCGTCAACGGCCTGCTCACCATGTCGCTGGCCGTCGGTCTGACCATCCCGGACACCACCGACGGGACCATCGTCGCCAACCTCTCGTACGACGACGTCGAACACCCCGCGCCCGTCTTCCACGGCGACACCATCCGCGCGCAGTCGACCGTGACGGACAAACGCGAGACCAGCGACGGCGAGCGCGGGGTCGTGACGATGCACGTCGAGGCGTTCGCCGTGAACCGCGACAGCGCCGAGCAGAGCTCGGCTGGCTCCGGGGCGGAGCCCCGGAACGGCGAGGGCGGCCGCGACGGCGAAACGCTGGTCTGCGAGTTCGACCGGACGGTGCTGTCGCTGAAGGAACCCGACCGCGAGGAGTGAACGGCGGCCACCAGACCGTCACCCCGTTGATATTTCATCTAGATATAAATTATATTATAGTAAGGTTTACCTGGCGTAACGAATTGGTTAGGGTTGTCTTCGGAGGCCCACCAGTGGACGACTCGACAGCATCGACGGGACGGCGGAATCGACTTCCGATCACGCGGCGGAACGTACTCCGTGGGGTAGGTGCGGGAGCGATCTCGGGGATGGCCGGCCAGGCCCTGGGCGAGAGTACCGACGACGACGCCACGACGTTCGTGGTCCGGGCCGACGCGGTCGACGTGCCGCTGCTGGCAAGCAGCGACGCCGTCGAGGAGTTGAAAGCCGAGACCCGGGCCGCCCAGGAACCCATCGTCGAGTACGTCGAGGAGACGGCGGGACTGTCGGTGCGAAACCGGTTCTGGCTCGCGAACGCCCTCCTGCTGGAGGCCGACGGGGCGGAGGTCGACCTAGAGGACCTGGCCGCCCACCAGGGGGTCAGGGAACTCCACGAGAACTTCGTCGTGAACATCCCGACTCCCCGGGAGGGCAGCACCGACGCCGCCGGGACGACCTACAGCCTCGACCAGATCGACGCCCCGGCGGCCTGGGACGCCTTCGATACCCGGGGAGAGGGCGCCCGGATCGCGGTGCTCGACACCGGCGTCGATCCCGATCATCCGGACGTCGACGTCGCCCCGGAGCACTTCGCGGCGTTCGACGGCGACGGCGATCCCGTCGAGACGGAGCCGTACGACACCAACTACCACGGCACCCACGTCAGCGGGATCGCCGCCGGCGCGGCCGACCCCGACGGCGACGTCCCCGCGTACGGCGTCGCCCCCGGAGCGACCCTGCTGAACGCGCTCGTCCTCGACGACGACGGCGGCACGTTCGCCCAGATCATCGCCGGCATGCAGTGGGCCGTCGAGAACGGCGCCGACGTGATCAACATGAGCCTCGGCGCGGAGGGGTACTTCGTCGAGATGATCGAACCGATCCGCAACGCCGAGCGGGCCGGCACCGTCGTCGTCTGTGCCGCGGGCAACGACGGCCCGGAAACCTCCAGTTCCCCCGGGAACGTCCACGACTCCTTCGCCGTCGGCGCCTCGAACGCCGACGGGGAGATCGCCCAGTTCTCGGCCGGCGAATCGATAGACACCGGCGACGCCTGGGGACCGGTGGCGCCCGACGACTGGCCGGACGCCTACGTCGTCCCGGACGCGGCCGCCCCGGGGGTCGAGATTCTCAGCGCGATCCCCGAGGCGGCGTCGGTCCCCTTCAGCCCCTGCGACGAGGGGGACGTCTACTGCGAGGTCAGCGGGACGTCGATGGCCACGCCGCACGTCGCCGGCGTGCTCGGGCTGGTGGCGTCGGCGGCCCGAGAGGAGTACGACGTCGATCAGTTGAAGGCGGCGCTGACGAGCACGGCCGAAAAGCCCGCGGACGCCCCCACCGACCGCTACGGGGAGGGGATCGTGGACGCGCTGGCCGCCGCCGGCCGGGTCGGCGCCGACGGCGGCGTCGCCGGGACGGTCACCGACGCCGACGGCGAGCCGATCCCGGACGTGACCGTCGACCTCGACGGCTTCGCGGTCTCGACCGACGCCGACGGCCGGTACCGCATCCGGTCGATCCCCGGCGAGTACGAGGTGACCGCGGACGCCTTCGGCTACGCGGAGACGACGGCGACCGCGAGCGTCGACGCCGGGGGCTTCACGACGGTCGACTTCGCGCTGGCGGACGACCTCGCCGTCGCGACGGAAACGCCCCCGCCGGAGGGCGTCGAGGCCGGCGAGGCGTTCGAGTTGGCCGTCCGGACGGCCAACGTCGAGGCGCTGACCGTCGAACGGGCGGGCGACTACGAGGGCGAGGCGGACCTGCTCGTCGACGGCGAGTACGCCGCGTTCGGCGAGCGCGTGACCTTCGCGGAGCCACGCACCGGGGAGATCCGGATCGCGGTCGAGACCGGCCGCGACGGCCTGGGCGACCTCGCGCTCCGGCACGTCTTCGAGGGAGTCGGGCAGACGGTCGAACTCGACACGCGGCCGACCGCCGTCTACGAACGCGAGGTGGCCGTCGGCGTCCTCGACGTCGAGGACGGCGCCTACGGCGCGGACGTCGTCGCCGTGCTGGACGAGGAGTTGCACCCCCGGTTCACCCCGGAACTCGTCCACGCGAGCGACGTCCTCGACGCGGTCGACGCGGGGACCTACGACGGGTACGTGGTCCAGAGCCTCGGGGACGACGAACGAGTCTCGACGTTCGCCGACGAGACGGCGTCCGGGGAGGTCGGCGTGCTCTGGCTGGACCAGTACGGCGACCCCAGCGACGGCATCTCGCAGCTCTCGTCGGCGACCGGCGACCCGCGGAAGACGGTCGACGCCGGCGTCGACTACTACTTCCCGCCGCCGCCGTCGGTGCGCTACGAAGTCCTGTCGGACCACCGGATCTTCGACGGCGTCGCCGACGTCGGAAGTACCGTCGAACTGTACCAGCCCGCGCCGGTCCGGCTGGTCGGGGGCTTCCACAGCTACTTCGAGGACTACCGCGGCCGGGTCGCAAGCGACGTCCTCGCGCACGTCGAGACCGACGGCCTGCGGTGGAACGACGGGCTGGCCGTCGACGAACTCACGTCGACGGTGCTGGCCGCGTCGCTGGGCCACGCGGCCGTCGCGGGCCGCCGGGACTTCACCGACGACGCGACGGCGATCCTCGCCAACGCCACGAGACTGGCCGTCCAGCCGGCACCGGTCCGGGCCGTCGAGCGCCCACCCGACCGGGTCGAACCGGGGACGGACCTCACCTGGACCCTCGAAGCCGACGACCTCGTCGAACTGGAGGTCGGGCTGGCCGACCCCCTGGGGATCGACGCCGACGACGTCAGTTTGCGCGTCGACGGCGAGTCCCGCACCCTCGAGGAGCCGATCACCTTCGAGGAGCCGCTGGACGGCGAGTTCGACCTCACGGTCGAGACGACGACCGACACCGTCGGGCGGTTCTCGCTGGGTACGCGGTTCCGCACGCTGGGCCGCCGCGACGACGAGGTCACGACCGAGGTCACCTTCCGGTCGCGGTCCGTGTACGACCCGCCGGTCTCGGTCCCGTCGGACCTCGAACGCATCCAGGACGCGGTCGACCTGGTCGCGGCCGGCGAGGAGGTCGTCGTCGCCGACGGGACCTACGAGGAGGCGACCGACCGCGGAATCGCCAGCGGCCTGTACGTCGACACGCCCGGCGTGACGGTCCGGGCCGCGGAGGGCGCCCGGCCGGAAGTCGTCCACGCCGGCGACGCGGCCGGCCCCGACGTCGTCACCGTCGCCGCCGACGACGTCACCATCCAGGGCCTGGCCGCGAACGTGATCGACGGCGCGGTCGACCCCGACAACGCCGACGGCACGGGGGTTCTCGTCGACGAACTCGTCAGCGGCGTGACGATCCGCGACGTCGTCGCGGCCGGCGACGTCGGCGTGGAACTGGATTCGAACGTCTCCGACGTTCGCGTCGAGGGCGCGACGGTCTTCGACTACGAGATCGGCGTCGGCACGGACGTCTTCGGCGGCCCGGTCGCGAACGTCACCATCGCGGACGTGACCGTCGAGCAGCCCCGCGAGCACGGCCGAGGCGGCATCTACGTCGAGGACGGCGACGGCGTCACCGTCGAGAACTGTACGGTCGAGTACGGCGAGAACTACGACGCCGGCGTCCTCGTGTTCGGCGACTCCTTCGGCGAGTACGACGGCCGGATCGCCGACACCGTCGTCGTCGGCCCGGACGACGACGACCCGGCCATCGACAGGGACAACGGCGTCTTCGTCGACGACGCCAACGTCGTCATCGAGGACAACGAGATCGTCGACGCCCACACCGCCATCCGGGTCGGGGATGCCGGGTTCGGCCACGGCGCCGTCCGCGTCCGGGGCAACGTCGTCGAGAACGCCGCGACGGGCTTCATGCAGGCGGGCGACGCCGTCGCCGTCGAGCGCAACCGGATCGAGGCCGACGTGGGCCTTGACTTCGACGGCGGCCTGTTCGGGCTCGACGCCGACGCCGCCGTGGTCCGGTACAACGACCTCTCGGCGACCACAACCCCGTTCGTCGGCGAGCCCTCCCCGTTCGGGCCGGACGGCCCCTTCGACGCCCGGGGGAACTTCCTCGGCGACCGCGGGTACGACGAGACCATCGTCGACGGCGAGGTCGCCTACGACCCGTTCCTGACCGCGCCGCCAGCCGAGGTCGACCTCCCCGAGCCGACGGCACTCGGGACCGACCTCTACCTCGATCCCGGCGAGGAGTACGGCCTCGGGGTCCCGGGGCCGACGGACCTGACGATCTACGACGTCCTCGGCGTCGACGGCTTCCGTGAGTTCGACGGCGACCTCGAATTCTGGAACCACGACAGCGGGAAGTTCCAGCGAGTCACCGGCGAGGGCGAACTCTCGTCGGTCGACACGCTGTCCGCGTTCAAGGTGGCCCCCAGGGAGGGCGTCAGGGCGGTCGTCGACTTCCAGCGCGCCGAGGACCCGCCGGTGGAGTCCGACGGCACCCCGCCGGGCCGGCGCGATTCCGAACCCGGCCGGACCCACCTCCAGGCGGGCCGGAACTTCGTCGCCGCACCCCGGTACGGCGACGACGCGTTCGACCTGGACGTCGTCGAGGACGTCGAGGCGCCGCTGGCGTCGCCCGCCCGGCAGGTCGGCGACGGCGAACCGGCGGCGTTCACCGGGTACGTGGTCCACGCCACCGACGACGCCTGGCTGGACGCGGGCGTCGACGCCTACGACCCGACCATGGCCGACCTCCTCACGGGGCTCGGGCTGGATCCGGCCATCCACGACGATCCGGGGCCGGGGGCCCGGGCCTCGGACGTCCACGTGACGGTCGAGGACGTCATCGCGGCCGTCGACGACGAACGGCGCCTGGAAGCCGCGCTGACGGACCTGCTCGACAGGCTCGTCGCCGAGGCGCTCGCGGACGCCGACGACGCCTTCGCCGCCGAGGTCGTCGAGGACGCCGTGACGGCCGCAGTCGAGGACGCCCCCGACCACGACGCCGTCGAGACGGCCGTCCGCCGGGTCGTCACGAGGGCGCTGGGCGTCGAAGTACTTGGATCCGCCGACGAGTAGGGAGCGGCCCGGCCGGCAGCCGCCGCCGGCCTCGCTCCAGTCGGCCGTCGTCGATCTCGGTTCCTCGCGGTGGTCACCGCTGGTCTCGATCCCCGGTGGCCACCGCCGGTCTCGATTCTCGGCGTCGGCCGTCGCCGGGCTTGACCCCGCCGGCCGTTACGGTGCCGGTTGCTGGATCGCGAGCGCGTCCTCGGGGTACCCGACGCGTCGCAACGCCCGCTCGCGCTCGTCGCGGGTGAGCCGGTAGGCGGGCAACTCCGCTTCCAGCGGCCCCAGCGCGGCCCGTCGCCGCTGGTGCGCTTCGAGGAAGTCCGCGATCCGCTCGGCGGCCAGTTCCTTCATCTCGCCGCTCAGGAGGTCGCCCTCGCGGTACCGCCGGGCGAGGTCGCGGACCCGCTCGTCGTCGTCCTCGAAGAAGTAATAGAGGTACTGGTAGGCCACGTCGACCTCGGGGTCGCCGCCGTGCTCGCGGTGCTCGGCGACGCTGGTGCGCCCGCCGGAGTACGCGTGCGTGCGGATCGTCTCGAAGACCTCCTCGCGGGAGGCGTCGAGGTCGATGCTCGGCCGTTCGCCGGAGGCGCTCATCTTCCCGGGGCCGGTGAGGCTCGGCAGGAACTTCGAGAGCAGCGCCCCGGGCTTGTCGACGGGGTAGCGCTCCTTCGCGGCAACGTCGCGGGTCACCCGGACGTGGGGGTCCTGGTCGACCGCGATGGGCACCAGCGTCGGGTGCCGGCCCTCGATCAACTGCGGGAGCAGCAGATGGGTCGCCTGGACGGCCGGGTAAAAGGAGACCCCGGCGTTCGGGGGGTCGCCGTAGGTCGCCTCGACGGTCGACTGCGTGAGGTCCTTCGCGAACGTCGCTGCGATTGGGTAGACCACGTCGGCGTCGGCGGTGTCGATCACGACGTAGGTGTTCTCCGGGTCGAACCCGACCGCCAGCAGGTCCAGCAGGTTCTCGCGGGTCGCCTCGCCGATCTCGGCGAGCGAGCGGTCCTTCGTCAGGTACTTCTCGTCGTCCGACAGCGGGATCAACACGGTCGCGCCGGTCTCCGCCTGGAGGCGTTTCGCGAAGTAGAAGGGGAAGACGTGGCCGAGGTGCATCGGTCCCGAGGGACCGCGGCCGGTGACGATGGAGTGTGGGTCGCCCGACGTCGCGGCGTCGAGGAACCGGTCGAGGTCCCGCCCGGCGTAGAACACCTCGCGGCGGACCAGGGGGTGCTCGGGGAATCTCGCGCGCTGTTCGTCGGTGATCCGGTCGGCCCCGAACCGGTCGAGGAGTTCGTCGTAGTCGACGTCGCCCTCGACGGCGTAGGGGGTGACCGTGAAGTCCCCGGACAGGTCGTCGGTGGCGTCGTCGGTCGGTTCGTCAGTGGGGTCCTCGGCCTGTTCGTCGGTCGGTTCGTCGGTGGAGTCGTCGGTCGCTGGCATGGTGGCTGTGTGGGTCTGGGTGGTGGGTCGGCGGTGCCCGGAGAAGCGAAGGGAGCGCCGCGGCCGCGCCAGACGGGTTAGGCCCGGCCGGCGGTGGCCGCGACACTGTCCGCTCCCCGTCCTTGCCAGCGCCAGCGACCGATGGGAGCGGACATCTCGTCAGCAATTCCGTTCGCGGGCCGCTTATGAGTTGCGCTCTCGGGGTCTCCGTGGGGCGTCCCCTTCACCACCGCTCGACCTCGTACGGCCCCGCGACGGCCTCGAACCACCGGACTGTGGCGACCGAATCGACAGCCGCCAATCGCTCGCGGGCCGTCCCCGCGTCGACGCCCTCGTCGGGCGGGAAGTGGAGGGTGAGTCGCGTCTCGACGGTGACTCGCAGGGTCCCGTCGCCGGAGTCGACGTCGCCGACTTCGAGGTCGCCCACGTGACGGACCGGCTCCCGTTCGTCAAGCACGTCGGCGACGGCACCGGGGAGGTCCTCGCCGGCCGTCGTCGGGACGTCGACGGCCACCGCGACGTCCGCGACGACCTCGGTGACGGTCTCGCGCTCGCTCACGGTCGGACGAACGACCGAGAGGGGCTTGAACTCCGTGGTCGTGGGTAACTCACGCGCCCGGGACGGCCGGGAATCCACAACCGTCTTGATCCGGCCGGCCGACCTCACGCGCGATGCG
>CAYTAG010000148.1:5060-9150 GCA_964435625.1 uncultured Halobacteriales archaeon | reverse complement strand
GAGACGGTGGCCGTCGACTCCGACGCGGCCGACGAGACGCTCGCGGGGATCGAGAACCTCGACCTCGAAATCGTGTCGACGCAGGTCATCAAGGAACTCCACGTCCAGCCGTTCAACCACTTCGGAGCGGAGTTGATCGAGGATTGACGGCTCGACGTTCGACTGCACCGCGAAATCGGGCGTCACCGTCGACTGCTGTTTTCATCTCCCTATCGACAGTAATCTGTTTAATCCACAGCGTAAGGGAACCCGGATTCCGCAGTGTCCTTCCCCACGGGAGCCTTACTAGCATACATGGTTGGACATTCCCCAGAAGCCAGTGTAGTAGATCGCGGTGACTCTAGCGAAGGATCGTTCGACGTGGTTTTCGACCTCCTCGCGGATCGGCGCCGTCGTGACGTCCTCGCGTGTCTCGCGGACCGGACGCAGGCGATGGCGCTGGCCGACCTGGCAGCGGACGTCGCCGTCCGCGAGAACGAGGGGCCGGTCACCGAGATTCCCAGAGCGGAGATCCAGACGATCCGGCTCTCGCTGTACCACCACCACCTTCCGAAACTGGCGGAGGCGGGAGCCGTCGAGTACGACCCGGAGCGCGACCGGATCCAGGTCGCGGACTCCGCCGACTCGTTCGAGCGCGTCCGCTCGGTCGTCGGCGACGAAGAACGGTAGCCCCCTGCGCTGCACCTGGCGAGTCGCGGAGCGCTGGCGCGACGAACGTCCTCGGGACGGCCCCGAAAACGGGCATCTTTTTCCACGCGCCCGCCGACCACTCGGGCATGCAACTGAGCGAGGAGCAGCGGGCGATCCGGGACGTCGTGCGGGAGTTCGCGGTCGAGGAGATCCGCCCGACGGCCGAGGAGACCGACCGGACCCAGCAGTTCCCCGAGGACGTCTGGGACGGGCTCGCGGAACTGGACCTGACCGGCCTGACGGTGCCAGAGGAGTACGGGGGCTACGACGCCGACCGGGTCACCTACAGCCTCGTCAGCGAGGAGGTCGCCTACGGCGCACTGTCGGTGGCGACCGCGCTGGGGGTCCACTGCATGGCGACCTCCTGCATCGCGACGTTCGGCGACGACGACCAGAAGGAGCGCTGGCTGCCGGAGATGGTCGACGGCCGGCCGGTCGGCGCGTTCGCGCTCTCGGAACCCGGGGCTGGCTCGAACCCCGCCCAGATGGAGACCGTCGCCCGTCGGGTCGAAGGTGCCGGCGGGCACCCGGGCGACGAGTACGTCATCGACGGCAAGAAACAGTGGATCACCAACGGCCAGCGGTCCGACGTGGTGATCCTGTTCGCCAGGACCGACCCCGAGGATCCCCGGTCGATCACGCAGTTCGTCGTCCCCAAGGACGTCGACGGCCTCGAAGTCGGCAACAAGGAGGACAAACTCGGCCTCCGTGCCTCCGACACCACTTCCCTCGTCTTCGACGGCGTACGCATCCCCGCGGAGAACCGCCTCACGCCGGTCGGGGAGGGACTGTCGGCGGCGTTCTCGATCCTCCAGGGCGGGCGCATCGGCATCGCCAGCCAGGCGGTCGGGCTGGCGCAGGCGGCCTTCGACGAGGCGGTCGCGTATTCGCAGGAGCGCGAGCAGTTCGACGAGCCCATCTCGGAGATCCAGACGATCCGGCACAAACTCGCGGACATGAAGACGAACCTGGAGGCCGCCCGCCTGCTGACCCGCGAGGCGGCCCGCCGCAGCGACGCCGGCGAACCGGTCGAGACGTGGGCGAGCATGGCGAAGTACTTCGCCAGCGAGGCGGCCGTCGACGTGACCAGCGAGGCCGTCCAGATCCACGGCGGCTACGGGTACGTCCGGGAGTTCGACGTCGAACGCCTCTACCGCGATTCGAAGATCACGACCATCTACGAGGGGACCTCCGAGATTCAAAAGAAGATCGTCGCCCGGAACGTCCTGGAGTGAGTCTTCGTCCGGGGACCGAAGCGACTTTGCACGCCGCTGGCGAACCGGGGGCCGTGCCGTACGACGACTACGAGGCGGTGGTGTACGACCTCGACGGGACGCTGGTCGACCTCGTGGTCGACTGGGCGTCGCTGGCCGACGAACTGGCTGCACGGCTCCGCGAGGTGGGGGTCGATCCCGAGGGGATCGCGGCCTGGGGCCTGTTGACCGCCGGCCAGGAGGCCGGCATCGGCGACGAACTGGACGCCATGATCGCAGAGCGCGAGCGGGCGGGCGCCCGGCGCTCCGAGCGCGGCCCGCTGGCCGCGGAGGTGTCGACGGTCGACCGGCCGGTGGCCGTCTGCTCGCTCAACTGCGAGGCCGCCTGCCGGATCGCCCTGGAGACCCACGACCTCGCGGACGCGGTCGACGCGGTGGTCGGCCGTGACACCGTCGAGACCCGCAAGCCCGATCCCGAACCGTTGCTGGCGGCGCTGGACCGCCTGGGCGTCGATCCCGGACGCGTGGTGTTCGTCGGCGACTCGGAACGCGACGCCGTGACCGCCGAGCGCGCGGGGACGGCGTTCCGGATGGTCGGGGAGTGAACTACAGTTCCGGACGGTCGGCGACCCGTCGTCGCCCCCTCACTGTTGCCGTCGGGCGTACCCGTAGACGGCGACGGCCGTCACGAACCACAGGAGGGCGCCGACCCGGGCCGCGAACCCCGCCTTCGCCTCCCAGGTCGGCAGGTCGACCGAGAGCGATAGCAACGCGACCGCGGGGGCGCCGACCAGGATCGTCGTCACGAAGGTGACCTGCATGACCCAGGTGTAGTCGATCCCCCCCGGATCGGTCGTCTCGACGGGTTCGGGCACGCCTCCGGGTGGCCGCCGAGCGGACGTAAGCGTGTCGGTCACCAGACGGTCGTTCGGATGTCGCTTTGCAACGGGGCACCTGGCGTGCGCACCGTGAACCCAACTCGACCACCGCTACCAGCGACGACGAGAACGACCCAAAAACTCCTGGCAATCGCGTGACGGCTCGGCCAACCGTTTTGCTGGCTGCGTCCCTATCCAGTGGTATGACGGTCCCCGCCGACCCCGAGTTCGACAGCGACGTCCGCCGGCGCATCTACGAGTACGTCGAGCGAAACGGCGCGGCGACGCCCGACGAGGTCCTCGACGCGGTCCGGATCCAGGCCGACAGCCCCGACTCCAAGCCCGCGCGCTCGGGCCAGCGGACCAGGGTTCGGATGAAGCCCGCGACGTTCGCCTCCCACCTGGCGTCGCTCGTCAAGGACGGCTACCTGGTCGAGGAGGACGGCGCCCTGCGCGTCGGGATCGAGTCCGAGGCCGAGACCGTCGACCTGTCGGACGGCGACGCGGTCACGATCCGGCTGGCCCGCGAGGCCGACAGCGACGCCGTCGCGGACGTCATCCGCGAGGTTACGAGCGAGCGAACCTACGTCGTCGCCGAGAGCGTCGCCGAGGCGCTGGACGACGAACCGGTGGTCCGGCGCACCCGCCGGCACTCCCGGGTCGTCTTCGTCGCCACCGTCGGCGAGGGCGACGACCAGGGTCGGGAGACCGACGACGCGGCGACCGTGGACGAGGACAAGGGCCTGGGGGCCTCCGACGAGGCGACCGCCGGCGTCCGGGAACAGCGGAGCGAGGCCGCGGCGGACGACGCCCCGGGCAGCGACGGCGAGGTCGTCGGCTGGGTCCACCTCGACGCGCCGGAGGTGGCGAAACTCGAACACACCGCCGAGTTGACCGTCGGCGTCCGCGAGAACCACCGCGGCCGTGGGATCGGCGGCCGACTGCTGGAGCGCGGCCTGGCCTGGGCCGACGAACGGGGATACCGCAAGGTCTACCAGAGCGTCCCGGCCACCAACGAGGCCGCCGTCGACTTCCTGGCGGACCACGGCTGGGCGGTCGAGGCGGTCCGGGAGGACCACTACCTGCTCGACGGCGAGTTCGTCGACGAGGTGATGCTGGCGACCTGGCTGGACGGCCCCGAGGGAGAGTGACGACCGACCCCGGCGGCGAACGACGGCGGTCCACCCAGGCGGCGAATCCCGACCGCCGACGAACCATTCTTCACCCCGGCCCCCGACCGGGGGAACATGAGCGGCGGATCGGAGTCGGGCGACGGTCCCGGGGACGGACGGGGCGACGTGGCGGACG
>CAYTAG010000148.1:0-4960 GCA_964435625.1 uncultured Halobacteriales archaeon | reverse complement strand
GGACCCCGAGGCGGCGGTCGAGGCGGACGACCACGCGCTTTCCCTCGCCGACCTCCAGTACCCCGAGTTCGCCTTCGAGGAGGGAACGGTCGAGGACGACGGCGGGTTCGACCTCGCCGCGGACCTAGACCGCGAGGAGATGCAGGAGTGGCTGGAGGACCTCGCCGGCGGCCTGGTGAGCCACGACGTCGCCGTCGAGGGGCCGGACGGCCGGGTCACCCTCGGGGTCGCGCCGGTCGGTGCCGAAGCGCGCTTCTCGCCCGACGAGGACCGCGCCGGCGAGTTCGAGGTGACCTTCCGGCTGCGCGCGAAGGCGATGACCGTGGCCGACCCCGAGGACCCGAAGGTCGGCGCCCGCGGCGGCAAAGGGTTCGTCCCGGTGGCGATGCTGACCGACGACCGCGACCCCGGGGACTTCCGGTGTTACAACTGGATCGAGGACCCGACCGACGAATGACTCCGTGGCGGATCAGAGCCGCCGGTCGAGGTAGTCCGCCAGCAGTTCGAACACCCGCCGCTTCTGGTCCTGGTCGGTCGAGCCGTGGCCCTCGTCCAGTTCCACGTACTCGAAGTCCTCGTCGACCGCCCAGCCGCGGTCCTGCAGGGCGTCGCGGAACAGCCGCGCCTGCGACACCGGACAGCGGGGGTCGTTGACGCCGTGGACGATCAACAGCGGCACGCGCAGGTCCTCGACGTGCTCGATGGGTGACCGCTCGCGCCAGAGGTCGTGGTTCTCCTCAGGGTCGCCCATCTGCTCGCGGAGCGCGTGCTGGAAGTGCGGCATGTCCTCCGCGTACAGCTGGTGGAGGTCGGTGATGCCGATCCAGGCGACCCCGGTCGCCCACAGGTCGGGGTAGGAAACGAGTTGCATGTACGCCGAGTACCCGCCGTAGGAGCCGCCGAAGACCGCGACCCGGTCCCCGTCGACCCACCCGCGGTCCATCAGCCAGCGCCCGCCGCGGGCGACGTCCGCCTGCTCGCCGCCGCCCCAGTCGCCCAGGATGGCCTGCCTGAACCCCCGGCCCCGCCCGGTCGACCCCCGGTAGTTCGGCGCCAGCACCGCGTACCCCTGCGAGACGAGAAACTGCGTGTGGACGTTGAACGCCTTCGTCGCGCGGGCGTGGGGGCCGCCGTGGACCAGCACGACGCCCGGGACGTCCCCGGCGTCGTCCGCCCGGGACGGCCCGTCCCGCGGGTCGTACAGGAGCGCGCCGATCTCGTACTTTCCGTCGCTCCCCGCTGCTCGCGACGACGTCCCGCTCGCACCGCTCGCGGGACCCTCGCTCTCGTAGGTCACGTACTCGGCCTCGACGAAGACGTCGGGGTCGACGTCGCCGTACTCGGCGGCCAGAAGGACCCGGCGCTCGTCGGTTTCGAGGTCGTACTCGTACAGCTGCCTGCGCTCGTCGCTGGCCGAGTGCACGAACACGACCGTGCTCGCGTCGGCGAAGGTCTCCTCGCCGGTCCCCGGGTACGAGACGACCCCTTCGGGGACGTCGAGTTCGCGTCCCTCGCCGGTTTCGAGGTCGTAGACCACCGGCATGGTCGCCCCGCGCCGCTCGCGGCTGGCCAGGACGTACCGGCCGTCCGGGGAGACGCCGTGGGCGTGCTCCTGGGCGTCGCCGTCGCTCAGCCACGCCACCTCGTCGGCCTCCAGGTCGTAGATCCCGACGCGCCGGCGGTCGGCGGCGTCGTCGTCGACGAGCAGTCCCTCGCCGTCGGGGAACCACGCCGCGATCCCCGTGTCGGAGCCGTCCTCGCCGACGTCGAGGCGTCGCTGGTCCGATCCGTCGGCGGCCATCACGTACGCGTCGCGGTTCTCCAGGGTGCTCGACTCGTTGCCGACGAACGCGATCCACTCGTCGTCCGGCGAGAACAGCCCGTACATCACCGGCTGGTCGAACGCCGTCAACTGCCGGCGGTCGCCGGTCTCGGCGTCGTAGCGGTAGGCGTTCATCTGCTCGCCTTCGTCGCTGCAGTATAGCAGGTACCGCCCGTCGCTGCTGACGTCCGACAGGATCGCTTGCCCGTCCACGTCGACGACGGTCTCGACGTCGCCGTTTCGGTCCACCGCGAGGACGTCGTTCTGTTCGTCGCCGCCCTCGTCGCGGTGGAAGTAGACGCGCTCGCCGTCGGCGTCCCACATGAGGTGCCACTGCGCGTTTCGGGGCACCTCGCCGTCGCTCCAGCGCTCGTACTCCCCGGTTTCCCGGTCGAGGACGTACAATTCGTTGCGGCCGGTCTCGTCGTAGTACAGCGCCACCTCGTCGCCGTCCGGCGAGACCATGGGGTGGTAAAACTCCGGGAGACTCGCGAGTTCGTCGGGCGAGACGATGGGCTCGGACGCGGGGTCGGTCGTCATCGGTCGGGCTTACGACCGACGGGAGGTATGTTTTTCCGACGCGGCAGAGCGCAGGCGTCGCCGCAGGTAGTCGACCGCGGCGTCGACCTCGCCGTCGTCGGCCGACGCCGCGACGTCTAGGACGTAACTCTTGTCGCCGTATGCGTGCAACTCGATGGCGTCCCCCGATCTGAGGATCCCCTGGAGACTCGTGAACGGGACTTCGCAAAACGAGTCGTCGACGACCGCCAGGAGTTCGGTTTCCGTACAGATCACGACGCCCCCCTCCGAGGCGTTCAGATCCGTGTACGTGTAGTCCGCGCTGGTCGACAGTCCCTCGGCCCGGAACGCCCACCCGGACGTCGTCAGCAGGATCAGGTGGTGGGGCTGCTGGCCCTCCTGCAGGAACGGCCGGCAGTCGGGGAAGTACTCCTCGGCGCCGACCAACCGGTCCGCCGTGACCGAGGCGCCCTCGGCCTCGCGCGCGAGTTCGTGGGCGTCGGGGGCGGCCCGGTCGCCGTCCGTCCGTTCGTCGGACTCGTCACCGAACATGGCGGCGACGACTCGCCAGCGGGTGATAAAGGTTCGCCGGGGGGTGGCTTTAGGGCGTCCGGCCCCGTACGCCGGCGCATGGACGAGGTCGAACTGACGATTCCGGCCACCATCGTCGAGTCGTTACCGGAGGACGGCGAGGACGCCGTGGCCGACATGCAGCGAGCGGTCGAAGGGTTCCAGGCCAGCATCAACGAGGCCATCCGCGAGGCCGACGACGAGGCCGCGGCGGCCGTCGTCGACGCCATCGAGGAGATGGAGGCCAGAGCCGAACGCTACGACGAGTTCGTCCCCGAACTCCGGGCGTGGGGACAGTCGCCCATCTACGCCATCGCGTGGCGCAACCTCCACGTTTCGCTGGTCCGGCAGTTGTACGACCACGGGGACGTCGCCGAGCGGATCGACCGCGAGCGCAACGTTCGGCTGGTCGAGGACGGCATCCGCAAACGGGACCGATGAACATGGAACTGGAACTCCGATTCTTCGCCACGTTCCGGGAAGCCGTCGGTCAGAAGACGGTCCACCGCGAGGTCGACGACGGCGCCACCGTCGGCGACCTGCTCGCGGCCCTGGAGTCCGAGTACGACGGCCTCGCCGGGGAACTCGTCGTCGACGGCGAACTCCGCGAGCACCTCAGCGTGCTCCTGAACGGCCGCGACGTCGTCCACCAGGAGGGCCTGGACACCCCCCTCTCGGAGGGCGACGCGGTCAGCGTCTTCCCGCCGGTGGCCGGCGGGTGCGACGAACCGGAAAGCCCACGGGGGGACGACGAAGAAGAAAGCGCCCCCGAGGGCCTCCCCGATGACGTCTACCCGCCGGGGTCCCGCGGCGAGACGGTCTTCTGGTACGGTGGGGACTAATGGCCGTCGTGCGGTCCTTCCGGGGGATCACAGTCCGCCTGGCGGTCAGGTACCTGGAGAACCTCGGCGGCGAGACCGTCGAGCGCGAGGGCAACCTCGCCACCCCGGACGGGCGCGCGGTCGTCGCAGGCGACGACTGGGAGGCCACCCTGACGGCCTGCCAGATCTCGGTCGGCCCGTCGCTGACGCTGACGGAGGTCGAGGTGGTCTTCGAGGGCGAGAACCTGGAGGACCTGGTCGAGCGGTTCGCCCGGAAGGCCGTCCGGGCCGGGGGCTGAGATGGCGGGCGAACCGGTCGAGGGCGAGATCCTCCTGCTGGCGGGCGCCAAATCCAGCCTCGACCCCGCCCGGGTGTCGGACCTGGTCGACGTCGTCCAGGCCGACCTCGGCGACGAGGTGGGGCGGTACCGCCGGCAGTTCGAGCGCGTCCACGCGGACGGGGACCGCGAGGCGTTTCTCGCGGACGCCGACCACTGGGAGCGGGTGGGCGAGCGCCTGGACTTCGACGACCGGGAGGTCGACGCCGTCCGGCGCGCCCACGACGAGCAACTGCGCCGGATCGGCCGCCGCCAGGACCGCCAGGCGGAGTTCGAGAGCGCCCTGGAGATACGGGACGCCGTCGTGATCAGGACGTGACCGCGGAGCGCCGCGGTGAACTTCAGTGCTGCAACCGCATATTAACATATATTCATATATCTGACCGGCCCGTTCGGCGGCCGAACCCGGAGAGGAGACGGTCAGTTCGACGCCCTTTTCAGCCGTCGCTCGTTCCGCCGGAGATCACGGCTCGGACACGCCGAAGGCGGTCCTTTCCGTCGGACCGGAGGTCCGACGACGTCCCACTCGCCGCGCTCGCGGGACCGCCGATCAATCGTCCGACTGTCCGAGCGAGACCGCGGGCTCGCGCTGGACCGCTCGCCCCGTCAGTCGTCGCTCGGAGCCGCGGCGCCGTCGCCGCCGGAGACGCCGGTGCCGGGGCCGATCTGGATGTCGAGTTCGTCCAGTTTCTCCTCGGGGACGACGCCGTCGACCCACTCGCGGACGTCGTAGTACTCCGCTTTCAACTGGTCGAGTTCGGCCAGGCCGCCCTCGTTGGCGCCCTGGGCGGGGATGGCGTCCTCCCGTCCCTCGACGAACCGGTCGGGGAGGTCGTCGTCGTCGCCGTCGAAGCCCGCGAGGTTGTTGTAGTAGCGTTCGAGGTTGTAGA
>CAYTAG010000147.1:4180-9190 GCA_964435625.1 uncultured Halobacteriales archaeon | reverse complement strand
CCGCGGGCTCGGGCCGCCGCCCGACCGCTGAGGGCGGCGGCCCTCCCCCGGTCCCTCGCGCGCGTTGCTCGCGCGCGCCGTGAACCCAGGTCGGGTTCGGAACAGATCGGAACGACGTCCCAGATCGAGTTCGGAACGAACGACGTCCTACGTTGAGTCCGTAGCAAACGACGTTCCGGACCCCGACGACGAGAACGCGGAGAGATGCGCGAATCGGGCGGGCGGTCACTCCAGGTACCCGAGGTCCCGGAGCCGTTCCTCGGTGGAGGCGTCGAACTCGACGCCGCCGGTCTCGAAGGCGATCTCGTCCCGGCGGTCCCGGAGCACGCGCCGGAGCCGCGACCACTCCCCGCCCTCGGGGTCCGCGACCGCCCGCCGTTCCCCGGGGTCGGCGTCGAGGTCGTGCCCCTCGACGGCCCCGTCGGCGAAGGTGACCTTCCGCCCGGGCGTCCGGACGCAGATCCGCAGCGCGTCGGGGTCCAGTTGCCCCGGCCGGGCCTCGGTGGACGCCACCTCCGCGATGGCGGGCCGGGACCTGCAGCCCCGGCCCTCGACGGCCGGGCGGAGCGACCGCCCACGGTAGGAGGCCGGGACGTCCGCGCCGGCGTAATCGAGGATCGTCGGCGCGAGGTCGACGTGCCGGACCTGCTCGTCGACGACCCCGGGGGCCTGCGCGTCGACGGCCGCGGAGCCGCCGTGCGTCTCGGCGGCGCCGGACCCGTCCGGACCGCCGGAACCGCCCGAACTGCCGGCTCCCTTCGGCGGGCGGATCAACAGCGGCACGTGGAGGAGTTCGTCGTACAGCCGCGGCGGGTGGCCGACGACGCCGTGCTCGAACAGCGCCTCGCCGTGGTCGGCGGTCACGATCACGAGCGTGTCCTCGTCGGCCGCGGAGACGATCCGGCCCGCCTGCTCGTCGGCGTGGCGGACCGAGGCCGCGTACAGGTCCCGGACGGTCTCGCGCTCGGCGGCCGAGAGGTCCTCCGGCGCGCGCTGGGCGCGGGTGGTCAGCGCCGTCCCGTCGACGTCCCCGACGCCCTCGGCCGCGCGGTGGCGCTCCGGCGGGTCGTAGGGCGCGTGGGGCGCGAGCAGGTGCACCCAGACGAACGAGTCGTCGCCGGCGCCGTCGAGGGCCTCGCTGGCGGCGCGCACCTCGTCGGCCGTCCCGCCGCCCAGGGCCCGGAGCGGGGCCTGCACCCGCCGGTAGACCGTCTGTGCGGCGCGGTAGACGGGGTGGTCCAGTCCGAAGTTGTCCAGCAGGACGTCCCGGCCCCACTCCAGGAAGGGGAGGTCGAACTCCCCGACGTCGCGGTAGTCGTCGTAGCCCCGGTCGTAGCCGTACTTCTCGCCGAGCCAGGGGTTCGAGTGGACGCCGACGCAGCGCCAGCCGGCCTCGGCCAGCGCCTCGCTGACGAGGGTGCGGTCGTCGCCGGTCCGCTCGTAGCCGCCGTGGTCGAGCGGGTACGTCGAGGTCAGGATTCCGGGGAACGCGTACGGCGTCGCGGGGCCGTGGCTCACCGCCTGGCCGAAGGCGACGCTCTCCTCGCCCAGCCGCGCCAGTTCCGGGGTGCACTCCCGCTCCGCGCCGGGGAGGAACGACGCGTGGGAGGCCCGCCAGGCGTCGATGGTCAAAAGCAGGACCTTCATGCGACCACCTCCGCGGGCCTGGCGCTACGCGCGGCCAGTGTCGTGGTCGGGGCCCCCTCCGCCGCAGTCAGGCCCCCGCCGGCCGGCCGGGGCGTCACCGCCAGAACGCCGCCGGGCGGCTCCGGGGAAGTCCCGTTGGCTGGCGGGGCAGGTGCCGGCCGTGGCGTCGGCTCCGTCGGCGTGGGTGACTCCGGCGGCGGCGTCTCGGTCGGCGGTGACTCCGTCGGTGTGGGCGACTCGGTCGGCGTCGGCGACTCGGTGGGTGTAGGTGACTCCGTGGGCGTGGGTGACTCGGTGGGAGTGGGTGACTCCGTCGGCGTCGGAGTGGTTTCGGACGTGGCGGACTCGTTGTTCTCCAGTGCGACTCCGTACTCGGGTTCGGGTCGGTCTTTCATGTCGATGGATGCGTGTTCGAGTCTGATCGTGCCCTCGCCGCCGCCGTGGTAGCCGCGCAACTCCACCTTCGCCTGGGGACGGTCGAGCGAGAAGCGGACGGCGACCACCGTCCAGCCGTCGGTGGCCTGCAGGTCGTGGCTGGCGATGACCTCGTGGTTCTCGCCGACCTTGACCTGGACGTTCCCGACCGTGCCGGGGCCGTCGACGTCGACCCGGAAGTACGCGACGTACTCGCCGGGCGGCAGGACCTCGTAGGGGCCGTACCAGACGATGCCGGCCTCGTCGCCGCGGCCGACGACGTAGTTCTCGGACTCGCCGACCGCGTACACGCCCTCGTCGATCTGGAACTCGTCGGCCTGGTACTCCTCGCGGCCGCCGTCGAAGACCGAGATCGGCTCCTCGTCGGTGATCGTCGTCGGCTGGCCGTCGTAGTTGCGACTGTAGATCCAGACCCCGTCCTCGTACCTGTAGAGGTCGTACTCGGTGTGCAGCCGCCCCTGGAAGGCGTCCATGACGGTGTTCGCCCAGAAGCCGCCCTGTTTCGTGTCGAAGATGATGTAGTCGGTCGTGATCGCGCCGAACTCCTGCTGGTACTGGTCGACCTCGTAGGGCGCGACCATGAACTTCGCCTGGGGCCGCTCGGCGACGTGCGGGAAGACGTTGTTCGCGGCGACCACCGAGGCGTCCTCGGGGATCGACGCCGTACCCTCGTCGAGCACCTCGTGGTGGTCGTTCACCCGGGGGATCGACTGGACGTTCATCGGCCCGACCAGCACGAGCGTGAGGACGTTCAACAGCAACACGTACACGACCAGCCGGCCGAACCACTCCCCCGAGATCGACGGGAGCGAACTCCGGTCGACCGAGGGGAACGAGGCGCGGTCCAGCGCGTGGATCGCGCCGACGTAGACGAACGGCAGGAAGTAGAAGGGGTAGTGGGCGGCGAAGGTGTAGTAGGCGACCTTGTGGCCCAGCATCCAGGCGAACCCCACGAACGGGAGCACCGCCGGGAGGGTGAGTTCGTCGGTCAGCGACAGGAACCCGACCGGGAGAAAGAGCGCGAACAGGTGCAGCAACTTCCGGTCGAAGTCCGAGAACAGCGACTCCAGCGCCAGGTGGGGGTGCTGGAGTGCGGCCTCGGCGACCGCGAACGTGGACGTCCGCGGCCCCTCGACGTAGGGCTGGAACGGGACCGCGACGACCCGCACCGGGAGCCCGCCGTGGCGGCTGAACGCGTCGATGACGAACCCCGAGACGAAGTGCGCCAGCACCACGCAGCCGAAGGCGCCCGCGATCACCGGCCACTTCGCGTCGAGGGTCCCCTCCCGGTAGGCGGCGATCGCCAGGCCGACGACGAACCCGCCGACGATCATGATCATGAACTCGCTGGTGAAAAGCACCAGCAGCAAGAGCAGGAGAAAGAGACCGTGGCGCTCCTTGCGGTACGCGTAGACCGCCGCGAACACGAGAAGTGGGATCAGCGTCTGCTCCTGGAAGTCGAACGACCAGGCCGACCAGAGGTAGGGGTTGAACGCGTAGGAGGCGACCAGGAGGCCGCCCACCCAGTCGCGGTCGGTCCACTCCCGTGCCAGCAGCCACAGCATCACGATGCTGCCCGCGACCAGGATCGCCTTCGTGACCAGCAGCGTCTCCGGCGCGGGAACGAGCGCGTAGATCGGCAAAAACAGGACCAGCGTCAGGGCCGCGTGCGAACCCCAGTAGATCCCCGAGGGGTGGTTGATGCGGAACTTGCCCTGCTGGAGGAACCCCTCGCCGTTGACCGTTGTCCACATCATGTGGACGTACGAGCCGAAGTCGGCGCCGGTCAGGGCGTACGCCTCGTACAGCCGGATCGAGTACCAGGAGAACCAGCCGGCCAGCGCGGCGGCGAAGGCCACGACCACCCAGGTCCGCCGGTCGGTGGCCGCCAGGCGCTCGTGGGCCACTCCGCCCGCGTGGACGACGCCGTCCCGGGTGTTCCGGTACCACCGGTGGCGGCGGACCGCGTCGGCCCGTTCACGGACGGGGCGGGTTTTCTCCGAGAGGCGTCGTCGGACGGGACGGGTCTTTTCTGCGACGCGCCGTCGAACCGGTCGCGTCTCCTCGGCCACCCGTTGCCGGACGGGACGGGTCAGTTCCTCGACTCGCTCGCGGACGGCCCCCGGCAGTCCGTCGACGGCGGACCGGGGGTTGCCGTCGGACGGGGAGCCACCGCCGGACGGGGAACCGCCGTCGGATCGGGACCCGCCGTCGGCGCGGGAGATCCGGCGGGAGTCGATCCGGCCGCGGAGCGACGCGACCAGGCTTCCGGTTCCCTGCCACATCCGCCGTGGCAATTGACGGGTCCCCTGCACCACCTGCCGCGGGCGTCGTCGCGCCCACTCGCCCAGCGACTCCGTCGAGGAGTCCGCCCAGACCCACCGCTCGCTGATCCCGAACCCCCACAGCGCGCCGACGCCGATGGCGAGGACGTTCGCGACCAGGTAGTGGATGGCGAACACCTCGACGAAGACGACCAGCGCGGCGAGGCCGATGGCGATGCCGAGGATCCTGGTGAGGACGTACTTGCCGCCCCGGACGATCCAGTTCCGGACGCCGGTGCCGCCGCGCCCCTGCCAGGTCCAGGCGTCGTTGATCGCGTAGTTGGCGAGGATGCTCACCACCCGACCGACGAACCCCCCGAGGACGTACGACAGTCCCAGGACGCCCGTGACCAGGAACAGCAACCCCTCGTTGATCGCGAGGCCGATTGCCCCGACGAGGACGTACTGGACGAACCGCCGGTGGGCCGTGTCCTCGTACGCCAGTTCGGCCAGCGACCGGACCAGGGAGTCCGTCGACGAGTCCGGGCCCTCGTTCGTCGACGGGGTGGACGCCTCGTCCGCCGGCGCGCCCGGTTCGGCGTCCGGCGTCGCTCGGTGCTCGTCGTCCGCTGTCGCTCGGTGCTCGTCGTCCGCTGTCGCTCGG
>CAYTAG010000147.1:1946-4080 GCA_964435625.1 uncultured Halobacteriales archaeon | reverse complement strand
CGCTCGGTGCTCGTCGTCCGCTGTCGCTCGGTGCTCGTCGTCCGCTGTCGCTCGGTGCTCGTCGTCCGCTGTCGCTCGGCGCTCGTCGTCGTTGGACTCCCCGCCGGTCATCGAGCCACGGCCTCCGGCGTGAGCAACAGTTGCTTGAGTCGCGGGTAGATGCGCCGGACGTCGTGTTCCTCGCCCATAGAGCGGGCCAGCCGACAGCGCTCCTCGTACCCGGCGCCGCGCTCCCACTCCCGGTGCAACAGTCGGATCAGGCCGACCATCTCGCTGGGCGTGCGGGCGTGCAGGACCGCCTCGTTCTCGCGGACGTGGGTCGGCAACGGCGTCGTGACCACCGGCGTCCCGGACGCGGCCGCCTCGTTGATGACCATGCTGTCGGTGTCGACCCGCGCCGGGTGGAGGACGACGTGGGCGCCGGCGTACGCGCGTGCGAGGTCGTCCTCGTCCAGGAAGCCGAGGTCGTGGACGTCCGGATCGTCGCTTCCCCCCGTGGCAGCGAGCCGGATGCCGTCGGGCAACCGGCCAGCCACTTCGCGGACGTGGTCCCAGCCCTTCTCGGGGATGTGCGCCGCGGTCACCAGCACCGTGAACTGTTCGTCCAAGGGCGCGCGGTCGGAGGTGACGCCCAGCGACTCGGAGGTGGCGTCCAGCGGCGCACGATCGGGCCGGAACCGCTCGGTGTCCACGAAGTTGGGGATGTGGACGAGGTTGGGGTGGTCGCACTCGAACGCCGGGGTGACCGAATGGACGAGATCGAACCGCCGGAGGTCCCTCGGCCCGATGGCGCGGTAGAGCCACTTCGTGAACGTCGGGACGGCCCCGTAGTAGGGCTCGTACAGGCGGTCGGAGACGTACACCCACGAGTGGATGCCGGCGATCAGCGCCGCGTCCCCGGAGAAGAAGAGGTTCGACAGCGGGTTGTAGAAGACGTACGCGGAGTCGAACGCCGACAGGTCGTGGCGCCACGCCTCGCGGTAGGAGACGTCGTCGTCGAGGACGTCGGCGACGTCGACCCGTCGCTGGTTGCCCGGGAGGTACGGCAGCGCCCGGATCGAGACGTCGACGCCGTCGGCCGCGAGTTTGTTCGCGAGCGATGCGGCCCACTTCTCGCCCCCGCGGTAGTACTCGACCGAGATGTGGGGACAGAGCGCGACCCGGCGGCCTGCCGCGTCGTCGGATTCGGCGACGGTCGTGGGAGGGCTGGAGACGCGAGACGAGGCTTCGCCACCCCGGACGCGTTCTGCTGACTCCATTAGTTCCCGCCAGCCTCTATGGGCAGTTTAGTATTCGCCGGGTAGACTGTCGGTGTCGGGGGAAACCCGGCGCTACCTCGCGGGAACGGGAACGCGTCGTCGTCCGGAGGGCGGGAACGTGTCGCTCTCGTCGTCCGGAGACTTGGAATGCGTCGCCCCGGTTCGTCGGAACGGACGCGTCGTCCCCGGGTTCGTCGACGCGCGGTTGGGGTCCTCGGATTCGTCGATACGCGACTGGGCCGCCGGGACACGGCGTCGGGATCGTCGGGACACGGTGTCGGCGTCGTCGGGATGCGGCTAGAGCCATCGGGACGCGACCGGGACCGTCGGTGGACCGGGTTCGGGCGCCACGTCGGCCAGTAGCGCTTCATTACGTCGCCGTGGGTTACGTCGCCGCTGCGCGTTCAGGTCGTCGGGATCACCGCTACGCGCTTGCGTCGTCGGGACGCGTTCCTGGTCCGACAGTTGCCGTGGCCTCGTCGGTCGGGCAGTGTATCGTCACCGGCGATGGCGGTCGCGGGCACCGTCGACGGCCGGTGCGTCGGCGGCGGCGCGTTGGTTACGCCTACAGGTGGTCGGTTAGAAGCCGCATAACAATAGTGAACGGGTGTGGATACATCACTGCCCGGCGCGGAGGCAACGAGTATCCGGCACGGGAGGAGGCATTCACAGGCTGGGAGTCACCCGGGACGACGTGGGGGATGATCTGGTCCCGCTCGCCTGTCATGGCGTATCCCGCCCCGCCGGAGGCGGTAATATCCGGCCAGGGGGTATCGGGGTGTCCAGCGCTACTGAGACCACCACCCATCGCTGGACACCCTCAGTTCTGGTTTCCCGCTGACGTCCGTACCGTCGACGCTCGTACCCGTCGACGC
>CAYTAG010000147.1:0-1846 GCA_964435625.1 uncultured Halobacteriales archaeon | reverse complement strand
TCACGTCTCGTCGACAGCTCACGTCTCGTCGACGGCTTTCGTCGACGGCTCACGTCGGGTGGACCTCCATCGTTGATTTGTCCGGGAGGGGAGACACACACCGGGTTTCCGGTGTAATGGGGAGAAGTGATGGGTGGGGGTGAGTGTTTTCGCGGGGGAGTACGTCCACGGGGAGCGCGTGAGGTATAATGAACTTGTTCAAAGTTGAAACTAAGACAAAGTTTATATAGTAATCCGCCGAAAAGTCCGTTGAGTCAACTAACGTGGGAGAAGCCGTGACGGGTTCGTCACGGTGGCGTTGCACCGGAAACCGAGCCTGAGACTGGAGCCTGAGACTGGAAATTGAGCTTGAGCCGAGGCTCGAGCCGAGTTCGTTCCGACATCGAGCCGAGCTTGCTTCGACGACTTCGACGAGCGTGTTCGGTTCGCCTTTTTGTGGTTCGCCTTTTTGTTACTATCCTCCGCCATTCTTCTCCCTTCGCCTCGACTTCCTTCGCCTCGACTTTACCCTCTAACCTGGATCGTCGTGGCGGAGACACCGGGGTTCCGGTGAACCGAAACCCCCGTTTCGACTGCACCCCACCCACCTTCTTTCCCAATTACACTGGAAACCTGGTGTGTGTGTCCCGGCGAAATACTGAAGGGATTACACCGGAAACGAGGTGTCAATGACGGACCCGACGGACTCGGCGGACTCGGGGTCGGAGGGGGAGTCCGACTCGCTGTTCTCCTACGAGGACCCGATCTTCGCGAACAAGGAGCTGCTGGAGATCAACCACCTGCCGGACCAGGGGCGGATCGTCGGCCGCGAGGAGGAGATCTCCGAACTCGCGAACGCGCTCAACCCGGCGCTGTTCGAGCAGAGCCCGAGCAACGTACTCATCTACGGGAAGACCGGGACGGGCAAGTCGCTGTGCGCGAAGTACGTCTCCCGGGAACTCGTGGGGGAGGCCGCCCAGGCGGGCGTCGACGTCGGGGTCGCCTACGTCGACTGCGCCCAGGATAACACCGAGACCCAGGCCGTCGAGACGATCGCGAGCAAGATGAACACCGACGCGACCGACGTGACCATCCCGGACAAGGGCATCGCGACGTCGACCTACTACAAGCGGCTCTGGACGATCCTCGACCAGGAGTACGACGTCGCCATCATCATCCTCGACGAGATCGACAAGCTCGGCGACGACGGCATCCTGATGCAGCTGTCCCGCGCCGGCGAGGCCGAGAAGCTCGGCCGGTGCAAGCTCGGCACCATCGGCATCAGCAACAAGATCAAGTACAAGGATCAGATGGACGAGCGCGTGAAATCGAGCCTCTGCGAACGGGAGTTCGTCTTCCCGCCGTACGACGCCAGCCAGCTGGGCGACATCATGGAGGCCCGCAAGGACGCGTTCAAGGCGGGCGTCCTCGCGGACGGCGCGATCCCGCTGGCTGCCGCCCAGGCCGCCCAGGAGCACGGCGACGCCCGCAAGGCAATCGACATCCTCCGGTACGCCGGCGAGATCGCCCAGACGAAAAACGACACGATGGTCCGCGAGGAGTACGTCAAGGAGGCCCGCAGCCGCGCGGAGATCGACCGGTTCCGCGAACTCATCCGCGGGGCGACCCCCCACGCGAAGTACGCCCTCCAGGCGCTAGCGCTGCTCTCGCTCAACGAGGACGAACAGGTCGCGTTCCGGACCAGCCGCGTCTACGAGGTCTACGAGCAGGTCTGCCGCCAGATGGGCGCCGACGCGCTCTCGACCCGCCGGGTCCGGGACCTCCTCCGGGAACACGCCTTCCTCGACGTCATCGAGCAGACCCGCAAGAGCGGCGGCCGCGCCGAGGGCAACTACACCGAACACCG
>CAYTAG010000146.1:0-9239 GCA_964435625.1 uncultured Halobacteriales archaeon | reverse complement strand
CGCCACGCGGCCAAGTTGGGATCATGGCGCGCGCGAGGTCTCCGCGAGTGAAACGAGCGGAGGCTCGGGAGAGCTTGTCTCTCCCGGCGGGCGGTCGCCGGCCCAACCCCGCGGCTGGGGAGGGCGAGGACGTCCCTCGTTGCCGGCTACCGTCGATCCACTGCGGAATTTTCGACGACGGAGTGGCGACCAGGACCCACACTAGCGGAGAGACGACCGGCACGACTCGAACGACTGCCCTGACGAACCCCGGCCCGTCGAAAGGATGCCTTCAAGTCCCGCGGCAGGCAACCAGCGAGTATGAATCCCGGGGACCGCGTCCGCGTCGAACGCGCGGACCAGACGTTCGAGGGCGTCCTCCTGCCGTCGTCGACGCCCGAGCACCTCGTCGTGAAACTGGCCGGCGGCTACAACGTCGGCGTCGACCGCGAGGACGCCGACGTCGAAGTACTGGAGTCGGCGGTCCACGACCTCGAAACCGGCGGCAGCGAGGATGCCACCGAAGTCGAGTTCGACGACGACCTGCCGACCGTCTCGCTCATCTCGACCGGCGGGACCATCGCCTCGACGGTCGACTACCGCACCGGCGCGGTGACCGCGCAGTTCACCGCCGAGGACGTCCTGCGCGCGGTGCCGGATCTGGCCGGCCTCGCCAACTACCGCGGCCGAGTCGTCGCCAACATCCTCAGCGAGAACATGACCCCCGACGTCTGGCAGGACCTGGCGCGGACGGTCCACGAGGAAATCGAGGCGGGCGCCGACGGCGTCGTGGTCATGCACGGCACCGACACCATGCAGTTCACCGCCTCCGCGCTCGCGTTCATGCTCGACACGCCCGTGCCGGTCGTCTTTACGGGTAGCCAGCGGTCGGCGGATCGGCCCTCCTCGGACAACGTGATGAACGCCGTCTGCGCGGTCGAGGCCGCCAAGTCCGACGCCGCGGAGGTGATGGTCTGCATGCACGACTCGCCCAGCGACGACGCCTGCGCGCTGCACCGCGGGACCAGGGTCCGCAAGAACCACACCTCACGGCGGGACGCCTTCGAGACCGTCGGCGCGGAGCCGCTGGGCCGGGTCGACTACGACTCCAGGGAGGTCACGTTCACGAAGGAGTACCGCGAGCGCGGCGAGGTCGACCTCGACCTGGCGGCCGACCTGGAGGCGGACGTCGAACTCGTGAAGTTCACGCCGGGCACGAGCGAGGCCGTGCTCGACGCGGTCGCGGACGCCGAGGGAATCGTCCTCGAGGGGACTGGGCTAGGCCACGTCCACACCGACTGGATCCCCCGGATCGAGGAACTGGTCGACGACGGCACCGCGGTCGTGATGACCAGCCAGTGCCTGTGGGGTCGGGTCTGCGACCGCGTGTACGACACCGGCCGGGACCTGCTGGACGCCGGCGTGATCGAGGGCGAGGACGTGCTCCCCGGGACGGCGAAGGTGAAGCTGATGTGGGCGCTCGCCAACGTCGCCGACGAGGAGCTGGCGGAGACGATGCGGACGCCGCTGGCCGGCGAGATCACCGGGCGGTCGACGCCGTGGCGATGACGGGGGACGAAGCGTGACCGACGACGAACCTGTCCCGGGAGCGGACGCAACCGACGTCCGGATCAGGCGCGCCCGCCACGACGACTACGAGTCGGTCGTCGCGTTCACGGAGGACACCTGGTCGGAGCGGGAGGACTACCTGCCCGACGTCTTCCACGACTGGGTCGACGCCGACGGCCCCGACCAGCGGACGTTCGTCGCGTGCGAGGCGCCTGGCGCCTCGGGGAGTCGGACGGCGTCCGACGACGCCGACGCGGCGGACGCGGGGTCCGCGTCTGGAGGCTCCTCGTCCGGCGGCGACGTCGTCGGGCTGGTCCAGGCCGTCCGGCTCTCGGCGTACGAGGCCTGGTACCAGGGAATGCGGGTCCACCCGGAGTACCGGGGTCGCGGGGTCAGCGCCGCGCTGAACCGCGCCTGCGTCGACTGGTCGCGCGGCTGGGGCGCGACCGTGGGACGGCTGATGGTCTTCTCCTGGAACGTCCAGGGGCTGGGCGCCGCCCGCGCCAACGGCTTCGAACCGGGGACCGCCTTCCGCTGGATGCACCCCGAACCGGACTCCGACGCGACCCCGGAGGGCCGGGTCGTCGAGGACCCCGACGTCGTCTACGCCTACTGGACCGACAGCGAGGCCCGCGAGCACCTCGGAGGACTGGCGCTTGACTTCGGGGAGACGTGGGCCTGCTCGGAGTTGACCCGCGCCGACCTCGAACGCGCCGCGAGCGAGACTCGAGTCTTCGCCGTCCAGGGCGACCGGGCTGACGGCCGGACGGAGACTCGCGGGGCGACCGTCCGGGTGCGCGACTACGAGCGCGACGGCGAACGCCGCGTCGAGTACGGCGTCGCCGCGTGGGAGGACGTCGACGCCCTGGGTGACCTGCTGGCCGTCGTCGCCCGCGACGCCGCCGACCTGGGCGCCGACGACGTCCGGGTGCTGATCCCCGAGACCGCCCGCCACGTCTCCGACGCGGCCTACGCCGGGGTCGACCTCGCGGACGAACCCGACTTCGTGCTGGCGGCCGACCTCTCGGCGGCGAACTGATCCCCGGTCGCCGCCGGCGCTCCGACGGTCCGGGATCCGGCAGCGTCACGTCCTCCCGGTCTCCAGCGCGCCGACCGCGAGGACGGCCAGGAACGCCCCCGCCAGGACGATCCCCTCGTCGGCCGCCCGCCGTTCCCGCCCGGGGTCGCGTCGCTCTCGCATCGTTCCGGAGCCGCCGGTCACGGAATCGGCCGTCGGACCGTTCCTCACGTTCTTCCCCCCATGGTCGACGTCGTACGTCCGCCCGGAGGATGAAGCTGGACCCGCTCGCCGGCCTCGAAATCGAGGCTGCCGGACGACGCGAACGACCGCCGGGCGATTCGTCGCCGTTCCAGCCGTCCTCCCGCCCCCACTCACCGCCGTCGTCTGCCCGCTACTCGCCGTCCGCCGGTGGGTCCGTGGGCGAAATCGACGTACGTACCGATACGTTGGTTGACTTTAAATATAGAATAATTTAATAAATAAATCTAAAAATAAACCCTAAGTACGATTGGTCGTACTTCCGTACGCAATGTCAGGTGAAAACCGCGACCCGGTGAATCGACGATCGGTACTACGAGGAATCGGCGGCTTCGGGGCCCTCGTTGCCGGATCTGGCGGCGTGGCGGTCGCACAGTCGTCCGACCGGCGGACCGACCTCTCGACGGAGACGCTGCCCCGTTCCCAGGCCGCGACCGTGATCGAACGACACGCGGGCGACCTGCTGGAGTTGCTGGCCGAGGAGGACCTCCTCGACGCGCCCAGTCTCTCCGAACTGGACCTGGACGGCCGCCAGCTCGGGGACCTCGCCGGCGATGGCTCCGGCGCCCTGGCCGTCACGTTCGAGCGTCCGGATGCGGGACTCGACCGTCGCCTGTTCGTCTCCAAGGAGATCGACGAAGGGACGCTCAACGTCTTCGTCAGCCGGGAGCGCGAAGCGGCGCACGCGGCGCTCGTGACCGACGAGGAGACGACGATCTACCACACCGACGACGGCAACGACGTGGCCCCGGCGACCCACTGCGACGACAGGTGCACCTACGAACTCTGCAGCGAGCATCCGACGCCGATCCTGTACCGGGAAATCCGGGAGCCGGACGCACGCAACAACTGCTACGTCGCGGAGTTGCAGTGTAACTGTTCCTGCTGTTAGGCTTCCCACCGACTTTTTCGTCCCGTTGGCACGCTCCGGGAGCGGTCTCGTTACCCGGGCCGCCGACCGGAGTTCGCGGCGACCTCACCCGCCGCTGACCGGCGGGAACAGCGCCAGTTCGTCGTCCGCCTCGACGGGGGTCGCCAGCCCGTCGGCGGCGTGGACGCTCTCGCCGTTCCGGAGGACGTTCACGTCCCCCCGCAGGCGGCCGTCGTCGAACACCCGCTCGTCGAGTGCCGGGTAGCGCTCGACGAGCGCCGCCAGGGCGTCCTCGACGTCGTCGACGTCGGCCTCGACGTCGACCTCGCGGGTCCCGGCGACCTCCGCTAGGTCCGCGAAGAGCTTCCAGTGCACGTCCGGGGTCTCGCACGGCCACGCAAAGAGGATTCCGCTCGCCGGATGGTTTTAACTGCCGAGCCGTCGCATCCGGACGTATGTCGGGGGCCAGCAGGCGCCGGATCGCGACGGCCCGTCTCGCGGTGTTGCTGACGGTCGCCGTCGCGTTGCTGTCGGTGGTGACCGGCGTGGCCAACATCGGCACCCGGCAGTTCACGGGGCCGCTCGCCGTCTACGTCCCCGAGACCGTTCAGCAGACCGCAGGCTTCACCGGCACGCTAACCGGGTTCCTGATGGTCGCGACCGCCGTGGGGCTACGAAGTCGGCTCCGGGCCGGGTGGTACTCGACGCTCGCGTTGCTCCCGGTGACCGCGATCCAGGGGCTGTTGCAGGCGTCGTTGCTGTCGTTGCCGCTGGTCGTGCTCTCGCTTGTGGCGTTGCCGTCGGTGTGGCTCGCCCGGCACCGCTTCGACCGCGAACTGGACCTGACGACCACGCAACTGGCCGCCGCGGCCGCGCTGTTGACCGTCCAGGCGTACGGCACCGCCGGAACCTACGCCCTCAGGGAGGAGTACGACGGCGTCGAGACGTTGCTGGACGCTCTGTACTTCACGCTGGTGACCTCCAGTACCGTCGGCTACGGGGACGCCGTGGCGCTCACCCAGCGCGCCCGCCTGTTCGGGCTCTCGGTGGTCGTCCTCGGGACCGCGAGCTTCGCGGTGGCGCTGGGCGCACTGCTGGCGCCCGCCATCGAGGCCAGGCTGGCGACCGCACTCGGAAGAATGACCGAACGACAACTCGACCTCCTCGACGATCACGTCATCGTCCTGGGGTACGGCGACATGACCGAACCGATCCTGCGAGAACTGGACGACGTCGTCGACTTCGTCGTCGTCACGCCCGACCAGACCGCGGCGACCGAACTCGCCGACCGCGGGTACAACGTGCTCACGGCGGACCCGAGCGACGAGGAGGCCCAGCAACGGGCCGGCGTCAAGGACGCCCGGGCGGTGCTGGCCGCGACCAACGACGACGCCGCCGACGCGCTGGCGGTGCTGACCGCCAGCCAACTCAACCCCGACGCCCGCATCGCCGCCACCGCGACCGACGAGGAGAACGTCAAGAAGCTCAAGCGGGCCGGCGCCGACACCGTCGTCAGCCCCGCCGTCATCGGCGGGCGCCTCCTGGTCCGGTCGGTGATGGGCACCGACGACGCCGAGAACCTGACCGACCGGGTGCTGGACGGGGACGACCGGTAGGACTACAGCCGCGTCGTCGCGTCCAGCCCGATCTCGATCATCCGCTCGACGTTGTTTTTGGCCTTCTCCGGGAGTTCGTCGTCCCCGTCGCCGGTGCCCTTCTGGGTCCCCTCGACGAGGTTGCCGTCGACGGTGCAGATGGCGCCCGCGCGCAGGCCCTTCCGGCGGGCCAGCGTGAAGATGGCCGCCGCCTCCATCTCGACCGCAAGCAGGCCCGCCGCCTCCCAGTCCTCGACGTAGGCGTCGTCCTCCGCGTAGAAGGCGTCGTCGCTGGCGATGGGGCCGACGTGGACCGCCTCGTCGCGGCCCCTGGCGGCCTCGACGACGGCCGACAGCACGCCGTAGTCCGGGACGGCGGGGTACTCGGCGGCCTCGTAGCGCTTGCTCGTGCCCTCGTTTTTCGCGGCGCCGGTGGCGACGACCACGTCGCCGATTTCGATGCCGCGCTGGAGCGCCCCCGTGGTTCCCACGCGGAGGAACGTGTCGACGCCGACGTTGGCGAGTTCCTCGACGGCGATTGCGGCGGAGGGACACCCGATGCCGGTCGAGCACAGCGTCACCGGGCGGTCGTCGTACACCGCGTTGACGACCTTGTACTCGCGGTTCTCGGCGACCACCTCGCTCTCCTCGCAGTGGCTCGCGATGCGGTCGACGCGGCCGGGGTCGCCCGGCAGGAGTGCAACGTCGTACAGGTCGCCCGTCTCGACGAGCAGGTGTGGCTGAGTCATACGCCGGCGTTCTCCCGGTCGGGGTAAAACGCCACCGGTCCCGTATCCAATGGGTAGGATGAGAGCATTCTCCGGGAATAACAACGTTAGACAGAACTATGACCTGGCCAGTCAGGAATCAAAGACGCCGATATTTCCACCATTAAACCCGATAGTTGGAAATACAGCACCTACCTCACGAGGGCGATATATTCATGAGAACTGACAAGACGGCTCTAGCAGAGCTGTTCCATGGAGCAAACGCGATTAACGATAGCGGTGTATCCCACCAACGACCGAGCTGAGCCAGAATTATAAATTATTTGATGATGGTATAAAGACGATGGCCGAGGAGACGACGCGGACATATAAGGAGTCCAGATAGTAGCGGGCAGACAGGTCACTCTTTCCACGGTCGACCAAAATTTCTCCCGCCTCCATTGATTCACCGACCAAAGTGAGCGTATTGCCGTACCTCCGAGTCCACTTTACAAATTTCTGAGTTTCCATGTCCCAGATGGATTGCAGCCGGGACGGCTGAACCAATCCGCGTATATCCCCGCAAATTGATAGTTGAATCTATAAGTTTCTTCCGTCACGTCATTATTAGCGGTACACTGTCAATGTGCCACGCTACATTTGACGCAACCCCGCAGGTTATTCCGCAAACCGTATCATAGACGCCATGAAAAGCCCGAAATTCATCGTATACGGATTCCGAATACACCTGCAATCCACGATATTGACGGCAACAGGTTTATTTGTCTGGGGTATGTCGTTAGGAGCAAGGGGGCTTTCGGTGGACACACCCCAGCGCCAACCGAGACATGTCCACCGGCCTCCCTGTGGAGACATGAGTACTAAGAACACCACGGCTGTTAAGCCTGATGGAGGAGCGCCGAACGTTGAATACATGTGGTACTGTGGGTCGGCGAAGATCCGTTCAGACCCGAACAACCAGACCGACGGGTTGAGTGGTTCTCTTCCCCTCACCGAAGAAGACTTGCAGGCAACGGGTGCCTCCGGGGAAGACAAAGTGAAACTCGTCGTGAAGAAAGATGGAAGATACGTCGAGACAGAGCGGGCCATTCACGCCGACGGTAGGTCAATAACCCTTCCGACCCAGAAACGACGGAAGCTAGATCTGGAACTAGAGGACGAGGTTGAATACTGGATCGACCTCGTGGAAGAGCAAGAAGGTGGCAAGGAAAGGACAGGGTCCGAAAATAACCAACAAACATTGACGGGAGAAGTCGTGGACGAAAACGTCGACACAAAACTGGCAGCAAAGTTCCCCGGTCAGGACACATACCATTATATCGGTTCGCAGGATGCTGAGGAGACTGTTTGTGGTATTACTCTCGATGGCCGGGACTACCGGACGGGACAAGAACCGTCAGGAGGCCTCTTGGAGTTGTGCCGGAACTGTGCCGTTCGGAGTGCAGGTGATATGTCAAATGAGGAGATAGTTGACTGGCTCAGTTCAGTAGCTGGGTTTGAAAAGACAGAGGGCCCTCCGTCCTACCTTAACAAAAACCAACTCCTGCAGCTACGCGACTATATTTTGGAGCTACAGGATAAGGCCCGTGAGCGGGAAGGGGGAGCAACCACCTCGCCTAGAGAGAACGAGTGGGACGAAGATTCATCCTATTCCTTGAAGCTCACCGTGGGTACGGAGGAACAAATTATCACAGGTAGTACCCAATCCGAAGTCCTTGCCGATACAATCGAGATCATGATGATGGAGTATGGGCTCGAGCGTGAACTCTCTATCCCCTACGTTCCGGGTGATAAGAACGCGGTCATCAATGACGAGCCGGCGCATCCAGATGGCCGTGAAATGGGTCGTAAGAGAGACATCGCCGAGAGTAAGTACTTCGTCAACACAGAACCAACCCGAGAGCTGAAAATGAAGTACCTAGAGGAGTTGGCAGACAAGGTGGGCGCGTCGATTAAGTTCCGTAATGGGTGGAAGCAATAACATTCCCGTACGAAACGGCCTACCACTTCCGACCTAGGGCAAGCCATAAAACCAGTGCCACTTTGGACCACCATCGTCGGCGGAGTCGGTAAGGAACGCTCGAATCCCGGTCGCTTCCAAGATCGCTGCTATCCGAACTAGGTACTTTGATTCATCGACAAACCTCCGTAGCGTAGGGTCCTATGCTTCGAGCGATAATTGAAAACCCAAACATTACTGACGTCGTACCGGATTGTACCCAGTTAGTTATTCTCATCGATGAACGACATCTTGGACAGCAAAACCCGAAAAGCCCAGGATTGTTCGACTTGCTCACCACACTGTCGGGGTTGGCTCTCGGCATACGCGAGAGTTGGCGGTCCCTCTCTTGACCACCTCATGGTTGGCGTGAGATAACGTTGATCCCTTGTTGTCGGATACCGGTTGGTCTCGACCGACTCGTCCACCTCGACACCTAGACCACGTATCCCGCTCGCTTGACGTTGTGTATTACTCCGCCTGAAGCTTCCCGCCGGGCTTGGCAGTGGCGTCCGGCGAGTCCCAGTCCCGGAGCCAGCTACGGGCTTCGGCAGGGTCGTCGAAGTAGCCACGGTCCATGTCGTCCTCGTCGGCCATGGCCATGACCCGCTCGAAGGACATCCCTGCGATGACGCTCTCGGGCATCACCAACGCGATGACCGACAACTCCGCATCCTCGGCCCGGGGCGACCAGTCCTCCACCGACCAGACCTGGTCCTCCTGGGCGATGGGCCCCATCTCCCTGCTGTCGGCTAGCATCATCTCCGACCTCGTGTCCTCGACAGCGTCGACGATGGCGTTCATGTACGCCCGGAACTCCTCGCCCTCGGCGTAGTCGTCAATCCGCCCAACGACTGCGCCCAGCGAATCGTCATACTCCACGGTCGCGTAGGTTCGGTCGAAGTACGCCACAGGCGTCAATCGGTAAACGTCAACTTATGTACTTGGGCCGGCAGGGTCGACGGTCGACCCACGACCCGGAATCGACGGACGTGACCGCGATTATCTTTCTTCCACAGGCCTTTCCTTAATGTCCCCTGAACTTATATAAATAGAAGGGAACGAAACGCCACGGAGTACCGGCGCGCCCCGTTTTCCGCTAGGTCGCCGGTTGAACGATCCCCCGGCGTGCCCGCCACTCACGGTTCCGGTGCCGACAGCCGCGATGCCCGGGTTTCTTTAAAGGCCCAGGTACCTAGGGGGGCCATGGCCGAACCCC
>CAYTAG010000145.1:0-9313 GCA_964435625.1 uncultured Halobacteriales archaeon | reverse complement strand
GTCGAGACCTACGTCGGCCTGCAGTTCATGGAGCCGCTGATCGACGACGCCGTGGATGCGGCCCGCGCGGACGGCCACGACCGCGTGGTCGGCCTCCCCGTGTACCCCCTCTGTGGCCCCTCGACCACTGTGGCCGCGCTGGAGGAGTTCGAAGAAGAAATCGCCGCGACCGACGGCTGGGACCCCGACCTCCACCAGGTAACGGGCTGGCACCGTCACCCGCTGTACAACCGCATCCGGGCGGACGCGATCCGCGACTACGCCGACGAGCACGGCCTTGACCTGACCGACGAGGACACCGCCCTGCTGTTTTCCGCCCACGGCACGCCGCAGTACTACCTGGAGCAGGGCAGCCGCTACGGCGTCTACGTCGAGGAGTGGTGCGAGACGATGGCCGCGATGGTCGGCGTCGACGACTACCTGCTGGGCTACCAGAACCACGAGAACCGCGACATCCCCTGGACGGAGCCGGACGTCGAGGACGTCGTCGAGGATCTGGACGCCGACCGCGTGCTGGTCGACCCGGTGAGCTTCATGCACGAGCAGAGCGAGACCCTCTCGGAACTGGACGACGAACTCCGCGAGGAGGCAGAAGAGGAGGACATCGAGTTCCACCGGGTGCCGATCCCGCACGACGACGACCGGTTCGCGGCGGTGCTGGCGGACCTGATCGAGCCGTTCCTCGCCGGGTTCGACCCCGGGTACTACCAGCTCCGGGAGTGCCAGTGCAAGGACGAGGGCGCCGTCTGCCTGAACGCGCCGCGGCGACAGTGACCCGGCGATGAGCGACGGGGAACCGAGCAACGGCCGGAGCAGCGACGGCGCGTTGGCCGGCGGCCAGGCGAGCGACGCGAAACGGGTCGGCGTCGTCGGCGCCGGAATCACCGGCCTGGCGCTGACCCACTACCTCGGCCAGCGCGGCGCGGAACCGATCACGTTCGAGGCCAGCGACCGCCCCGGCGGCGTCGTCCGGAGCCGGGTGGTCGACGGCCACGTCCTCGAACAGGGGCCACAGCGGGTCCGACTGTCGGGGCCGCTGGCGGACCTCGTTTCGGACCTGGGCCTGGCGGACGCGGCCGTCGCGGCCGACCCGGACCTGCCGCTGTACGTCTACGCGGACGGGCGCCTCCGGCAGGTGCCGCTGTCGCTGCGGACGTTCCTGACGACGGACCTGCTGTCCTGGCGCGGCAAACTCCGGGTTCTGAAGGAGCCACTGACCGACGCCGGCGACCCTAACGAAACCGCCGCCGAACTGTTCACCCGGAAGTTCGGCCGGGAGGCCTACGAGAACGTGATCGGGCCGCTGTTCGGCGGGGTCTTCGGCTCGGACCCGGCGCGGATGCCGGCGGCCCACTCGCTGGAGAACCTCGTCCGCCTGGAAGCCCGCGAGGGGAGCCTCCTCAAGCCCGCCGTCCGGCGACTGCTCGGCAGCGAGTCGTCGCCGCGGATCGCGTTCGAAGGCGGCAACGAACGGCTCACGACGGCGCTGTACGAGGCCAACCGCGAGCACGTCCGACTGGAAACGCCGGTCGAGACGGTCCGGCCGGCCGGCGAGGGCTTCGAACTCGTCGCCGACGGCGAGACGGTCGCCGTCGAGGAGGTCGTGGTCACGGCGCCCGCCGACGCCGCGGCCGACGTGCTGGCGGGGATCGCTCCCGACGCCGCGGCTCTCCGGGAGTTGACGTACAACCCCCTGGCGATGGTCTACCTGCGGGCGGACCACGACCGGCGGGGGCTGGGCTACCAGGTGCGCAAGGGCGAATCGCTTCACACCCTGGGGGTCTCCTGGGTCGGCCCCGCGTTCGCCCGGAGTGGGTCCACGGGCGGAGCCTCGTCGCGCGGAACTCGGGCGGGCGTCCACACCTGCTTCCTCGGGGGGATGCCCGACCGCGAGGTGCTGGAGCGCGACGACGACGACCTCGCGCGGATCGCCCGCGAGGAGTTCGAGACGGTGATGGGCACGTCGGCCGAGGTTATCGACGTCGCGCGTCCGCGGTGGGGGTTCCCGGCGTACGACGAGTCCTGGGACGCGCTGGAGGACGTCTCGCTGCCCGACGGCGTCCACCTGGCGACGAACTACACCGCGCGGATGGGCGTCCCCTCGCGGGTCCGCCAGGCGAAGCGACTCGCGGGGCGACTCGCCGGCGGGGAGTGACGGCCGACTCGGGTGACCGTCCGGGGCGACCGCGCCCCGGGACGACCGTCACCCCACGAACGGGACGGCGACGAAAAAGAGGTACGAGAGGACCGTCGACATCGTCGGCCCGACGATCCACATCGAGACGTACTTGATGACGGCCCGGGGGTTGAACAGGTCGCCGGCTTCCAGCACCTCCTCGGGTTCTTCCTCGCCGATCCTGGTGACCGGCGTCTCCGGTTCGGCCTTCAGCGCCCCCGTCCCGATCCGGGCGTCGACGTCGCCCCGGACGGCGTCGCGGGCGGCGACCGGCCGGGTGGCCCGGCCCCACCCCAGGCCGACGATGGTCATCACCGAGGCCATCACGAGGCTGATCGGGATGCCGATGGACGAGAGGAAGGTCGTGATCGACGCCGCCGTGACCATGACGATCAGCGCGGCCAGCAGCGGGATGTCGCTCAGTTCGCTGCCGACGGACTCCATCGTCCGCCGGGCGATGGTGAACCCGCCGACGCCGATGGCCACCGTGGCCAGCACGATTGCGGTGTCGGGGGCCAGCGCGCCGCTGCTGACCAGCGGGGCGACGGCGTTGGGGACGTTGCTCGCGCCCGCGCTGAACGCCATGTAACAGCCGACGACGAGCACGACGACCGTCCCGAGCAGTTCCTGGACCGTCGTGTTCGGCCCGAGGGCCACCCTCGGAACCGTCCCGCTGCGGTCGAGCACGAGCAGCGACCCCTCCGAGACCGATATCTCGACCCGGCGGTTGAGTTCCGAGTAGATGTACCGGCCGATCATTGCGCCCACCCAGAAGCCGACGATGGGCGTCACGAACCACCACGAGACGATCCAGCCGATGGTCTCGAAGTTCAGCGTTCCGGTCGCCAGCCCGAGGCCCGCGATGGCGCCGACGGTCGTCATCGAGGTGGGGACGGGAACGCCGAAGACGTTCGCCACGAGGATGCCCAGGCCGATGAAAAAGAGGACGGCGACGCCCGCCTCCAGCGAGATGGGGATGGTGATGACGTCGCCGGCCAGCGTGTCCATGACGTTCCGGCCGACCGTCCACCCGCCCAGGAAGACGAACACCGTCATCAGGCCGGCCGCGGTGACCTTGCGGAGCACCTTCGCCCCGACGGCCGGCCCCCACGCGATCCCGGTCGAGGAACCGCCGATGTTGAAGCCGACGAAGACCGACGCGACGACGCCGACGACCAACGTGACCGAAACCATCTACTACCGTTTCGGCCAGGATCGGAAAATAAGTACGGGACCGCCATCCGGCCCGGTTACCGCTCGACGGTTTTCGCCGTCTCGACGAACGCCTCGACGTTCTCGACGGGCGTCTCGCGGTGAACGCCGTGGCCGAGGTTGAGGACGTGCCCCTCGGGGCCGGCCGCCTCGATCAGGTCGCGGGTCCGCTCGCGGACGAACCCGGGGTCACCGAGCAGATACGCGGGGTCGAGGTTGCCCTGGACCGGCGTGTCCCCGAGTTCTTCGCGGGCCTGCGCGATGTCGACCGTCCAGTCGACCGAGACGGCGTCGGCGCCGCTGTCGGCCAGCAGGTCGAGGTTGCCCGAGAGCCCGCGGGCGAACATGATCGACGGGAGGTCGACGGCGTCGTGGATGCGGCGGTGTAGCGGGAGCAGGAACTCCCGGTAGTCCGCAGGGGAGAGGTAGCCGGCGTAGGTGTCGAACACCTGGACGACGTCGGCGCCGGCCTCGGCCTGGAACTGCAGGTACTCGACGGTCACGTCGGCGAACCGCTCCAGTAACGTCCGGAACGCCTCGGGGTGGCGCGCCCGGAGTCGGCGCACCGGCAGGTGGTTCTTCGTCGGTTCGCCCGCGACGGCGTACGATGCGAGTGTGAAGGGACCGCCGGCGAAGCCGATCACGGCCGCGTCGCCGTCCAGGGTTGCCTGGAGGCGCCGGAGCAACTCGCCGACGTAGTCGATCTCCTCGCGGACGTCGCCGACCGGCCGGTCGACGTCGTCGGGTCCCTCGACGGGGTTCTCGACGACCGGGCCGACGCCGGATTCGAGGTGGTACGAGAAGCCCAGCGGTTCCAGCACCGTCAGGATGTCCGAGTACATCACCACGCCGTCGGGGCGGAACCGCTCGTAGGGCTGGAGGCTGATCTCCTCGGCGACCTCGGGGGTCTTGATCGCCTCCAGGAAGCTGTACTGGCTCCGGAGTTCGCGGTACTCGGGGAGGTACCGCCCGGCCTGTCGCATCAGCCACACCGGGGCGCGCTCGGTCCGTTCGCCCCGCAGGGCGCGCAGGAACAGATCCTTCATCGTCCGGCCTTCTCGCCCGCCGTGGCTAATCCTTTCGGAACCGCGCACGTTCAAGTGGGTCCGGGGAATAGCCCAGCGCAGATGTACGACGTCATCCTGTTCCCGACCGACGGCAGCGAGGGCGCGGCGGTGGCGCTGGAGCACGCCATCGACCAGGCCAGACAGTACGACGCGACGCTGGACGTGCTCCACGTCGGCGACTCCGACGACGACGGCGACGCCGTCGAGTCGGCCGCCGAGCGCGCCCGCGACGCCGGCCTCCACGTCAACACCGCGATCGTCGAGGGGACGCCCCACGAGGTCATCGCCGACTACGTCGCGGACCGCGGCGTTGACGTGGTGGTGATGGGCAGCCACGGCCGGAGGGGACTGGACCGCTATCTGCTGGGTAGCGTCACCGAGCGGGTCCTCCGGACCGTCGACGTGCCGGTGCTGGTCGTCCCGATGATCGACGAGTGATCCGGCGCGGTCGGGACAGTCGTCGTCTCGCCGGCGTCGCGGTCACCCGACCCGTGCCGCCCGGGCCTCGCCGGTAACGGCGTTGACGTGGACGTTGAACCGCTCGCCGTCCGCGGTGGTGACCGGGACTACCCACGTCGAGGCCTCCCGGTAGGGGTCCTCGCGGACCTCGCGCAGTTCGTGGCCCTCGGCTTCCAGCGCCTCGGCTGCCGCGTCGACGGCCGCCTCCTCGTCGGCGACGGCCCGTTCCGCCTCGCCCAGGTTGACGGTCACGACCGGCCGGTCGCTCATCCGCACGACGCGCTCGGCCACGCTGCCCAGCAGCAGGCGGTCCAGGCCGGTCCGGCCCTGGGTCCCCATCGCGATCAGGTCCGCGGCGACCTCGTCTGCGTAGTCCAGTATCTCGCGGTGGGGAATGCCGACCCGGACTACCCGCTCGACGTCCACGCCGCGGTTCGCCGCCAGGTCGGCGACGGCCGCGGTCGCCTCCTCGCCGGTCGCCCGGAGCTCCGATTCGACGGTCTCGCGGGCCTCCGGGGACGGTTCGTAGTCGACGGCCCGGGGGTCGATCACGTACAGCGCGTGGACGGTCGCGTCGGCCAGGGCCGCGAGGCCGATGGCCTCCCCGGCGACCCGGTCGAACCCGTCGCTGCCGTCCGTGGGAACCAGGATGCGGTCGTACATCGTTTTCGTCCACACCTTGGGTTCCCAGCGAAAAGGACCCTGCCCCGATTCCCGGTTCGTGGGATCAACCGTCGTACCTGGTGATCCCCTCGATGGCGGCGGGGTCGACGTCCTCGAAGGCGTCCCGGGCCACGACCCGCTTGTGGACCTCGTCGGCGCCGTCGACGATCCGGAACGCCCGGACGTTCTCGTAGAAGTCCGCCAGCGGCAGGTCCTTGCCGATGCCGTTGCCGCCACAGACCTGGACGGCGCGGTCGACGGCGTCCTGGACGACGTTCGCGGTGAAGGTCTTCGCCATCGAGATGGGGACCCGTGCCTCCCTGCCGGCGTCGATTTCGTCGGCGGCGTGCCGGACCATACAGCGGGCGGCGTGGAGTCGCGTCTCGAGGTCGGCCACGTCGAACCGGAGCGACTGCTTGTCGGCCAGGCGGTCGCCGAACGCCTCCCGCTCGGTGGCGTAGGCCTTGGCAACGTCGAGCGCGCGCTCGGCCATCCCCGAGAAGCGCATGCAGTGGGTCAACCTCGCGGGGCCGAGGCGCTGCTGGACGTGCGCGAAGCCGGCGTTCTCGTGGCCCAGCAGGTTCTCCTCGGGGACGCGGACTCCCTCGTACCTGATCTCGGCGTGGTTGCTCCCCCGGACCTCCCCGCCCGTGTGGGGGACGTCCCGGACGACCTCCACGCCGTCGGCGTCCGCCGGGACGAGAAACAGCGAGCAGCCCTCGTAGGGGTGGGCCTCGGCGTCGGTGCGGGCCATCACGATCAGCAGGTCCGCCTCGACGCCGTTGGTCGTCCACCACTTGTGGCCGTCGATCACCCACTCGTCGCCGTCCCGAGAAGCCGAGGCTTCTCGGGGATCAGCCGAGTTTCGCTCGGCGGAGTCCCTCTCGGCGGTCGTCCGGATCATCTTCGGGTCCGAACCCGCGCCCTGCATCGGTTCGGTCATCGAGAAACCCGATGAAATCTCGCCCGCGACGAGTGGCTCCAGCCACCGTTCCTTCTGCTCGTCGGTCCCCAGCAGTTCGAGGGTGTGCATGTTGCCCTCGTCGGGGGCGTCGACGCGGATCGCGGCCGGGCCGAGCAGGCTCCGGCCGGCGGCCTCGAAGGCCGGCAGCACCTCCCGGAACGACAGTCCGAGCCCGCCGTACCCTTCGTCGACCTGGGGGGCGTAGAGGTCCCGTTCGCGTGCCTCCTCGCGGAGTCGCTGGACCCGTTCGTCCGAGACCGGCCCGTCGCCCAGCACCTCGCGCTCGACCGGGATCACCGCCTCGTCGACGAACTGGCGGACCCGCTCGGCGAGTTCCTGGCCCCGCTCGGGGTCGTGGTACTCCATGCCCGGTGGTGGGCGGGCGACCGCCTTAGGTGTACGGCCACCCCGGACGTCGAGCCGGTAGCCCCCAGCCCCGTGGCCGCCCCGCTGGCCCGGTGACAGCCCATCAGAAAGCATATACTGCCGCTCGCCGGGGACCGTCACATGGACGCTCCGCTTGCGATTTTATTCCTGCTGTTCGGCCTCCCGAACGCGATCTGGCCGTACCGGCTCGCGCGGTTCGAGGAGCAACTGGACTCGATCGGGAGCAAGCGATCCTGGTCGGAGGTGGAACCGGCCGACTGGAAGGCGATGCTCACCCGGATCGTCGGGGTCGGGATGGTCGTGGTCGGCGTCCTCGGCCTGCTCGCCGGGTGACCCCGGGCTCGCTGGCTGTTCCCACTGCTCCCTGTACGGAAGCGAGACAGCGACCGCCGGGCGGTAGTTTCAACCCCACGGTCGTCGTAGCGGCGAGCATGACCGACGAGGGGGTATCGGAGGCGTACGTCCGGCGACTGGTCGACGAGGACGCCCTGGCGGCGTACCTCGGGGCGGAACTCGGGCCGGCAGAGCACTTCGAGGTCGAACACCTGGCGGCGGGCCACTCCAACGAGACGCTGCTGGTCACCTGGGGGGATCGGGACCTGGTGTTGCGGCGACCCCCGCCGGGCGAGACGGCCGACCGCGCCCACGACGTCCTCCGGGAGTATCGCGTGGTCGACGCGCTCCAGGACACCGACGTTCCACTCCCGCGGACGGTGCTGGCCTGCGAGGACCACTCGGTGATCGGCAGCGACTTCTACCTGATGGAGCGCCTGGAGGGCGACGTGATCCGCGACGAGGAACCGGAGCGGTTCGCAACCCCGGCAAACCGCGAGCGGATCGCCCACGAACTCGTGGACACCCTGGCGGAGATCCACACCGTCGACTACGAGGCCGTCGGCCTGGGCGAGTTCGGCCACCCGCCGGGGTTCACCGAGCGGCAGGTCCGGCGGTGGTCCGAGCAACTCACGTGGGCGTTCGACAAGACCGCCGACGTCCGGGAGGTGCCGGCGCTGTACGACGTCATGGAGTGGCTGACCGACAACGTCCCCGGGGATCACCCGGCGACGCTGGTCCACGGCGACTTCAAACTGGACAACGTGATGTTCGGGCGCGCGCGCTCCGACGGACCGCCGGACGGCCGAGCGGCCGACGGCCGCGAGGCGGGGACGCCACCCGAACTCGTCGGCGTCTTCGACTGGGAGATGAGCACGCTGGGGGACCCGCTGACGGACCTGGGCTGGTTACTGGTGTTCTGGCGCGACCCGAAGGACCCCGAGGCCGTCGCCGCGGAGTTCGAACCCCAGTTCACCGAGCGCGAGGGGTACCCCACCCGCCTGGAACTGGTCGAGCGCTACGAGGACCGGACCGGCATCGAGTTCGAGCACGAGCGGTTCTACCGGACGCTGGCGCTGTACAAACTCGCGGCGCTCGGGGAGATGTTCTTCGCCCGGCACCTCGCGGGCGACGCCGACGACCCGCTGTACCCGAAGATGGAAGACCGCGTGCCCGCGCTGGCCGAGCGCGCCCTGGAGACCATCGACGGCGAGTACCCGCTGTAGGTTCGGGTGGCGGGGCCGTTCGTGGAATCGACGGGGCGACCCAATTCTTTAGTTTCTAAAGTTTAATTCTTTGGAAAGTGGAGTATTGGCGGATTTATAAGTCGGCGCTGGACGTGTTCGGTGGGACTGGCTTCTGACGTTGGGGAGTTCCTGCGCTCACTGTCGACGGTATCTTGGTCAGCAATAGCCAGAAAGCCCCGGCGCGCTCGACTCGCGCGGCTCGCTGCGGTCCTCGGCCTGCGGCCTGCGGTCCTTACGTCGTCCGCCGTCGTCCAGCGCGCGGGGGCTTTCAGTCCCACCCGACAGCTCGGCCAACCCACCAGCCTCCCCAGCCGATTGCGCTCCTCACTCCGTTGCGGTGCTCATCCACCGTCAGAGCAAGCTCTGACGAGTCCCCGCTCACATCCGTTCGCGGGGACCTCGCGCGCCTGTGGCGCGGCACGGCGGCCGCGCCAGCGCGCGCCACGCGGTTAAGTTAGGCTCTAGGCGCGCGCGAGCACCGCGCGCGAGGTCCCCGTGAGCAACGCGAACGGGGGCTCGTCGGAGCTCGCCTCCGACGGTGGCCGGGAGAAGGCCGGCGACCACGGCGGGCGGTCGCCGGCCTGATCCCGCGGTTGGGGAGGGCGAGGACATCCCTAGTTGTCGTGTGCCGCTAGCGTCGGAAACCGACACGCAAGCGATACCCGACGACGAGAACCTTCCACTACCCCTGCCACGACGTTGCTCGAAAACACCCACAGCGTTCCCAACTGCACACGCCACGACGGCCCTCTCCAAAGGCTTAAGCGACGAGAAACAGTACCATACGATGGATGGTCACTGGTAA
>CAYTAG010000144.1:0-9328 GCA_964435625.1 uncultured Halobacteriales archaeon | reverse complement strand
CCAACGAGAAGACGACCCAGGCCGCCGTCTCGGAGGTCGCCGACATCTCCGAGGTCACCATCCGGAACCGCTACCACGAGTTGCTGGAGGCCGAGGAAGGCCTCGTGGTGTAGGCGGTCAGTTCGGTTATCGCGATGTTATCCCTCACCGCGAAAGACGCATCCCCGTACGTTAACGGCTGTACGGGTGATACTCGAAGTGGGGGAGTACTCGTTCCACTCGGTCGTGGGAATTAACATGACGTGAGGGGATGTAGCAGTCATGATCGACGATCTAGGCTCTGAAGTCAGTGACGCAGTGAAGTGGTACTGGGCGACGTTGTCCGGGCAAGCCGAAGAGCAGCGCCAATCGGAAAACAGTACGCGCGGTCGTCGTGCGGAAGTGCTCGGTGGCGGACAGATGGACGGATTTGCAGGGTTAGTCGAGGATATTCTAGTTGAAGCTGGCGTTCCGAGAGAAAGCGTGAAGCACGATTACCACGCGACGCTTCCCGGATTTTATCTCCCGGAGAAAGAGTGGGACACGGCTGTCGTTCATGACGGGGAACTGCTCGCCGTCGTCGAATACAAATCTCAGGCCAGTAGCTTCGGTAATAACCTCAACAACCGTTCTGAAGAAGCAATTGGAAGTTTCACCGATTTACTTGAAGCATACGAGGACGGCGTGTTTGAACCGTCACCCGCTCCGTGGATCGGTTACCTTTACCTAATGGCGGACAACGAAAAGTCGAGGAACGTCCCGCAACTTCGTGAAGTAAATTTCGAAGTAGACGACGAATTTCGGGATGCGACATACCTCGACAGAGTCGAGTTGTTGTGTCTCAGGATGGTTCGACAGCGTCTCGTTAACGAGGCTGCGTTTATCCTAACTGACGAAGAAGAGGGACCCGAAGGTAATTTTTGGGAACCCAACGAGGAACTCAGATTCAATCGATTCGCACGGTCCCTCGCGTCGTACGTGCGAGGTCACATTGACATTCAACAGGACCGGTTCGACGTATGAACGAGTTACTTTACGTATTTTCAAGTACCATGGTGAGGTAACCCGGTAATGTGAATGAAGGGCCACGTCCCTACCCCCGACGACCTGGCAGCCAAAATAGTGCAGCGGTTGTTTCGAGATGACCATCCAACGAGTGATGATCGAATCCTCTACCCTGGGTGTGGTACGGGACCTTTTGCCGCTGCAGTTGAGAGAATGTGCGACGCCAGAGGGTGGGAGTACCCGAACGGGATCGGCGTAGAGACGAATTTGGAGCATCTCGAAATCGCTCGTGAACGTAATTTAAAACATGTTACGTTCGAAGAACAAGACTTCCTCACCTCCAGTGATTTCAAACGTAACTCGTTCGATTACATCGTCGGTAATCCCCCTTACGTTCCCATCGAAGAGTTAAACGAGGAGGAAAAGCGCCAGTACAAGGCAGAGTTCGCCACGGCAGTACAACGGTTCGACCTGTACCTCTTGTTCTTCGAGCGAGCACTAGAGTTGCTCGCGAATGATGGTGTGTTATCGTTCGTAACTCCAGAGAAATTCGAGTATGTGAACACTGCAGCACCTCTCAGACGGCTACTGACCAACGGTGATCTTCACGTCGAAGAGATAAAACACATCGACGAGGATGCGTTCACAGGCTTGGTAACGTTTCCGTGCGTTACGACTGTCCGGCGTACTAAACGAGGTGATGAAACGCGTGTGACGCTTCGAGACGGTACGACCCACTCGACGGTTTTACCAGGAGGCGGTGAGAGTTGGGCACCACGTATTAGGGGGGCCGAGCTAGAGGACATGGAGACGGGTGCAACGCTTGGGGACGTTACAGTACGTATCTCCCCCGGAGTAGCTACCGGTGCTGATGATGTTTTCGTGATGGACGCTACAGACGTTCCAGACAACGTAGATGACACGTGGGTCTATCGTACTGTTTCGGGCCAACAGCTCCGTGAATACGACGGTCCGGATACTGATTCGGCCTTTCTCTGTCCGTACAAGAAGGACGGGTCGCTCGCTTCGGAGGACGAACTCGGTACATTCATCAATTGGGCGAGAGCGTATCGTGATCGTCTGGAGGATCGGTCCTGTGTCGAAAAGGGGAAAAAGTGGTATGCATGGCACGAGAACCCACCGATGCAGGACGTTCTGCAACCAAAAATCGTTTTCAGGGACATCGCCAAGGAACCGAAGTTCTGGCCCGAGAGGCGTGGGACTGTCGTACCGAGACACTCGGTTTACTACGCCGTGCCGAAAGAAGACGTACCGTTCGACGAGTTACTTAACTATCTCAATAGTCAGAAAGCCCGAACGTGGATGAAAGCAAATTGTCAGAAGGCCCACAACGGGTTCTATCGATTACAGAGCCGCGTCCTTCGGGACTTACCGGTTCCAGACGAATGGGCGGAAACCTTCCAACTGACTCTTTGATTCAAAGACGCTGACGATATTTCTGCCATCTTCCCGGATAGAGTTACGGAAATCGGGATCGAGGTGCGGGAAATGATCCGGCGAACCGATTGTAACTCCGTAATTCGAGGAACAAACAGCCGGGAGAGAAATTCCTGGCGCGGTTTTTTGACCCTATGTAGTGACGAAAATACCATGCTGTTCCGCAAGAACCAACGGATGGCCACTCGTTCGTCGTAGCAATGCAGACGACCCACGAGGTCCACGTCGGCGACGCGCGCTCGATGGCGGCACTGGACGACGGGAGCGTCGAACTCGTAGTCACCTCGCCGCCGTACCCGATGGTGGAGATGTGGGACGACCTGTTCGCGGACCTGGACCCGCGGGTGGGCGAACTGCTCGCGGCTGGCGACGGCCAGCGGGCGTTCGAGGTGATGCACGGCCTGCTCGACCCGGTGTGGACCGAACTCGAACGGGTGCTCGCGCCCGGGGGGATCGCCTGCATCAACGTCGGCGACGCTAACAGGCGACTCGACGACGAGTTCCGGCTGTACCCCAACCACGCCGTCCTCCAGCGACGGCTTGCAGAGCGCGGGCTCAACCCACTGCCGGACCTGCTGTGGCGCAAGCCCTCGAACAAGCCCTCGAAGTTCATGGGCTCGGGGATGCTCCCGCCGAACGCCTACGTCGCCCACGAACACGAGTACGTCCTGGTGTTCCGGAAGGGGGGACTCCGCTCGCTGGAACCCGGCGTCGACCGTCGCTACGAGGCGGCGTACTTCTGGGAGGAGCGCAACGACTGGTTCTCCGATCTGTGGGAGGGCGTCCAGGGGGTCGACCAGACGCTGGCCGACGACGACCTGCGGGAGCGGTCGGGCGCGTTTCCCTTCGAGGTCCCCTACCGGCTGATCTGCATGTTCTCGGTGTACGGCGACGTCGTGCTGGATCCGTTCTGGGGGACCGGGACCACCTCGCTGGCCGCCGCGGTCGCCGGCCGGTCGTCGGTCGGCTACGAACTCGACCGGGAGTTCTCCGGTGTCTTCGGCGACCGCGTCGACCGCGCACCCGACCTCTCGCGGGAGGTGATCGAGCGTCGACTGGCCGCCCACCGCGCGTTCGTCGACGACCACGACGGCGACCTCGCCTACGACGCCGAGTACTACGACTTCCCCGTCAAGACGAAACAGGAGCGGGAGATCCGGTTCTACGCGGTCGAGGGCGTCCGCGAGGACTCGGAGGGGCGGTACGTCGCCAGCCACGTACCGTATTAAGGTCAGTCAAAACACGATATAACTTATAAATGTATGAAATAAAAGGTTAATTTTATAACTGCCAGGTGTGCTGAATTTTTATGGGTAGAGGAACCAAACAAAACCGTCGGATGGTACTGAAATCAGCTTTCATAACTACTGGCATCACATCGGGCATTGGTGCTAGCTCTTTCTCGGTAATTGGGAAGCCCTCGTATAAAGAGGTAAAAATTATTACCGCAAGAGAAGGTGAGAAAATCCGTGATACTTCGATTGTGCCCAAAAATGGTACAGTAAAGTGAATAAAGCTAGGAAAGCTTATAATGAATTAACAAAAAGATACAATGATAGTAACGTAGTTAAGTCGGTCGGGCGTTCGGTGGAACGGGACAAGACTATTGATAGGTATTCGCAACCTGATCTCCGAGTATACGTTGATGATATTGATTCTTCTAGGCCAAGCATACTTGATAAATTACATGATATAACTATCCGGAAACTTCGTCACAAAGAGGGACAATTAGACTGCGAAGAAGATTATCATCGTACTACTGATCCTCTTGAGGGAGCATTAGCTGGGGGTGGTAGTGAAAGTGGCTGCCCTGATTCGGCTACTTGGGCCTGTCGATTAAAGGATCAAGATACGTCAGAGCATTATATGCTTCACTGTGCTCATACGTTTGATTTGTGTAGCGGTGGGGGGAAAGGTGCATGGAATATGTGTAATGTTGTCGGTAAAGTGAATAAATATTCCCTATCGCGTGACGTTGCTATCGTCCAACAAACTGATAATATGGACGTTAGCGGATATGATAATTGGATCGCGAATGAAGTCTGGGGTCCAATCTCCGGGCATGTTACGCAAGATGGAGTTGATGAATTAATACCGACAGAAGAAACTGTTTACAAAAGAGGGAAAAGAACATGTCTTACTGAGGGTATTATTCATGAACTTACTAATGGTAGTACGTCTTGCGCCCAAGATAATTATAATTACGTCCGTATTAGTAATAACCATGAACCCGGTGATTCCGGCGGCCCATATTATGTTCGAAGAACAACACCATCTGGCGAACGATATCTAGCGATGGTTGGTATCCACCATGGTTCCGATGGATGGGGCGGTTCTAAAGGCTGTTCGGCCTTTGAGATTCACGATTGGAGTGGTCTAACCTTTTCGTAGTTTAAACTCTATAGTATAGTCGCGGTAGTCGAAGATCGACCCGTCGATTATGTCCATCGCGTATCCGGGTGGATGTCCCGTTGTAGTGTACACGACTTTCTCGACATCTTGGGAAAAGAGGGGTAATGTGTTTCTGATTCCTTCTTGGCGAAGTCCCCACTCCGGCACGAGAGTAAGCGCTTCGTCGTGAGATTCCCGCCGTCGGGCAGTAAGTTCGTACTCTTTCCCAATATTCGGTGAAGGATCGTTGTACGTCACCCTGACCGTTTCTCCCTCATGTTCTGTCTCAACAAATGGAGTTGGTTTAAGGGTGACATTTTCTCCCTCTAGTTGAAACGGAGTAGCGGCAGCGAATCGGGAACCATCGCCTTCAAACGACCCGACCACGGAGAATGCGTACGTTCCCGACCCGACTCCCGCTAACGTAAAAGATGAATCGGCACTCGGGGATAGTTTTTCTGGCAACTGATCAATTTGGCCGTTATCCACTGTTGCTTCCCAAGTGTGGGTCTCACCACCGTTGAGGTAGTGTAGCTCGTCCATATATTCGAAGACACCGAGGTTCCACCAACGTCCGTCAACGTACTTATGTAATCGCCAGCGGTAGAAATTTGTGGTGAACTGATCATTACCGTGATTGGCTACTTCAAACGTTATATTCGCTCCAGGTAATTCCGGCTTGGACGGGTCAACGGTCACGAGGATTGATCCTCCTCCGGAAGCAGGGTATCGGACCTCGTTCGCATCCGGAAACGAAGGCGGTTCGTTGGCCCCTTCGGGAGGCTTAGGCTGAGTCGGAGTTGTTGATTCCCCGACTGAAAGACATCCTGCTACTGTTGCCGGAATAGCCGTCAAGAACAAACGTCTATCCATAACCTTTTTGTGGAGGCAAATGTTTGAAATCTTTGTGGTTATTGTATAGATTAGAACATTATTTCGGGCCATTTGAGAGACCATGAGTAAGAATAGTCAAAGGTGATATAATCCCGCGGCGGCCAAACCCCGACCATGGACTTCGGGGAGTTCGTGCTCGCGGCCAGCACGGCCGACCTGGCCGACGAACCAGCGGCCCGCGAGCACGCCGACGCCGTCGAGTTCCGGATGGACCTGGCCGAGGACCCTCTGGTCCAGCTGGACGACTACGACGGCGACCTCCCGATTCTGGCGACCAACCGCCCGACCTGGGAGGGCGGCCAGGCCGACGGCGGCGACGGACCGGGCGATCCCGCCAACCGCGACCGCCTCCGGGCGCTCGCGGCGGCGGCCGAGCACCCCGTGGTCGAGGCGGTCGACGTCGAACTGGCGAGCGCCCGCGAATCGGACGGCCGCCGGACCGTCGAGGCCGCCCGGGACCACGGCGCCGCAGTCGTCGTCTCCAGCCACGACTTCGCGGGGACGCCGCCCGGGGATCGACTCCGGGAGCGTCTCGACGCGGCCACAGACGCGGGCGACGTGGGGAAACTCGCGGTGACTGCGGACGGACCGGGCGACGTGCTCCGGTTGCTGTCGGCCACCTGGGAGTCCGCCCAGCGGGGGAATCGAGTGGCGACGATGGCGATGGGCGAGGCCGGCCGCCACTCCCGGGCCGTCGCGCCGCAGTACGGCTCCCGCATCGGGTACGCGCCGGTCGATCCCGCGGACGCGACCGCGCCCGGGCAGTACGACCTGGCCACGTTGCGGACGCTGGTCGACGGCCTCGCCGGAGGAAATCCGAAGGTTAAGGACCGTTGACTTGCAAGGCGACCCCATGGCGGACACCGGACGGAAGCGGCCGTGGCTGGCGGCCCTGCTGGCGCTTTTGTACCCCGGGCTGGGCCACCTGTACCTGCGGCTGTGGGCGCGGTCGCTGATGTGGTTCGCTCTGATGGTCTCGGTAGTCTTCCTGTTGCTGCCGGAGGCCGCGCTACAGCCTGCCGACGGTGGGTTCGCCGCGGCCCTGCAGAACGTCAGCGACGGTCTCGGCCAGCTCACCCTGGAGTCCCAGCTCCTCCTGGCGACGATCACCGGCCTGCAGGTCGTCGACGCCTACGTCCTCGCCCACCGTGGCCGCCGCGAGGACGACTCCGGCCCCGCCTGTCCGGCCTGCGGGAAGGAACTGGACGAGGAACTGGACTTCTGCCCGTGGTGTACCCACCGACTCGAACCCGCGGACGACCCCGGCGCCGAGGACGCCTGAGCGCCGGACCGTCCCGTCGAGTCGGTCGGGACGACCGCGGCCCCCAGCGAACGATACTACCGCGGCCCCCGGCGGGCGATACTACCGCGGCCCCCAGCGTGCGAACTCCCTGCCGGTTTCGGCGGCCTCCTCGCGGGGCGGCGGTGCCGGCCACCGCCGGTTGTGGACCAGCGCCCGTCCGACCTTGCTGAGGGCCCGGAGCACCCAGGAGTCCGGACGGCGGACGCCGTCGATCAGCGCGGCCGTCGACCGGCGGATCGACCCCCTCGCCGCCTCGCGGGTCCCGGGGTTGGCCAGTCGTCGGGCGTTGTACCAGGCGACCGAGCGCCCCATCCGGATGGCGTAGCCGGTGAACTGCTCGTCCACCTGCCCCGCGAGCCTGTCGAGTCGCCCGAGAAACGGGTTGTAGCGCCGCTGGACGGCCGACTGGACGAACTCCGTGTTGTCCGCGAGGACCTCGTTCATCCCGTGGTAGTCGGCCAGCCGGCGGTCACCCCGGTCGACGGCCTGCAACGCCAGCGGCAGGTCGTGGCTGATGTGGGCGGCGATGGCGAACACCAGGTCCTCGACGACCAGCGACCGGCCCGAGATCGCCACGTAAACGTCCGCCCAGGGTTTCGGCGCCCGCCCGTACAGCGCCTCCCGGTCCTCGTCGGCCGCCAGCCAGGCGTCGATGGCGTCCATCGCGGCGACGAACTGCCCGCCGAACGCGATCCCGAGGTCGGCCACCCACGCCGGGTCGTCGAAGCCGGTCTCGTCGGCGGCGAGTCGGTCCGCCAGGTCCAGCGTGAGGTTCCGGTAGGCGAACGCGAAGACGGCCCGGGAGTCCGCTCGCCGCTCGTACCGTCGCTGGTATTCCTCGATGCGGTCGGCCAGCGCCTCCACGCGCTCGGCGGGGGCGGTCGCGTCCCCGAGTCGTAGTTCACTCGACACGGTGGATCGTTTCCGAGGCCGTGGCCCACGCGCAGGTCAGTTCGGCGTCGATGCGGTCGTGGTCGTCCGACGGTTCGTATCGCCCGGTCCACTCGGCCCCCAGCAGCGGCATGTGATACGTTGCCCGTGGACCGGGATCGACCTCGGCGGGGTACTCCTTGTGACTCTCCAGCAGCCCCGCGACCGGACCGAACCGCTCCTCGGAGACGACCGTCGCGTCCCGGCAGTTCCGGTCCAGCCGGTACTCCTCCCGGAGCAGGTAGAGGGTGATCCCGAACTTCGAGATGCGGATCTCGTTCGTGGCGACCCCGGCCTCGCCCCGGTCCGGGTGCGCCGTCACGGCCGACGTGATGGTCGCGCGCCCGAACAGCCGGACGGTGAGAGCCATGGCGACGACCAGCAGCCGGTCGCGGAGTCCCAGCGACGCCCGCAGAAAGCGCCGCCAGTCGGTGACCCGGAAGCCGAACGCGCCCCGCCACTCTCCGGGACCGACCTCGAAGTAGTAGGTCCGGTTCTGGCAGCCGGAATCGGCCGCGTCGGTCCCCCCGGAGCCGGGTGATCGCATGGCAACGGGTACATGGATGACTGATATAAATGTTTTCGCGCGGAAACGAACCCGGCCGACCCGGACTACTTCTCGACGATGCGCTCCTCGATGGCCTCCCCGAAGTGGCGTGCGGTCGGCTCGTAGTACACGAGCACCTCCTCGCCCGCCTGGAGGTCGGTCACGGCGGTCCGGCCCTCGCGGGTGGGGACCTTGACGGTCTCGGCGTTCTGCAGCAGCGTCTCGATCCGGTCGCCATCGGCCGTCTCGGCGGCGACCCGGAACATGGGCCGGCGCTCGATCTTGCAGCGGCCGACGATTGCCTCGCGGGTGTGGCCCTCGCGGTCGACGACCAGCACCTCGTCGCCGGCCGAGCACTCCGAGAGGTACCGCGTCTCGCCGCCGGGCACCCGGAGATAGGCGTGGACGGCCCCGGCGTTGACGCGGAACGGCCGGGAGGCGACGTACGGCGAATCCGCGGTCTCGGCGTGGACGAAAAACAGGCCGCGGGACATCGAGCCGACGAGCATCCCCTCGTCGTCGCCCATGAGCGACCCCGTGTCGACGCAGACGCGATCCGCGCTGCCGGCCCGCTCGACCGCGGTCACCTCGGCCCACTCCAGGTCCAGCGTCTCGCGGTCGGCCTCCTCGCGGACGGCGACGGTTTCCCGGATCTCGCCGGGGTCGTCGCTGTCCAGCAACACGGCGTCGGCGCCGATCTCCAGTGTCTCGAAGGCCGTCCGGGCCTCCTCGGCGCTCTCGACGCCGGCCACCAGCGTCGTCTCCTCGCCGATCCGGGCGATCAGGTTCTCCAGCGGGATGATCGTCCAGTCCTCGCCGAC
>CAYTAG010000143.1:0-9372 GCA_964435625.1 uncultured Halobacteriales archaeon | reverse complement strand
ATGTTCGTCCGGACCGACGGCACGACCATCCACTACTGCTCCAGCAAGTGCGAGGCCAACGACGACCTCGGCCGCGAACCCCGCGACGTCGAGTGGACCGAGGAGGGCCAGCGCACGGAGACCCGCCAGGAGGTCCAGCAGGACGCGGCCGAGGAGACCGGCGACGTCGCCGAGGAAGCCGCCGAGGACGCGGAGGCGGCCGACGAAGCCGCCGAGGAGATGGTCGAGGAGGACGAGACATGACCGAACGCGAACGCACCTTCGTGATGGTCAAGCCCGACGGCGTCAACCGCGGACTGGTCGGCGAGGTCATCTCCCGGCTGGAGGACCGCGGGCTGAAACTCGTCGGCGCGAAGTTCATGCGGATCGACGACGAACTGGCCCACGAACACTACGGCGAGCACGAGGGCAAGCCGTTCTTCGAGGGCCTCGTGGACTTCATCACGTCGGGCCCGGTGATGGCGATGGTCTGGGAGGGCCAGGACGCGACCCGCCAGGTCCGCAGGATGATGGGCGAGACCGACCCCGCCGAGTCCGCGCCCGGCACCATCCGCGGCGACTACGGACTGGACCTGGGCCGGAACGTCATCCACGGCTCGGACCACGAGGACCCCGGTGCCAACGAGCGGGAGATCTCGCTGTTTTTCGACGAGGACGAACTCCTCGACTGGGAACGCGAGGACGAGACCTGGCTGTACGAGTAACCCCGCCGAAGCGGGCGACCGCCTACAGCGGTTCGACGTTCTCGCCGGTGACGAGGAACTCGCCGACGCCCTCGGCGCCGAAGTTGAACTGATCCAGCGCCGACACCGACGCGGCCGAGTCGGCAGCTCCGAGCCGGATCCAGGTGCCCTCGACCCGTTCGCCGGAGGCCAGCGTCACGGGAGCCGGTTCGTCGAACCCGTACCAGAACGCGGGCGACCGCCCGACCGCCCCGATGGTACCGCGTATCGACGGCGTGCCCCCGATCTCCGCGACGGTGCCCCGCTCGACCTCGGCGTTGCCGACGGCCGACCCCTCGTGGAAGACGGTGACCTCGACGCTGGGCGTCTCCAGCACCGAGAAGCTGGCTTCCAGCGACAGGGCCTCGCCGTCGCGGCCGACCGACGCGCGCCCGATCCCGCTGCCGGGCGACCCCTCGACGACGCCCGTGGCGGAGACGCCGAACGCCTGCCCGTCCTCGGCCAGCGAGAGCGGCCCAAGCACGACGTCGGCCCTGGCGGCTTCACCAGTCTGGAGGCTGACGTACCCGTCCTCGACGGCGAGCGCCTCCTCGGTTCTGGTGAGCGTCGCGCCCTCCCGCGCGTGGTTCCCGAGCCCCTCGAACAGCGCCCCCTGGGTCGCGCTCTCGGAGTCGAAGGTCACCTCGTCGAGCCCGGTAGCGGTCGTCCGCATCTCGGTCGTGTAGTACACCTCGTGGTCGTGGCCCGAGGCGGTCTCGTAGACCCGGACGTAGTCGCCGGTGGCCGCCACGTCCTCGACCGCGAACTCGTAGGACTCCTGCAGCGGAAGCGCGAACCAGCACACTTCCGTGGGGGTGATCCCGTCGTCGTCCGTGATCTCGCCGCTGTACGCGACTTCCCCGAAGTGGTCGATATCGTCGTAGTCGTCGGGAGGCGTCCTGACGGGCGTTCCGCTGGCCGTTACGCCAGGCTGGTCGAGTGGCTGGAAGGGCGAGGACTGACCGTCCCGGGGGGTTCCCGGACCGCTCCGGGACCGGACCGTCGACGTCCCGGTCTCCTCGATGCTAATCGAGTACGTGTCGGGATCTCGAACGTAGTGGAGCAACTGCGACTCGCCGCCGTCGAACACCTCCACGGCGACGTCCCCGGACATCGTCGTCGAGTTGTAGGCCACGCGGTACTCGTACGACGACGAGTCCCGCGTCAGCGTCGCGGTGCCGGCGGCGTGTCCCGGGCTCCCGTCCATCGTGCCGAAGGCCTCGAACGTGATGGAACCGCCGACGGGCATGTTCTCGATGGTCGAACTCAGGTCGCCGCCCCAGCGGAGCGCGCGCTCGGTGTCGGTGCGGACCCCGTCGTCACCTGCGTTCGACGCCGTACCGCCGCCACCGCCGCCGTCCCCGAGCGAGACGACGAGCGACCCGGAGGACGTCGAGAGCGTCGCGTCCCCGAGGGGTTCGTGGTAGAGTCCGTCGAACGTCGTCCCGCCGGAAGTCCCGAGAAACCGACCGGGGCGGCCGAGCACGGCTCCCCCGGCCAGCAGCGTCCCCGCCCCCGCAAGCATGGTCCGTCGACTCGTTTTGCCGCCGTCGTCCGGTTCCGCCCCGTCGTCTTCGGATGGTTCAGTTACCATTGTTGCAAATGTAATTTATATCCAAGGCACTTAAATAAAATCTAGACGGAAACTAGTTAGAAGGGCAACACGTCGTAACGACGGTCGCGGAAACGGTTCGGGACCGGAACGGGCGGCCACGCCCGGCCGAAGCGGCCGCGGTTCACTTTCACTCCACGGCTGGGCCACTTGACCGCGTAGCGGGTACGTTCGCGCATGACCAGGCGCGGGACGGCGACGTTGCCGCTGCACGGTGGTTCGGCCCCATCGTGGCTGTTCGACCGGATGGTCGACCTCGGCGGCGCCATCGCGGAGGCCGTCATCGAGGAGTACGGCCGCGAGGAACTCCTCCGCCGACTGGCGGACCCCTACTGGTTCCAGGCGCTGGGCTGTGCACTCGGGTTCGACTGGCACTCCTCGGGGGTGACCACGACGACCATGGGCGCGCTCAAGGAGGCGCTTTCCCCCGAGGAGCACGGCGTCGTGGTCGCCGGCGGGAAGGGTGCCACCTCGCGGAAGACGCCCGACGAACTGGCGGCGGGGGCGACCCACCTGCGGGGCGCCAGCGGGTCGGCGCTGGCCCGCCGGAGTCGACTCAGCGCGAAGGTCGACAACGCCTGCGTCCAGGACGGCTACACCCTGTACCACCACGCGATGGTCGTCACCGAATCGGGGTCGTGGTGCGTCGTCCAGCAGGGGATGGGCGAGGAGACGGCGCGGCGCTACCACTGGCTGGACGACGAGGTCGACAGCTTCGTCGAGGAGCCGCAGGCGGCCATCTGCGCCCAGCGGCGCCGCGAGGAGGTGCGGGACCTGACCGCCGGCGGTTCCGCCGAGGCCCGCGAGGTGTCGGTCGACCTCGTGCAGGACGACCCCGCGCACCTCGAGCGGTACCTCCAGCCGTCGAACCAGCGGACGCTCGCGGATTTCGGGGCCGGTGACGGAGCCGCGGCGACCGGCGGAGGGTCCCGGGGAGCCGGCGGCAGGGATGCGGTTCCCGACCTGCGGATGCCCGACCGGCATGCGCTCCAGGACGCCGACCTCTCCGAGCGAGCGCTCGACCAGTTACAGCGGGCCTACGAGTACCAGCCGGACGACTTCGAGGAACTGGTCGGCCTCGACGGGATCGGGCCGAAGTCCCTGCGGGCACTGGCGCTGATCGCGGAACTCGTCCACGACGCCGAGAGCGCCCGCGCGGACCCGGCCAAACACGCCTACGCCCACGGTGGCAAGGACGGCACGCCCCAGCCGGTCGACCGCGAACGGTACGACCGCTCCGTCGAGTTCATGCGCCAGCACCTCCAGTCCGTCGAGGACGACGAGACCAGGCAGTCCGCGCTGGATCGGCTGGCGGAACTGGCCTGACGGGACGACCGCGTTCCGCCACGTCACCTGCTGCCGGGCGGTGACTGGCCCCCGGGCGGCGACTGCCGTTCGACGGGTTCGGCCGTCAACGACGTCGACTGGCCGGCCTGCGCGATCTCGAAGACGGTCATCAGGTCCGTCCGCGAGATCAGGCCCGCCAGCGATCCGTCGTCCTCGGTGACGAGGATGCGGCCGACGCCTTCCTGCTGGAGCATCGTGAGCGCCCGCGAGGCCTCGGTCCCGGGCGAGACGGTCACGAGGTCGGTCGACATCACGTCCCGGACGGTGGCGGTGGCCCCCGGATCGGGGGCGCCCGCCTGGACGTCCTCCAGCGTGACGACGCCGAGGAGGTCCTCGTTCTCCACCACTGGGTACCCGGTGTGGCGCTCGGTGAGCATCCGGTCGAGCAGGGCGTCCAGCGAGGTGTCGGGGTCGACCGTGTCGAGTTCGGACGCCGGCGTCATGATCTCCGCGACGGTCAGCCCCTCGAAGGCCGCCTCGACGACGACCTGCCTGGTCTCGCTGGTCGCGGCGATGAAGATGAAGAAGGCGATGACGACCCAGAAGACGTTCAGCAGGAGAACGCCGGCGATCCCGAGCAGGAGGGCGAACCCCTTCCCGACGGCGGCGGCGATGCGAGTCGCGTCCAGCCGCGAGCGGTTGCGCGAGAGCACCGCCCGCAGGACGCGGCCGCCGTCCATCGGGAAGCCCGGCAGCATGTTGAACGCCGCGAGCACCACGTTGAGGACGGCCAGGTACCCGAGCACGAACCGGGCGCCGGGCAGCCCCGCCGGCAGCAGGACGAACCCGGCGTAACAGAGGACCCCGACCGCGACGCTGACGATGGGGCCGACGACGGCGATGGTGAACTCCTGGCGCCAGTCGTCCGGTAGTTCCGTGAACTGCGCGAGGCCGCCCAGGAACCACAGCGTGATCGCCTCGATGTCGAGGCCGTACCGGCGGGCGACCAGCGAGTGCCCGAGTTCGTGCAGGAGGACGCTCCCGAACAGCCCCAGCGCGGCGACCACGCCGAGCAGCCACGGGAGCGCCCCGCCCGTGAGCGGGTCGGTTGCGACGTCACCGCCGAAGACCGCGTTCAGCAACTCGACCGTCACGTCCACCTGCGACCCGATGATGTAGGCCAAAAGCGGGAGTATCAGCAGGAACGAGACGCCAAGCCGGATTGGGATCCCGAACGCCGAGCCGATGCGGAAACTGGCCATGTCGAACGTACGGGCTGGAGGCATATCAGACGTAGCTACCGGGTACGTGCCAGTCGCCTGCGGGGTCCTCATGGACACCGCTTTCCCCGTCGAGGGCCAACGTGTGAACGTGTACGAACGCGTCCTGTTCCCGACCGACGGCAGCGACGGGGCCGAGGCCGCGACCGAGCACGCGCTGGAACTGGCGAGGCGGTTCGACGCCCCGTTGCACGTCCTGTACGTGGTGGACGTGACGGTCGCCCACGCTAGCGACGCCTACTCCGGGCCGACGCTGGACGCGCTGACGGCCTCGGGCGAGAACGTCGTCGAGGCGGTCCGCGAACGCGCCGAGGAAGCCGGGATCGACACCGCGACGACCGTCACCGAGGGGACGCCCGCGAGGACCATCGTCGAGACGGCCGAGGACGGCGACGTCGTCGTGATGGGCACCCACGGACGGACCGGTCTCGACCGCTACCTCCTCGGCAGCACGACCGAGAAGGCCGTCCGGACCGCCGACGTCCCCGTCGTGACCGTCCCGGTGACGATGGGGGACGCCGAGTGACCCGTCCCCGGGGCACGTAATTCGACGAGGTACCGCCGACCCGCCGTCGGCGCGGCGGTTCGTCAGCCCGAGAAATTATTATCCCGTGGGGAGTTGCTCCGGTGTGCCTTCGAACACCACGCGGCGGGCGTTGCTGGGGGCCGTCGCGGCGGCCGGCGTCGGCAGCGCCGCGCTGTCCCCCGCCAGGTCGTATTTGGAGCAGTTCGCCCCCCTGAGCGGACGAGTCTGGGAGTCGGCGCGCCGGTCGGTTCCCGACGAGGTCGCCAGCGAATACGGGCCGGCGACGGTGACCTACGACGACTACGGCGTGCCCCACGTCGAGGCCGACGCCGAGCAAGCGGCGTACTTCGCCGTCGGGTACGTCCAGGCGGCCGACCGCCTGTTCCAGATGGACCTGATCCGGCGGCTGATGGACGGCCGACTTGCCGCGGCGGTCGGCGACGCCGCCGTCGAGAGCGACGTCTTCAACGCGAAGATGGACTTCCGTGGGGGTGCCGAGGCCTCCGCGGAGGCCCTCGCGGGGACCCGCACGGAGACGCTGACGGAGGCGTACGTCGACGGGGTCAACGCCTACCTCGAGGACGGGCCGGAACCCCTGGAGTTCGGCCTCGTGGGCTACGAGGCCCGCGAGTGGACCGTCGTGGACACGCTGCTGGTCGGCCAGCAGATCTCCTGGGGGTTGACGGGGAGCTTCGAGACGCTCCGGCGGGGCGTCCTCCGGGAGAAACTGGACGACGCGACCTACCGGCGGCTGTACGGCCGGTCGTTCGACCACGGCGCGCCCATCCTCAGGGACGGCATCGGCGGACGACTGGAGGGAACGGGCGGATCGAGCGACGGTGCGGACGCGCTGCGGGGCGTCGACCCCTCGTTCGTCGACTGGCTGAGCGGGTTCGAACCCCCGCCGCTGTGGGGGTCGAACCACTGGGCCGTCTCCGGCGAACACACCGCGAGCGGGTCACCCATCCTCGCGTACGATCCGCACCTTACGCTGATGGCGCCGCCGGTCTGGTACGAACAGCACGTCACGGTCGGGGACGTGAACGTCCGCGGGGCGACGTTCCCGGGCATCCCCTTCCCCATCGTCGGGGAGAACGACCACGGCGCCTGGGGGTTCACCAACACGGGCGCGGACGTGATCGACTTCTACACCTACGGGACCGACGGCGACCAGTACCGCTACCGGGACGGCTGGCGCGACTTCGAGACCGAGACCCGAACTATCGAAGTCGCCGGCGGTCAGGACCGCGAGGTCGAGGTGAAAAAGACCGTCCACGGCGCCTTCCTCGACCGCGAGGTGAACGGCGAGACCCGTCACGTCGGCGTCTCCTGGACGGGCATGTCCGGCACGCGCGAGTCGGCGGCCATCTACGAGTTCGGCCACGCGACCGACCGGGAGGAGTACCGCGAGGCCCTCCGGAAGATGGACGTCCCCACCCAGAACGCGCTGTACGTCGACGACGACGGCGTCCTCTACAAGGTGACCGGGCAGATCCCGGTCCGGGTGGTCGACGGCGTCCCCGCGAGCGAAGCGAGCAGGGGTTCGTCGGAGCAGGGCTCCGACGGCGAGGTGGTCCGGGGCGACCGGGTCTTCGACGGCTCCGCCGGCGAGGCCGAGTGGCGGGGGTTCGAGCCGTTCGGGCAATCGTCCTGGGAGGGGTTCGTCCCCTTCGAGGACAAGCCCGGCGTCGTCGACCCCGACTACGTCGGCACCGCCAACCAGCGGCCGGCCGACGACCCGACCTACCCCATCGGCCAGGAGTACGCCTCCGGCTTCCGGGGGATGCGCATCTACGAGCGCCTCGACGAGCGCGTCGGGAGCGGGGACCCGGTCGACCGCGCGTTCATGGCCGACCTCCAGCGCGACACCCTCGATATTCGCGCCCGGATGCTCGTTCCCCCACTCCTGGACGCCCGCGACCGGATGCCCGACGCCGCCGACCTCTGGCTCGACGCCCTCGCGGAGTGGGACTACCGGATGGACCGGGACTCGGCGGCCGCGCTGGCGTTCCACCGGTTCTACGAGCACTTCCGGGAGGCGGCCTGGAGCGACGACTTCGAGGAGATGGGCCTGGATTCGGGCTGGTGGCCCCAGGAGTGGGTGCTCGTGAACCTTCCCCCGGACGACGAGTTCTTCGGCGGCGACCGCGCGGCCGTCATGGCGACGGCGATGGAGCGGGCCGGCGCGGAGATCGACGAGGAGGGCTGGGAGACCTACGGCGACTACAACCGGACGACCATCGACCACCAGTTCGGCGGCCAGGTGTCGGCGCTGAACTACCCGCGGTATCCGACCGACGGCACCGGCTTCACCGTGTTCAACGTCCACGACGGCGCCGGGGCGGGCAGTAGCTGGCGCCAGATTTCCCCGATGGACGGGGAGTCGCGGTCGATCATCCCCGGCGGCCAGGACGGGTCGTACTTCTCGGAGCACTACGACGACCAGTTGCGGATGTGGGCCGACGGCGAGTACAAGCCGATGCGCCGGGAGATTCCGGCGGACGGCGACACGATCCGGTTTCGGGGTGAGGACGGATGAGCGGGGACGGGACGAGCGAGGGATCATCGCCGTGGCGTCGCGCCCACCGTGGGCTCCAGGTGATCCGTTCGGATCCTACGCGCCGACGGGTCGCGCTCGCGGCCGCCGCGGTCGCCGGGTTGCTGGCCGCGTCGGTCCACTGGGTCGGCCTCGTCGTCGGCGGGGCGCTGGTCGGCCTGGTCAGTTCGCGCCTCCGGTGGGCGGTCGCCGGCGCGCTGGGGTTCGGCGTCGCCGTGCTGGCAGCGTTCGTCCTCACCGCGCCCGCGATGTCCGCCGGGGAGTTGCTCGCGCTCACCCCGCCGGCGTACGTGGCCGTCGCCGCCGCGCTGGTCCTTCCCGCACTCGGGTCGCTCGTTCGCGGCGTGGTCTGAGGCCCCTTATATACTCTCCGGGGGTACTTAAGGACCAACCGCCGTCCGCCGACGCTTGCCGTGTGTTCGCCTCCCACGGGCCCGGAAAGTACTTGCGCCGCGGCCGACTGCTCGGCGTATGGCCGACCGCGACCCCAGCGAGGTCAACCGCGAGACCTCGGACGAGCGCGCCGCGGTCCACCCCGGTACCGACCACTACGACGTCGAGGGGTTCCTCGACGGCGAGTCGTCGCTGTACCCCCTCGAACGCGAGGAACTGGCCGACGTGGTCGACGGCGAGACGGACCTCCTGCACCCGATGTGTCACTTCGGGCTGGACACCCTCTCGTGGGCGCGGGAGTGCCGGGAGGTCGTCGGCGTCGACTTCGCGCCGACGGCGATAGCGCAGGCCCGCGAGTTGGCCGCCGAGGCCGGCATCGAGAACGCCACGTTCGTCGAGCGCGACGTCCTCGAACTCGACCTGGACCGGCAGTTCGACGTCGTCTTCGCCACGTTCGGCGTTCTCGGGTGGCTGGAGGATCTGGGAGCGTGGGCCGACGTGCTGGCCGAGCACCTCCGGCCCGGCGGACACCTCTACCTCGCGGACGTCCACCCGGTCGCCGGTTGTTTCCCGACGTCGGCCCCGACGGCGCGACGTTCGGCGAGTGGAGTCACTCGTACTTCCGGGAGGACCCGATCCGGGTCGACGCCGACGGGAGTTACGCCGATCCGGACGCCGAGTTCGAGCACACCGAGTCCGTCCAGTTCCAGCACCCGCTGGGCGCGGCGGTCAGCGCGCTGACGGCGCGGGACCTCCGGATCGAGTTCGTCCACGAGTTCCCCTGGGCCTGTTTCCGGATGTTCCCGGGGATGGAGGAGGACGAAGCGGGACGGTGGTGGCTCCCGGAGGAGGTACCCGTCGCGTTGCCGCTGACGTTCTCGTTGCGGGCGCGAAAGGAGTAGGCGCGGTCGGTCAGGGGGACGGAGGAGTTGCCCTCAGTCGTCGCCGTCGTCATCGTTCCCGTCGTCGTCATCGTCGTCGTCACCGCTTCCGTC
>CAYTAG010000142.1:0-9409 GCA_964435625.1 uncultured Halobacteriales archaeon | reverse complement strand
TGGGACCCAACGGGCCCGGGGCGTTTCGGCACCCCGCACGCCGCACGCACCGCCTGAACGCCTGCGCGAACCGACGGAGGGACGAGGAGCGCAGCGAGGCCCGGGACCGAAACGCCCCGGGGGCTTTCTACGCGTTGTTGCCGGACGACGAAGTGTCTAAGCGCGGCCGAACCCGTATCAGAGAACCATCGGAGTAACCAGAAGACTCCCGAAGATCCCTTATATACGTTCGAGAACAATATAAAGGAGACGACCCAGCGGCCGAACGACGCCGATCACGTCCGGCGATTCCGACCACCGAACGATCCCGACCGCGAAACTACCAAGCAATTTAAGGGACCGGCCCATATCCAACGACGATCGAATGCTGAGCGACGTGATGGAGGACTACCTGAAGTCCATCTACCGCCTCCAGCGCGAGGAGGGCGCCCCGGTGGGCACCTCCGACATCGCCGGATACATGGACGTGACCCCGCCGACGGTCACCAGCATGCTGGAGAAACTCGAAGAGCGGGACCTGGTGGACCGCGAGAAGTACAAGGGCGTCGAGTTGACCGAGCAGGGCGAGACGGTCGCGCTGGAGGTGCTCCGGCACCACCGCCTGCTGGAGGCCTACCTCGCGGAACACCTCGACTACAGCAGGACCGAGGTCCACGACGAGGCCGACATCCTCGAACACCACATCAGCGAGGAGTTCGAGCGCCGCGTCGCGGAGGTGCTGGGCGACCCGGAGGTCGACCCCCACGGCGATCCCATCCCGAGCGAGGACCTGGCGCCACCGTCGACCGGGGAGACGACGCCGCTGTCGAACCACGATGAGGGGTCACGCGTGGTCGTCGAGCGGGTCAGTGACCGCGACGAGGCGGAACTGGAGTACCTCGAGGGGGTCGGCATCACACCGGGCACGGAGCTGTCGGTCCTCGACGTCGCGCCGTTCGGCATGGTCACCGTCGACACCGGCGCCGGCGAGCAGAGTCTGCCGGAGGCGGTCGCCCGGTCGGTGCGCGTGCGCGCCGCCGAGGAGTAGCCGCCGAGTCACCCCCGGTTCCGCCGAAGTCACCGTCCAATCCGCCGGAGTCGGTGCGCTTTTCTCCCGCGGTCCGCTCGCTTTCGGCATGGCAGGCGTCGTCGCCACGGCGCTGGCGGGCGTCGTCTTCGGACTCGCGCTCGCGGCGCCGCCGGGGCCGATGAACGCGATCATCGCCGAGGAGAGCGTCGTCCGCGGGTGGACCTCGGGCGTCGCCGCCGGCCTCGGCGCGCTGACCGCCGACGCGACCTTCTTCGTGTTGACGCTGCTGGGCGTGGTCGGAATCGTCGAGGCAGCCCCGACGCTGCGGGGCGCGATGGTCGGGGTCGGCGGCGTCCTGATGCTGTACTTCGCATACGGCGCCGCCAGGGACGCCTCGGCGACGTTCACCGCCGAGCGAGCCGCCGACGGCGGCAGGAGCACGGGCTTCCGGAAGGCGTTCGTCCTCGCGCTGACCAACCCCTACCAGATCCTCTTCTGGCTCACGGTCGGCGTCGGGATGCTCCGACCCGGCCAGCTGGACGTGCTCTCGTACACGCCGTACGTGGGCGAATCGCTGTCGGGGCTGCTGGTCGTCACCACGGGGAGCCCGGCGCTGATCGCCGGCTTCTTCGCCGGCATCGGCATCTGGGTGCTGGCGTTCCCCGCGGTGCTGGTCGCGCTCGGCCGGCGGGTCGATCAGTTCTCGACGGGCGTCGCAGCCGCCAGCGCGGTCGTGCTCGCGGGCTTCGGCCTCCTGTTTCTGGCCGACACCGCCGGGACGTTCGCGTGAGGCGGGAGGACGGGGACGTTCTCGCGCTGGCGAGGACGCTCACTCCGACTCATGGAGTTCGACGACGTTCCCGCGGCCCACCCTGAGTTTCTCCACGCGGCCGTCCCAGGCCATGTCCCCGAGGACGCGGGAGGTCTTCGAGTCCGACCAGTCCAGCGCATCGGCGACGGCTGCCTGGCGCATCCGCCCGCCGCTGTCGGCCAGCAGCGCCTCGACGCGCTCGGGGTCGGTCCTGACGGGGAGAAGGACGACGAGGACGGCGACGGGAGCTACCGACGGCGGCCGTAACGAAGATGGCAGCCGGCAGCCGGGGCTACCGACGGCGTCGCAAGCCGGCGAGGTGGGGTCTCACTCGCTGGGCGGTTCCATCGCGACGACTTCCTCGACGAGCCACTCCTGGAACCACTTGACGCGCTTGAGGCGCCGGTGGGCGATGTTCTCGGCGGTCTCGCTCTCGACGCGGTCCAGGGCGTCGGTACCGCGCTGGAGGACGCGCTCGACCATCTCGGCGGCGTCCATGTGGGTACGAGCCTCGTAGCCCATCCGCAGCAGCATCAGGGCCGTCCCGTTGGCACCCACCTTGTCGAGGACGTCGCCCTCGATCAGGCACTGGGTCTCCAGCGACAGGTCGGTGACCTCGCTCTGGTAGGAGTGGTTCTCGACGCACCGGCACACCTGGTCGACGAACGACTCCGGGACGTCGCCGTGGCTCTCGAGGTACTTGCGGGCGATGCGGGCGCCCTCCTCGGCGTGGACGTCCTGGTCGGCGTCGAGTTTCGCCACGTCGTGGAACAGCGCGGCGACCCGCACGACATCGGGGTCGCCACCCTCCTCTTCCGCGATTCGACCCGCCAGTTCGACCACGTTGCGCGTGTGGTTGAACCGGTACTCCGCCGAGTGCCAGGGGTACCAGCGCATCCGCCCGCCCTCGTCCTCGTTCTGGACGCTCGCCCGGAGGTACTCGCGGACGAACTCCTCCATGGCGGCGAACTCCTCGTCTGAAACGGGGGACTCCTGGATCTCAACACCCAAGATCATCCACCCCCGCGAGACGTTCCGTATTCATGTTAGTGGTACAAAGGTGGGAAGCACCTATTAGCGTTACGACGCCGATTCGACGGAGAAACCCCACCAGAGCCTGATTTTCCCAGGGCCAGTCCCCGCAGGAACGCCCGCGACGGACGACGTTAAGTCCCCGCACGTCCTCTCGACGGACGTGACCGAACAGCGCTACCTCGCGGATTCGACCGTCCGGACGTTCGAGGCGACCGTCGAGCGCGCCCTGGAGGACCGCGTCGTCCTCGACCGGACGCACTTCTACCCCGAGGGCGGCGGCCAGCCGGCCGACCGTGGCACCTTCCGGACCGACGGCCGCGAGTGGGAGGTGGTCGACGTCGGAAAGAAGGACACGATCTACCATCACTTGTCGGGCGACCCGCCCGAAGTCGGGACGACCGTCACCGGCGAACTCGACTGGGGACGCCGGTACGCCCACATGCGGTACCACACTGCCCAGCACCTGTTGTCCGCCCTGTTGCTGGACGAGTACGGCGCGACGACGACCGGCAATCAACTCTACGCCGACCGCGCCCGCATCGACGTCGCCCACGACCGGTTCACCGAGGAGGACCTCGCGGCCATCGAGGCCCGGACGAACGAGTTGATCGACCGCGCGATGGCCGTCCGATGGTACGAGATGGACCGCGAGCGCGCGGAGGCAGAACTGGACACCGACCGCACTCGCATCGACCTGCTCCCCGATTCGATCACCGAGTTACGTATCGTCGAAATCGGCCCCGAGGACGACCCCTACGACCGGACCGCCTGCGCGGGCACCCACGTCCGGAACACGGAGGAACTGGGGGAGTTCGAGGTGACCGGCCGGGAGACGAAGGGCAGCGACGAGGAGCGGGTGTCGTTCGTATTGGACGAAGAGCAGGGTCGCTAGTCGGACCAACTGCTACTTCGTGATCGCGGGCCGTCCTCTCTACCGCTCTCGCTATGAGATACTCCCTCATCGAATGATCCCGGACGCTGAACGTGTAGGAACTTCATCGTCTGTGCCGGGAACCAACGTTCCAGTAGGTAGAAAGGTATAACAACTACGCCGGAAGTCGCTGAAGAAAACGATGTCGGAGCGTTCGGATCCGTACCAGTCTCCTGACGACCCGGCATCTTCGGCGATATCCAAACACGTAATCGACGAGGAACGGGAGATTCTGTCTCGACAGTACGAGATGATGCAACACATCGACGATAGAGCGCTCCGAATTACACGGACTGCGGCAGTTCTGCTGGGTATTACGTTTACGGGCCTTAGTTTGCTGGCGAGACCGAGTTCCGAAAACGCGAACCTTGTCGTACCGGACGTCTCCAAGGCAGCAACGGTCTCTAGCTCTCTAGGAGTTCTTCTCTTGACGTTCGCTCTGATCTTCGGGATCGTCACTACCCAGTATTCTCGGCCGATCTACGGTATCGGTGAACGAGTCCGTCACGACATCAGCGTCCGACGGAGTACCCGCAAGGCGCTTGCCGAGATGTCCGATGAATACGACGATGGAATTTCGGCGATGCAAACCCGTCTGGAACGGAACCGCAAATTGTTGTGGGCCGTTCAGATCTTCTTTATTCTTGGACCCATCTGTCTCATAGTGGGTTCGGCGCTCGTGCTCTCGGACGCGGTTACGGTCGGATCAAGCGCTAATAGCACTGAAGTCGAGTCGATACATCCGACCGTTACTTCTATACGAGGTGGAAACATATCCTGAAACAGAACGATGGCCGATCCCACCGATCACGAGGAGTCCGGGAAATTCGTTCAGGCAAAGCGTGGCCCGCTGGGCAGCGCGTACGAGGCCGTCCGCAGTCGCATCTCCGGCGATTCTTCGGACGAATAGTCCTCCGTCTTGCGCTCGTTCGACGAACCTGTTTCCCAGGACGATACGCTCATTTTCGAACGTGAGGCTGAGGATCAGAGCAGACTAGACTTGTGCTAACCGGTCCGACAACGTCGAAGGTCACGGGGCAACCCCTCACGTCCGTCGGCCTAAAAGTAGTCCCGCCAGGATTCGAACCTGGGTCGTGGGCTCCAAAGGCCCACATGATTGGCCACTACACCACGGGACTCCGTATGAGTCTACCGAATCGATCTTTAATAGCGTTTCTTTTACTTCCAGGGACCATCCGGGACCTGAAGATCGCCGTGTTCTATCTTGTGGTGACAGGACGGACAAAGCGTTACGACATTGTCGAGCGTATGAGCCTCCTGGGGGTCCTCGAAGTTCCGGATCGGTTTCACGTGGTGAACGTGGGGATTTTGACCGAGTTCGGATTTCGACGTTCCGCAGTTCTGGCAGGTGTAGTCGTCGCGTTTTCGTGCTTGCCGGCGGACGTACCACCACGTTCCTCGATATTTGCTTTCCCCCTCCTTCCAGGAGTGGTGTCGTTCACCGTAGTAATTCTCGGATAGCCACGTATCGCGGCAGTTCGAGCTACAGAACCGGACCGTACTACGGGCGACTCGTGACTTTAGCACGTCCATTTTGCACCGACACTGTTCGCACCTCAGTGTAACGCGTTCAGCATACGCTTTTGGTCCTAACTCGGTCAAGTCGTCACCGTTCTCGATGCAGCTATGGCAGTATATCCCCTTCTTGTTGGAAGGATAGTACGAGAACTCGGTGCCGCATCGTTTACACGTCGTTTCTTCCTGGGCGCCTTTCCAGTTGCCATTGTGCTCTCCGGCTTCCGGATTGCAATCGTTACAGTACTTGCGTCGTGCCTTCGGATCGTAGAAGTCGGCGCCACACCCCGAACACGTTCTGTTCGGTAACGGTTCGTCGTGAACCTTCGTGTGGTGCTGGCGCATCCCTCGCTCAGTAGTTAACTCCTTCCCGCAGGTCGGGCAGGAGGTACCCATACGTCGGCTTGTTCGTTTCCTGATTTAAAACTCAGGAAGGGAAGAGAGATCAGTCCGCCGGTTCTTCGACTTCCAGGAGCGCACACGCGTCGGCCTCGGCGTCGAAGCAGTCCGGGCACTCCGGCCGGCGGTCGATGATGGTGTCCAGGCGCTCGGCGACGGTGTCGTCGATGACCGCCTCCAGCGCGCCGGCCTCCTCGCGGAACTCCTCGACGTCCAGCACGTTGTAGAGGAACCGCTCGATGATGCAGTAGGTCTGCAACGCCTCTTCCGCGCGGGCGATGCCCTCGTCGGTGAGCGCCGCTCCCTTGTACTTCTCGTGTTCGACGAGTCCCCGCTCCTCGAGTTTGCCGACCATCTCGTTGACGCTCGCGGGGCTGACCGCCAGCATCTCCGCGAGTTCGCCCGTCGCGGCGGGACCGTCTTCCATCCGCTCGATCAGGTAGATGGCCTTGAGGTACTGGTCGGCCGTGTTCATGCGAACCACCCGTCGGTCATGCTCGTTCCTCCATGATCTCGGTCACGTCCTGGACGCCCTCCTCTTCCTCCGCGCGGATATCCCGGAGGGTCCCGAGCAGTCGCTCGCGGTCGACGCCGAACTCGGCGTCGCTGTCCTCGACGGCCTCGACGAGGTCGTCGTAGAACTTGTAGGCCGTCTCCTCGCCGTGCAACTGGTCGTAGAGGATGCCGTCGAAGTCCTCGGGTTTGGTCTGGCCGTACTTCGCTCGCACGAGGTCCTCGATTTCCTCGTAGGGGACGCTGTCGGCGTCGAGTTCGTCGATCAACTCCTCGAGGCGCCGGCGGTGCTCGGCGGACTCCTCGGCGGCGTGCTCCAGCAGGTCCCGGATGTCCTCGCCGAGTGCTTCCCGCTCGTCGGGGGACAGCGACCGGAAGTGCTGGGAGGCCCGGACCTCGACCACCTCCTCCAGTACGACCCCGATCTGCAACAGCCGGGCGAGCTGGCGGTCGCCGGCTACCCGCTGTCCGAGGCTCATATCCCCGTCACGGTCCCGGGCGAACTTAAGCGTCCCTACTATGGACGACTGGAGCCTGCCCCAAGGTCTACCACTGGCCTGTAAGCTTCGCCCACGTCCACTTCCCGTATCGCTTCGCAAGCCCCGGTTTCGGGAAGAGTTCCTCGTGATCTTCCGGCGTCCGGTTCGTTTCAAGTAGTTCTTCCGACCGCTCCCACGTTGACGCCGATGTTGCTTCGTCGCTGTCCAACACTTCATCCTGTAGGAGGTCGTACTCCCAAAGCATGTTCCTTCGACGTAACGAGGTGACGCGAAGAGCGTATTCGTCGAAGCGGGGCTCGTACCGCTCGGTCACGTAGTCGAGAATATCGTCGAACTTCGACCCGACGTCCTTGAACGCAACCGTGATGTGAAAGTCGTAGAAGTATTTCGAATCCCAGGGACGAGCATCGTACGTGAGGGGACGGAGCTCCCGGGTGACGTCTCTGCGGAGTGACCGTAACTCCTGAGAGGGAATGACATTTGCATAGATGACGTTTTTGTCAGCGAACGTGTCGAACCCATCGATACGGTAAGGAACTACGTCGTACTCCGAAAGGACCGAGATGAGCGCTTGCTTCACCTCTCGGCCCCTATTAGTATCGTACGGTCCGTACAGGGTGACGTGAGGGACAGGCCGGGGTTCGACCGCGCCCCGTACATTGAATCGATTCGCGATGTCATACATGATCTCTCGCAAACGGTGTTTCACCTCACCGCCGGTGCGAATCTCGACGAGATACGGGGCAGCCATGTCTAGAGGAAGCTTCTAATGCGTTCTATGATTCCGCTGGGCGTTCCCTCCGGAACGCGCCGAAGACGCTCGTGGATGTCCTGCCGAATGTCGGGATGTTGTCCGAGGTAATCTTCGAGAATCCACGTTGAACCACTGGGATGATACTTGAACAGAGCATCGAGACCGTGTTCGTCTGCGATATATTTCCCCCGGGCGAGGGCCTCCACCTGTGAGGTCTCTTTCCCTCCCTCATCCTGGATGGCGCTGTCCGTTACCACGATGTGATAGTCCCCGTTTCCGCCTTCCACGACGACACCGGAGTTCTCAACCTCTGCAAACCGGTCGAGACAGTTGTCACAGTACTGGTGTTCCCCACTGGTTTGATTGTCAGTGAACGCTCCGCAACGAGCGCACTCGGGCATACGGGTGGCTAAAAAGCGACCAGCTAATCAACCTATGGGCTGGAATACAGGTTCTCGGGGGAGATGAAGAATGCCGAACGGACGCAGTTATCCGCGGAGGCGCTGCGCGACCAGATCCTGCAGGTCCTCCCGAAGTTCGTCGACCGCGACCTCCTCCAGCACCGGCACGAAGAAGCCCTCGACGAGCATGTTCTTCGCTTGAGGCTCGCTGACGCCGCGTGCGGTCATGTAGAACAGGTCCTCGCGGTCGATCTGGCCGACCGTCGCGGAGTGGCTGGCCTCCGTGTCGTGGTTGTTGATGATCAGCTTCGGCGAGGCGTCGGCCTCGGACTCGTCGCTGAGCATCAGCGTGTTCTCGCGCTGGTAGGAGGAGGTGTCCCAGGCCTCGCTGCCGACGTCCTGGACGCCCTCGTACACCGACCGGGCGGTGTCGTCGACGACGCCGCGGGTCACCAGGTCGGCGGTGGTGTGGGCGGCCTCGTGCCAGACCTTCGAGTCAAGGTCGAAGTGCTGGTCCTCGTGGCCGAAGAACGCGCCGACGATCTTGGTCTCGCTGCCCTCGCCGACGAGTTCGGTTCCGACCGCGGTCTTGGTGAGCCGCGAACCGAGGTTGCCCTCGATCCAGCCCACGTTCGCGTAGGCGTCGGCGACGCCGCGCTTGAGCGTGTAGTTGTACGTCTCCCGGTCGAAGTTCTGCAGGGCGCCGTACTGGACCTGGCTGTTCTCGCCGGCGGCGACCTCGACGACCCCGCTGTAGTAGCGGTGGCCCTCGACCGATTCGTCGACGGATTGTCGCTCCAGGATCGTGACCGACGAGGATTCCTCGGTCACGACCAGCGTGTAGTTGAACAGCGACCGGCCGCCCATCGCCGTCCGGATCTTGACGTCCTCGGCGTCGACGCCCTCCGGGACGTAGACGACCGTCCCCGTCGTGAACAGCGCGGTCGACAGCGCGACCAGCCGGTTCTCCTCGGGGTCGATCACGGAGCCAAAGTGCTCTTCGAGCAGGTCGGGGTGCTCCGCCAGCGCCTCGTGGAACGGCAGCACGTCGACGCCCTCGGCCTCGACGAGTTCCTTCCGCTCGGTCTGGCCGAGCGGATCGACCAGCGACTCGTAGTCCAGCCCGTCCAGATTCGTCCACTTGCGGCCGGGCGTCTGGATGACGCTGGGGAACGCCAGATCGTCCAGCGCGGAAAGCGCCGACAGCCGCGTCTCCAGCAACCAGTCCGGTTCGTCGTACTCCTCGGCGATCCGCCGTACCGTGTCCTCCGAAACGTCCGCGTGTAGCTGCGTGCTCATGGTTGTGCGTGTGCCTGGGGGGTGATTACCCGAGGCTGCCCTCCATCTCCAGTTCGATCAGCCGGTTCAGTTCGACGGCGTACTCGATGGGCAGTTCCTCGGTGATCGGCTCGATGAATCCCGAGACGATCATCTGCTTGGCGTCGTCGTCGTCCAGTCCCCGCGACTGGAGGTAGAAGACGTCCTCGTCGCCGATCTTGCCGACGGTGGCCTCGTGGGCG
>CAYTAG010000141.1:0-9438 GCA_964435625.1 uncultured Halobacteriales archaeon | reverse complement strand
GGTCGGCGTCCCGGATCGTCGACAGCCGGTGGGCGATGACGAACGCGGTGCGGTCCGCGATGAGTTCGTCCAGGTTTCGCTGGATCAGCCGCTCGGTCCCGGTGTCGACGTCGCTCGTCGCCTCGTCGAGGACGACGACGGAGGGGTCGTTCAACAGGGTCCGCGCCAGCGCGATGCGCTGGCGCTGGCCGCCCGACAGCTTCACGCCACGCTCGCCGACCTGGGTGTCGTAGCCCTCCGGGAGGTCCGTGACGAACTCGTGGACGCTGGCGGCCATCGCCGCTTCGCGGACCCGCCGGTCCGCGTCAGCGGAGAGGTCACCGTCGGCGTACAGCGCAGCGAAGCTCTCCCGGTCGCCGTAGGCGACGTTCTCGCGGATCGTCCCGGAGAACATGTACGGCGACTGCTCGACGACGCCGACCTCGTCGCGCAGCGCCTGGAGGTCGTAGCGGTCGACCGGCGTACCGTCGACGAGCACCTGGCCGTCGTCGGGGTCGTGGAACCGCGGGACCAGCTTCACCAGCGTCGACTTGCCGGACCCGCTGGGACCGGCCAGCCCGACCGTCTCGCCCGCCTCGACGTCGAGGTCGACGCCGTCGAGGATCGTTTCCTCGCTCCCGTCGTAGCTGAACGTCACGTCCTCGAAGGTCACGTCGCCGTCGACCTCGCCGGGATCGACCGGGTCGGCGGGTGGCTCGACCGTCGGTTCGTGGCCCAGCAGGCCGAACACCCGTTCCGCGCTGGATTTGGCCTTCTCGTAGCGGTTGGCGGTCTTGCCGAGCCGTTGCATCGGCGAGCGCATCCGCCGCAGGAACAGGAAAAACAGGGTGAAGGTTCCGAGGGTCATCGTCCCGTCGATCACCTGCCGGCCGCCGAACACTAACACGAGGACGAACGCCAGGCCGACCAGCAGGCGCATCGACGCAAAAAAGCCCTTCCGTATCTTGATGGCCTCGACCTTCTCGTCGCGGTACTCGACGCTGTGTTCGCGGACGCGGTCGGCCTCGACGCCGTAGCGGTCGAAGGACTTCACGACGGCGATGCCGCCGAGGTTGTTCGACAGCCGGGAGTTGAGTTCCGCGACCGTCTCCCGGATGCGCTGGTACTTCGGTTCGAGCCACGTCATCGCCAGGCCGGTCGCGACGGCGATGACCGGCACGGGCGCGAGCACGACCAGCGCGAGCCGCGGCGCCAGGTAGACCATCACGACCGCCATCACCCCGACCATCACGACGGCCCGGACGATCTGGCGGATCTCCGTGTTGAAGAAGTCCTCCAGGCGGTTGACGTCGCTGTTGAGGATGGCCATCATCCCGCCGGTCTCGTGGTCGTCGTAGAAGTCCATCGACAGCCGTTGCATGTGCTCGTAGGTGTCGGTCCGGAGGTCGTGCTGGACGAACTGGGCGGTCGACTGGAACAGGTACCGCGAGGCCCACCGGGTCGCCGCCAGCACCACCCAGGCGCCCGCGGCGATCAGCGCCAGGCGGTACAAAAGCGCGAGGCGCTGGTCGGTCCCGGACACCGCCGCCGTCGGCGTGAGGCCGACCTGCGCGAGAATGCCAGGCTCGCCCGACTCCGCGACGACGCGGTCGATGGCGGCAGCCACCACGAGGTCCGGCACCAGCAGGGCGATCCGCATCGCCAGCGCCAGCAGGGCCGCGGCCACGAGTCGCCGCCGGTACCGGCCGGCGTACCGGAACAGCCGCACCATCGGGTGGCCGTCGACCTTCTCGCGGACGTCCTCGAAGCCGCCGTCTGCGGTGGCCATCGAGTCCCTCGGGCTTGACCGCTCCCGGAGTTAAAGCGTAGACCAGCGGTCGGGGTTTCCGGGACCCGAACGCTTTTGCGTGGTATCTGGTGGCACGGTTGACGCCTCCCGTTAGCTGGGACGGAGAACTGGCGCCTTCAGACGCCGTGATTCCTGAACCGATGAACCTTGACGTCGACCGAGAGGTCGTCGAAGTCGTCGTCTCCCCCTACAACGAGAGTGGCATCGTACTCCTGGGCCAACGCTACAGCGCAGGCGTCCGCGAGTGAAATTTCACCGTCGGCTTTCACTTCCCCGACCAGCCGCCAGTCGGCCGGTTCGATCGTTAGCCCCCGTCGCTGGAGGGTACGGACGTCCCTGTCGGCTACCCGTAACGATTCAGGTGTCGGCTCATCCTCAGCCGTGCCTTCGAACCGGGCGACGAGGTAGAACACTTCGCTGGCATTCGCCCCAGAGAGGTATCCCTCGGCCTCGTCCTGAACGGCGCCGAGGAGTTGGTTGACTTGTTCGCTCCCGGGTTCATCGTAGAGGAATGCGATGATCGCCTCCGTGTCGAAGACGTAGGCGTCGCTCATCCGTCCTGGGAGGGCCGGAGGCGCTCGGCCCGTTCACGCTCCCGCTCTGCCTCCCGCTCTTTTGCTTCCTGAACCCTGGCCAACACCTCGCCAGGTTCGTGATCACCAGCGTGGATGCCCCGTAACTCTTCGATGGACGGGACGGGTTCGACGACGATCCGCCCCTCGTCCTCGTAGACGAACACCTCCCCGGGCGTCTCGATCCCGAACTTCTCCCGGAGCGACTTCGGAATCGTCGCCTGGCCTTTCGGAGTGACGCGTACTATTTCGGGGCCATCCGTACTACTTCCCATTGGTGGTCGTACCTACGTGTTCGAATACTACTAAAGGTGACGCCGAGGCAGGTCGTCGTACAACGTTCGTCTGTCGGCCGGTAATCCGGACCGACCACGTCTCTCCGATGCTACTCCAGGTCCAGCCCCAGGCCCGCGTGCCACCGGTCGACGCCGGCCTCGGCCTTCTCCCGGTCCATCGCCGCGAGGATCTTCACCGCCAGCGAGGCGGTCTCGGCGGCCCTGTTCTCGCCTTCGGTGAGGAACTCGCCGGTGACGCGGTTGGCGAACACCGAGCAGACGGCGCCGGCCCGGAGGCCGTAGATGTTCGCCAGGGTGGTGATGGCCGCGGCCTCCATCTCGATGTTCAGGACGTTGGCGTCCTGGAGTTCGTCGACCAGGTCCTCCGCGTGCGGTGGCATGTAGTCCTCGAAGCTCGGCCGGCCCTGGCCGGTGTAAAAGGAGTCGGCGCTCATCGTCAGACCGACGTGGTAGTCGTGGCCGAGGTGCTCGGCGGCGGCGACGAGGGCGTCCACCACCTCGCCGTCCGCGACGGCGGGGTAGTCCTCGCGGACGTACTCGTCGCTGGTCCCCTCCTGGCGGACGGCGCCGGAGGTGATGACCAGGTCGCCCACGTCCAGTTCCGGCTGGAGGCCGCCACAGGACCCCACGCGGATGAACGTGTCCGCGCCGACGCGGGCGAGTTCCTCGACCGCGATGGCCGCGGAGGGGCTACCGATGCCGGTCGAGGTGACCGAGATGGGCGTCCCGTCGTAGTCGCCGGTCACCGTGCGGTACTCGCGGTGGTGGGCCACCTCCGCCGCGTCGTCCCAGAACTGCGTGATCTTCTCGATCCGTTCGGGGTTGCCCGGCAGGAGGACGGCGTCCGCGACGTCGCCCTCGGCGACTTCGAGGTGGTACTGGACGTCCTCGTTGGGGTCTTCGCTGTCTCCTGGCATCGTTGAACGCCGGGGCTACGGGACCGGGTGCCAAATATGTCGGTGGTTGCCCGGCGCGTTCGGGGCGTCTCGGACGTTGACGGTCCGAAAACTCATGGCGTACTTCGGTCGCGCGTCGAGGTTATATGAATATATGCACATATATCCATATAATCTCGTTTTCCGGCGGTGGCGCGCTAACGTCGGGCCGGGTTTCCGTGGGGTTCCCGGGCAGTGCTGCGTGATCGAGGTGAATCGACCGGTCGACGTAGCGACCGTGTGATCGAGGTGAGTCGACCGGTCGACGTGGAATGAGTGTGATCGAGGTGAGTCGACGGCACCCGACAACTAGGGGTCAGCCTCACGCCTCCCCAGCCGCGGGGTTGGGCCGGCGACCGACCGCCGAGGTCGCCGGCCCGCCCCCGGCCACCGTCAGAGGCAAGCTCTGACGAGCCCCCGCTCACGTCCGTTCGCGGGGACCTCGCGCGCGTTGCTCGCGCGCGCCCTGAGCCTAACCTGGGACGTGGCGCTAACCTGGGACGTGGCGCGCGAGCAACGCACGTGAGATCTCCGCGAGTGAAACGAGCGACCCAGCGAGAGCTTGCTCCCCGGGAGTCGAGCGCGCGGGCTTTCTGACTGTTGCCGTCGAAGACACCGCCGAGGGGGAGCGCGAGGCTTTTCCATCGGCGGTTTCGAAATAGCGTCGATCACCCAGCGCCCGCTGGAACGTCCGACTAGGCCGTCTCGTCGGCGTCGGCAATCGAGTCCGCGTCGTCGGCCTCGGCGTCCGTGCCCTCGGCCTCCCGGTCCTCGTCCACGTCGCCGGCCTCCCGCTCCTCCTCGATCCGCGACTCGGTCACCTGGACGCCCTTCTCCGCCAGATGATGCGTCCGCCGGCGGGCGAACTCCTCCTCGCGGGTGCCCGCCGTGGCGAGGACGTACACCTGCGCGCTGCCGGAGGGCCGCATCGTCCGGCCGGCCCGCTGGGCGCCCTGCCGGCGGGAGCCGCCCAGCCCCGAGGCGACGACGGCCACCTCCGCGCTCGGCAGGTCGATGCCCTCGTCGCCGACCCGCGAGACGATCAGCGCCTCGCGGTCGCCCTCGCGGAACTGCCGGAAGTACTGCCGGCGCCGGGCGTGAGGCGTCTCGCCGCTGACGAACGGCAGGTCCAGCGCCGCCGAGATCGCCTCGCCCTGGTCGAGGTAGTCGACGAAGACGAGTGCTTGCTGTCCGGCGTGGGCCGCGAGCAGTCGGCGCACCTCGTCGACCTTCGCGGGGTTGGTCGCCGCGCGTTGGCGGCGCTCGTGGCCCTCGGCGGCGACGTACTCGTCGCGGACGCTCTCGTCGAACTCGACGTAGCGGATCTCGACCTCCGGCTCGGCGACGAAGCCGGCGTCGAACAGGGCGTCCCAGTCGGTGCCGATGGGCGGGCCGATCAGGGTGAAGATCTCCTCCTCGGCGTCGTCGCCGCGGACCGGCGTCGCCGACAGCCCCAGGCGGTGTTTGCTCTGGAGGTCGGCGGCCCGCCGGTAGATCGGGGCCGGGATGTGGTGGGCCTCGTCCATGACGACCAGCCCCCACTCCCGGGAGTCGAACAGCTGGCGGTGCCGATCCATCCCGGCGATCTGGTAGGTCGCAATCGTCACGGGACGGACCTCCTTGGTGCCGCCGTGGTACTCGCCGACCTGGTCCGGGCCGAGGGAGGTGTTCGCCAGCAGTTCCTCGCGCCACTGGCCCGCGAGTTCGCGGCTGGGCACCAGGATCAGGGTCTCGCCGCCGACCTCAGCCATCACCGCCATCGCGGCGACGGTCTTGCCGCTGCCCGGCGGGCCGACCAGCACCCCCGACTTCGCGTCGGCGAACTGCTCGACCCAGTACCGCTGGTAGTCCCGCAGTTCGAGGGCCAGGTCCAGGTCCAGCGGCTCGCCGGTTTCGAGGTCGCGCTCGTCTTTCACGGGGTAGCCCGCCTCGTAGAGGGCGCGCTTGACCTCGGCGGTCTTCTCGGCGGCGACCCAGCTCTCGGTGTCCGAAATCGGCGCCCGCAGCACGTCCTCGTCCAGTTTCGGGCGGGCCACGTTGCCCATCAGGCTCGCGCTGTCGGCTGAAAGCACCACGTAGCCGTCCTCGTGGGTCCGCAGGGTGAACTGCCGGGCGCGTTTCCACTGGTCCTCCAGCCACTCCTCGAAGCCGGAATGTCGCTCGTCGACGACGTCCCTGACGGTCCGCAGCAGGTCCGCGAACTCGTCGTGGGGCGCCCCCCAGACGTCCTCCTCGCGGACCCCGTACATGTACGCGCCCGACCCCGTGCGGTCGACCAGGCGGGCGAACTGCGCCAACTGGGCGCGCGTGAACTGCTCGGGGTGGTGCGCGACGACGGTCCGCTGCTCGGGGAACAGAATGACCCGCTCGCGGCGGGCCACCTGCGCCCACTCGGCGGGATACCAGACGGGTGGCTCGGTGGTCCCGAACCGCTCGATTTCCCCGGCCGCCCGGAGGTCGTCCAGCCGGTCCGCCGCGGTCTCGGGGGCGACCCCCAGCGCGCGGGCGAACTCCGAAGCGGTCAGCACGGGACGACCGCGGTCCTCCAGCGCGTCAGCGAAGGCGTCGAACGCCGCGACCGGGTCGAACGTCTCGCCGTCCGACTTCTCGGTCTCGATCCCGCCGGCGTCCGCGCCCTGTCCGGTGTCGTCGGTCACTGCCCGGCCGTAGACGCCCGGGGGACTAACGGCCTTCGACTGCGGCCGACCGACGGTCTTCGACTGCGGCTGGCGGGGGATCGCTCGCCCGCCCGCAGCGGTGGCGGCTCACTCGATGGAGAGGCCATCGGCGGTCTCGCCGCCGGGATCGCCGTCCTCGGGCCACTCGATCTCGAACTCCACGCTCAACTCCCCGGAGCCGTCCTCGGGGCCCTCGCGTTCGGCCTTCACCTCGAACGTCGGCCGGTCCAGTGGGTCCATCGTCACGGAGTCGCCGTCCGCCGACAGCGTCACCGGGTCGCCCGACTCCAGGCGGTCGGCCACCGTCCGCAGGTACGACGCGATCTCGGCCCGCTCCATCCGCGATTCGGTTTCGAAGAGAACTCGTTCCGGCATGGTATCCCTACGTCGCTCGCGGGGATAAACCTACGTTCCGGGGACAGCGACTGCGGACCTATAAAATATCGAATCGTGGGCGTGCGTACCCAAACCCCTTTTTGGGCTGCCGCCATAGGCTCGCGCGATGGCCACCTGCGACCAATGTGGGGCGGAGGAGAACCTCCCCTACCAGTGTCGCCACTGCGGCGGGACCTACTGCTCCGAGCACCGGCTACCCGAGAACCACGACTGCCCGGGGCTACAGCAGTGGAACGACCCCCAGGGCGTCTTCGACAGCGGGTTCGACGACACCGTCCGCGACGACCTCCAGGGCGAATCCGCGGGGCTGGCGGAGCGGTTACCCATCGACACCGGCCCGGGGGGCGTGTTCGCGTACTTCCGCGGCAACGTGACCTTCCTGTTTCTGGCGCTGATGTGGGCGACGTTCATGCTCCAGTGGATCGTCAGGATCTCGGCGCCGGAGCTGTACCGGCCCCTGTTCGTCCTCCAGCCCAACGCCATCGGCAACGTCTGGACGTGGTTCACCTCCATCTTCGCGCACGGCCTGGGCTTTTTCCACATCGCCGTCAACAGCATGGTCCTGTACTTCTTCGGCCCCATCGTCGAGCGACGCGTGGGCAGCAAGAAGTTCGCGGTCCTGTTCCTGGTCTCCGGGGCCGTCGCGGGGCTGGCGCAGGTCGGGACCTCGCTGGTGCTGTACGGCGGCGGCAACGGCGTCGTCGGCGCCAGCGGCGCCATCATGGCGATCATGGGCGTGCTGACCGTCCTGAACCCGCACCTCCGGGTGTACCTCTGGTTCGTCATCCCGATGCCGCTGTGGGTGCTGACCATCGGGTTCGCGCTGTTCTCGGTCTTCCTCGTCAGTGCAGGCGGCATCGGCAGCGGCGGCATCGCCCACCTCGCGCACCTCGCGGGCCTGTTCATCGGCCTCGGCTACGGCGAGAAGCTCCGCCGCGAGGGCGAACGCGCGCCCGACCAGCTCCAGTTCGGCGGCGGTCCCGGAGGCCCCGGCGGGCCAGGCGGCCCCGGTGGACCCGGGCGGGGGCGGTTCTAGATGGAGGTCGAGTTCCCTCGGTTCCGGCCCGACCCCGGCCTCTCGCGCGCGGAAATGGAGGATCTCCAGCGCGAGATCGCGCGCGAGGCGGTCTTCGAGAACGAAACGCTGCCCGACTCGCCCGTGGTCGTCGGCGTCGATCAGGCGTTCCCCGACGAGCAGGCGGTCAGCGCGATCGTCGCCATGCGCGACGGCGAGGTGGTAGAGCGCGCCTCCGCGGTCACCGAGCTCTCCATCCCGTACATTCCCGGCCTGCTCTCCTTCCGGGAGGGCGAGTCGATCCTCGCGGCGTTCGAGGAGCTGGAGTGCGAGCCGGACCTCGCGCTGTTCGACGGCAGCGGCCGGATCCACTTCCGGCAGGCCGGCCTGGCGACCCACATGGGCGTCGCCCTCGACCTCCCGAGCGTCGGCGTCGCGAAGAGCCTGCTCTGTGGCCGGCTGAGCAACCCGCCCGAGGAGCCCTTCGCCGAGGGGACGCGGGTGCCGGTGGTCGCCGACGGCCGGGTCGAGGTCGAGGAGGGGACGGTGCTGGGCTACGCGGTCCAGACCCGCCAGTACGAGGGCGGGTCGCGCTACATCAACCCGCTGTACGTGAGCCCGGGCCACCGGGTCGGCCCCGAGAGCGCCGCCTCGCTCGCGCAGGCCCACTGTACGACCTACAAGCTCCCCGAGCCGGTCCGGCGGGCCGACGCCTACGCGGGCGAGCTCGCGGACGAGGCGCGTCAGTAGCGCTCGGTCGCCCGCTCGCGGCTCCGGTCCCCGCGGCCCCTCTCGGGGTCGGTTCCGAGCAGCCGTTCGACCCGGTGGTCGAACTCCTCGTCGCTCAGCTCGCCGCGCGCGTAGCGCCGGCGGAGCACGGTCAGCGCGTCGGCGTCGTCCTCCGGATCGGGGTCGTCGAAGCAGTCGTCCTCGGTCAGCAGCTTCGTCGGCGAGTTGAGGTAGGCGTAGACGGCGTACATGAGGTTCCCGAGCCCGAAGGTGAACCAGACAGTGGTGACGGCGATCAGCGCGTGGAGCCACGCCGAGCCGTAGTCGGGCTTTCGCAGGACCACGCGGGTCTCGCCGTCGCGCGCGATCCGCCAGCCGTCGGCGTACTCCTCGTCGAGTCGCCGCTGGAATCGCTCGGTCCTCATTCGGGAGATAGTAGGCGCGAGACGGGCAAAAGCGTTCCCCGAAGCCGGGTCGGCGGGGCGCGGGATCATGGTACAACAATTAACTCCCCCGCGACCGACGGATGGGTCATGGAGAAGACCGTTTGTATCACGGGATGTTCGTCGGGGATCGGTCGCGAGACGGCACGGCAGTTCCGCGAGGAGGAGTGGACGGTGTACGCGACCGCCCGGGACGTGGGCGACATAGCGGACCTCGAGGCGATCGGCTGTGAGGTCCTCGAGCTCGACGTCACCAACGACGCCCGGATACAGGCGGTCGTCGAGCGGATCATAGAGGAGACCGGCCGGATCGACTGTCTGGTCAACAACGCGGGCTACGGCCAGCTCGGCCCCGTCGAGGACGTCCCGGTACGCGACGTCGAGAGGCAGTTCGACACGAACGTCTACGGCCCCCACCGACTGATCCGGGAGGTCCTGCCGTACATGCGCGAGCGCGGGGACGGCACGATCGTCAACGTCTCCAGCCTGGCCGGACGCGTCGCGTTCCCGGGCGGCGGGGTCTACTGCGGATCGAAGGCCGCCCTCGAATCGATGACCGACGCCCTGCGGGTGGAGGCGAGCCGC
>CAYTAG010000140.1:0-9439 GCA_964435625.1 uncultured Halobacteriales archaeon | reverse complement strand
GCGGGCCGGCGACCTCGGCGGTCGGTCGCCGGCCCAACCCCGCGGCTGGGGAGGGTGAGGACATCCCTAGTTGTTGGCTGCCGCTAGCGTGTCGCTCGTTCGGACGGTTCGCCATCACGATGAGCGGCACACGACAACGAGGGATACCACCACCTCCCCAGCCGACTGCGTTACTCGTTGCTCCCTCGCTGCGCTCGGTCGCTCCTGCGTTACTCATCCACCGGGAGAGCAAGCTCCGACGAGCCTCCGCTCGTTTCACTCGCGGAGACACCGTCGGAGACGAGCTCTGACGGGCTCCCGCTCACATGCGTTCGCGGGAACCTCGCGCGCGTTGCTCGCGAGCGCCACCGCCAGAGGTCGGGGGTTAGCTGAGCGAAGGTTATATGAACATATGCATATATATTCACGCGGTCCTCTCGGTCGATGGCCCATCACGAAACCGCGATTGCGAGTCACTCCTCGTCGCCGGCGACCGCCGTGGTGTCCTCCTTCCACTCGCCGAGTTCCTTCGGGTCGACGTGAACGAACGCGTCGTCGACCTCGTCGATCCCCTGGATCGACTCCATCACGGCGGTCTCGATCTCGTGGGCTTCGACGAGCGTGTGGTCGCCCTCGACCTCGACGTGCAGGGAGACGTCGACCTCCGGGCCGACGTAGTGGGCGATCACGTCGTGGACGCCTTCGACCTCGGGGTGGGCCAGCGCCCGCTCGACGATCTCCCGGCGCAGGTCCTCGGGCGGCGCCGCCCCGACCAGGTAGTTGAGGTTGTCCCGCACGACGTCGACGCCGGTGTAGAGGACGAACACCGCGACGACGCTCGCAGCTAGCGGGTCCAGCACCGGGTAGCCGGTCTGTGCGCCAACCACACCGACCAGTGCGGCGCTCGCCGCGAGCACGTCGTTGCGGTTGTCGACCGCCGTCGCGGTCACCGCCGGCGAATTGGTCCGCTCGCCGACCCGCAGGCAGTAGCGATACAGCCACAGCTTCACGGCGATGGCGAGCGCGAGGACGCCCACCGCGGTCGGGCCGGTCGGCGGCGCGATTTCGCCGCCGAGTACGGCCTCGACCGCGCCGTAGAGGATGGCCCCACCGGCGGCGAAGATCGCCACCGCGACCAGAAGCGAGACGAACGGCTCGATCCGCTCGTGACCGTGGGGGTGTTCGAGGTCCGGCGGCTGGGTCGTCAGGTACAGGCCGCCGACCACCACGAGGCTGTAGCCGACGTCCGCGAGGCTGTTGACCGCCTCCGAGCCGACCGCCAGGCTCCCCGAGAGGTACCACGCCCCGGCCTTCGCGGCCACGAGCGCGGCGTTCGCCGCGAGGACGATCACCCCGACGCGGCGGAGCGTCCGGCGTTCCGACACGTCAGCCGGTACGACCGGGTGAATGAAGGACGTGTCGATGCTATCGCTCGACGATCCGGACCGCCCGGTCGTCGCCCTCGACGGCGGTCCCGTCCTGGGCCGCGAACGCGTCGTGCAGGCGGTCGTAGGTGTCCTCCAGCGCCTCGACGATCACCTTGGTGTCCGAGATGACCGGCATGAAGTTGGTGTCGCCCCGCCAGCGCGGGACGACGTGGGTGTGCAGGTGCTCGCCGACGGAACCGCCCGCGCCCTCCCCGAGGTTCAACCCGGCGTTGAAGCCGTCCGGCCCCAGCGCCGCGTCCAGCGCCTCGAACGTCCGCTGTTTCAGGCGGGCGTGGTCCAGCAACTCCCCGTCGTCGAGGTCGACGTAGTCGCCGGTGTGGACGTGGGGCACGACCATCGCGTGACCGGGGTTGTAGGGGTAATTGTTTAGCAGGACGTACGCGTGGTCGCTTCGCGCGACGATCCGGCTCTCCCGGTCGTCCTCGCGAGCCGGAAGTTCACAGAAGACGCATCCATCGATCTCGCCCCCGTCGCGCTCGACCCACTCGATGCGCCACGGCGCGAACACCTGCTCCATGCCGGCCACTGGGTGCCGCGTCGGCTTCAGTCTTGACGTTCACGAGCGCCCGCGGTGTCTAAGCAATTAGCACGTTAGGAGGCTCCTAACGACCGCGTTTCGTATTATATTGTTTATTAATATACCACAAATTCCACGATCTTTCACCCACTATTAACCCGAATACGGGTTCTAATTGCGTTTTGAACTATCTAAGTCCCTTTCGACCGTTATTCCGGTGTGAAGGCGACGCAGTCTTGCGATGAACGGTCGTTCTCGTCCGAAAACGGATCACAGTGTTTATATCATGTGGCTAAGCTTGTAGGCTTATGGCAACCGAATCGCCGTCCCCCTTCCATGACCAGACGGAGCACTGCGAGAACTGCGACCGGGAGACCCAGCACTCGATTAGCGTCGAAATACGGACGGAGAGCGGCAAGCGCGAGAACGCCGAGTTCTCGCGGGAGCCTTACCGCGTGGCTAAATGTATGGCCTGCGGGACGGAGCGGAGCCAGCGGATGAACAACGCCTGAGTAAGGAGTCCCTACGGCGGCAGCCCCCGGCCGCCAGGCGTCGTTTTTCGGACCCACCTCCTGCCAGCGAGTCGCGCCCGTTAGGACGTTCCTACCGCGTCGTCACTTCGCATCCGTCCTCGGTGACGATGATGGTGTGTTCCGCCTGGCTAACCAGTTTGCCCTCCCGTTCCTTGAGGACGGGGTAGCCGTGGACGACGTCCTGCATCTTCAGGCGGCGCATCGCCACGTCGACGCGGGAGACGTCGAGCCAGCGTTTGGCGAACGGCAGGGTGCGGAACTCCTCGGCGATCTGCTCCAGCGCCTGGCGGGCCTGGCGGTTGCGCACGCTCCGTTCGTTCTCCAGGGCGTAGATCTGCTCGTCGGCGCCTTCGCTGACCTTCCCGGACCCGTCGGTGGCGAACGGTTCGATGGCGACGACGTCGCCGACCGACAGTTCGATCCCCTGCTGGACCGCGCGGTTCGGGACGTTCGGCTCGACGTGCTGGTCCCAGTGGCCCAGGCCGTGGCCCGTGAGGTTCACCACCGGGTTGTAGCCGTAGCCGTCGATGACCTCCTCGATGGCGGCGCCGATCTCGCCGGTGTGGACGCCCGGTTCGACGGCGTCCAGCGCGGCCGACAGCGCCTCCCGGCTGGCCTCGACGAGTTCGGGGGTGCCGGAGAAGTCGACCGTAACGGCGGCGTCGGCCAGCCAGCCGTCGACGTGGACGCCGAGGTCGAACTTCACCATCTCCTCGCCGATGGTCCGGTCGTCGTCCGGCCGGGCGGCCCCGTGGGCGGCCTCCTCGTCGACGCTGATGTTCAGCGGGAACCCCGGCTCGCCGCCGAGTTCCCGGATGCGCTGTTCGGACCACTCGGTGATCTCGAGGTAGTTCGTTCCCACCTCGACCCGCTCGACCAGTTCCTCGCGCACCTGCGCGAGAATCTCGCCGGCCTCGCGGTGCTTCTCGTACTTCTCCGCAGTGAGATCCACGTCCTCGGCCATGGCCGCGCCTTCGCGCAGGCGCCGGAAAGCGGTTTCGTTCCGTCACCGCCCGTTACGGGTGGTTTCGGGGCCGCCGCCCTGGCGCTCGCTCCACCGACACTCGGGGCAGGCGTCGACGCCCTGTACGTTCGCCACCGTCGCGTCGCACTCCGGACAGGAGCGCCGTGCCCGATTGCCAGTCCGATCCATTACCGGCCGACGACTCGTTCGACGATAATAAATGTCGGGTACGACGACCGTCGAAAACCTCGGGGTTTGCCCCACTCCCCCCTCGAGGGCCGCGATCTCGTCACGGCCCGTCGGCAGTATCGGAGACGGACGGAAGTGTCACAGTGCCGCTCCAGAATTCAGCGAGCGTCTGAATCCGATCGGCGAACTCTTCCGGGTCGACGGGTTTGATCAGGCAGGCATTGGCGCCCGCCTCGTAGGACTCGATCAGATCGTCTTCGGATTGCGATCCCGTCAGGACGACCACCGGGAGTCGCTTCAGGCGAGGATCCGACTTGATCTCCTCCAGCACGGTGTGACCGTTCGTTGCCGGTAGGTTCAGGTCCAGCAGAACGAGATCGGGTCGAGGAGCGTCGGCAAAACCGTCGCGCTGATGGAGCCAGTCGAGCGCTTGCTCCCCCGTCTGGACGAAGTGAACCGTGCCCGAGATCCCTCGATCCTCGAACGCCCGTTCGATCAAGTGGACGTCGCCCTGGTTGTCCTCGACCAGCAGTATGTTGATGTCGTCCATAGCGATGGATCCTGTCGTCAGTCCGACGCCCGTTGCGGGAGTGTGAACGAGAACGTCGACCCCTCTCCGGGTTCGGACTCGACCCAGATCTCGCCGCCGTGGTTCTCGACGATTTCCTGGCACAGGGAGAGCCCGATCCTGGTTCCGGGATACTCGTCGTCGTGATGGAGTCGCTTGAACACCACGAAGATCCGGTCCCTCTTGTCCGGATCGATCCCGATCCCGTCGTCGGCGACCGAGAACTCCCAGTGGTCTCCCCGCCGTTCGGCGGTGATCTCGATCCGTGGCGGCTCCTCGCCGCTGTACTTGATGGCGTTCGAGACGAGGTTGTTGAACAGCTGTTCGAGCTGCTCGCTATCGGCCATCACGGTCGGGAGGGACTCGACGACGATCTTCGCGTCGTTCTCCTCGATCTTTATCCGGAGATCGTTCGTGACCCGCTCGAGGACGGTCTCACAGTCGACCGGGTCGAATTCCCCCTCGGTTTGTTCGACCCGTGAAAAGGAGAGGAGGTCGTCGACCATCGCTCGCATCCGGGCCGCCCCATCGGCGGCAAAGTCGATGTACTCCTGGGCCTGCTCGTCGAGGTCGGTTTCGTATCGATCTTCGAGCAACTGCAGGTAACTGGAGACCATCCGCAGGGGTTCCTGCAGGTCGTGAGAGGCGGCGTAGGCGAACTGTTTTAGCCGGTCGTTCGATTGCCGGAGTCGGTCGACACCTCCCCGGCGCAGCGCCTGGGTGACGTCCGACCTGGAGTACTCGTCGACGACGAACAGACACCGTTCACCCTGGTCGAGGCCGTGTTTCATGAACGGAACCGAAACCGCGAGCCGTTCCGCTTCGTCCTCGTAGATCACTGCGAAGTGATCGTTCGAGTGGTCGTGGTCATCGAGAGGCTCGATGGGGCCACGAAACTCCGCACTCTGACGGAGCACCTCGACCCCACTGGCGGGCCCCATCGATCCACGCTGGTCGCTACCGGCCGTCCGTTGATTCATTAGTCTACTGTACGAATTGGACGAATCATAAGGTTAATCATCACGATGCCGACAGTCACTGGAGCAACCGCCGTATATAGCACGTCGTCGCCAGCTAACCGGGAGAGGGGACGCAACAATCCGTCGATACTTCCCTCTATCGTAATCGATCTGACGAACGGAGCCTCGTATTCAGCCCCCGGTTCCCGACGGACGATGAACGGGCTTCTGGCAGGGGGGGGTACCATCGTTCCCCCCGTATGCGCCGGTCCGCGTACCCTGCCGCCTCGTCCCCGGGGACGGGCCCGTCGTCGTTCTAGGCGTAGCTCGTGGACTCGGAAAGTGCCGCCTCGAAGTTCGGGAGGTCGTACGGCAGGCGGTCGTCCGCCCGGTCGACGCCGCACCGGTCGTCGAAGTGGCGTTCCAGTTCGACGGTCCGTGCGTCCACCGACAGCAGGTCGTCGCGGTCGGCGTCGAACAGCTAGGCGCTCGTCGGTCACGCACCCGTCGACCGCCGCCATCGGCCCTGCGCCAGTCCGGGAACTTCCTCGAAGGCCGCCGCCTCGTCGGTGACGTGGACCACCAGTAAGTCGTCGCTCTCGCCGACGTCGACGGTCAACAGCGGACCTTCGGCGTGGATCATCACGCGCCGGTTGGCGAACCGCTCACGAAAACGTGCGGGCGCAGGCGGCCGACGGGCCGTCGGCCTGCCCGTTACCTGGGTCGTGGTCCCGTCGGGTTACTTACCCTGGAACTGGCCGGTCCTAGGGTCGCGTCACTGCCGTCTGGCCGAGTGACGGCCGCCGCGACTCCGACCTTCGTGACCGCCGAACTGTCCGCCGGTCCGGTGACCCTGCTGGCTACCCTGGTGCTGCTGGCCCCCCTGGCGCTGGCCCCCCTGGCGCTGGCCCATCTGGCCCTGTTGGCGTCGTCGCTGACCGGCCTGGTGCTGGCCCTGTTGGCTCTGCTGTTGGAACCGTTGACCGGGTTCGGAGAAGTACTGGCCGCCCTGTTGGCCCTGCTGGCCGCCGTGCTGCCCGGGGGCGCCCGTATGCTGGCCGCCCCCATGCTGGGACTGGCGGCGCTGGTGGCCCTGCATGCCGTGGGTCTCGGGGCCCTGTTGTCTCGACTGGCCCGTGCCGTACTGGCGTTGCTCGCCCTGGTGTCGGGCGCCCCCAGTCTGGCGATGCTGAGTGCGTTTCTGGGCGGATCCCTGCTGGCCCATCCGGCCTTGCTGGCCGCCGTGCTGGCTCGTCCCGCCGCGTTCCTGGCCGCCGATGCCCTGGTGCTGGCCACTCTGGCCCATCTGGCTCTGCTGGTGGCCCCTCTGACCTTGCTGGTGGCGCGACTGGCCTCGCTGCTGGCCCATCTGGCCCTGCTGACCTCGCTGCTGGCCAGCCTGATGCTGGCCAGCCTGATGCTGGCCACCCTGATGCTGGCCAGCCTGATGCTGACCGCCCTGATGCTGACCGCCCTGATGCTGGCCCTGACGCTGCTGGTGGCCGTGGGTCTGGCTGCCCTGCTGTTCCCACTGTCGCTGCTGGCCGTGCTCGCCGCCGAACTGCTGGCCAGCGTGTCGCTGGCCGGTCTGCTTGCCCTGTTGGCCCTGCATTCCTTGCCGTCGTTGACCTTTACGGTCCTGTTCTCGTCCCTGGTGTCCTTGGCGTCGTTGACTCATGGAGGATCACTCGAAGTTGTGACGTACCGGCCGGCGCGGCGCGCGCCGGTTACGCCCTGTGTGACTGGGGTGGCGACGGGGAATAAACCCCGAAATCGTTTCGCGAGTTCACCGTTCGAAACGCGGTATTACTCCGGAGAAACTGCACCGTGGTTGACTCGACCGCGAGGACTCCCCCCCGACCAACACGGACGAGGACGACCCTGCGGGGGGTAACCGGTCGTTACGGCTGACGCCGAGCGATCAATCCCTCGTTACGGCCGTCTGCATCCCTTCGCTGTTGTAGGCGCTGCCGGCGTTGCCCCGTCCGTCGAGGACGACGACCCCGGCCGACGAGCCGGTGAGTTCGCCGAACTCCGCGATGGCCCGTTCGGCGGCCTCGCCGGCGTCGGCACCCCGTTCGAGGTGGCGGACCGCGCGCCGCGAGAGGGTCACCCGGGCGATGTCCTCGCCCGCGCCGGTCGCGCTGGCGCCGCCCGCGGGACCGCAGTAGAAGCCGCTGCCGACCTGGGGCACGTCGCCGACCCGCCCCGCGAGCGCCAGCCAGCGCCCGCCCGTCGAGGTCGCGGCCGCGAACCGGTCACCCTCGCGTGCGACCGCACCCACGGTGTCGTGGTCGTGGGCGTCGCCGGAACGGGATTCGTCGACCTCCCGCCCCCCCGGATCCGTGCGACCGAACCGTTCGCGGAGCCAGTCGAGTTGCTCGCGCGGTCCCGCGTCGACGGGAGCGTCCTCGTCGGCCCACCTCTCGCGGGTGCGGTCGCTCCGGAGGTCGACGCCGGTCTCGACGCCGAACGCCGCCGCGAGTTCGACGGCGTGGTCGCCGGACACGAGGACGTGCGGCGTCTCCTCCAGCACGACCCGGGCCGCGGAGACGGCGTGCTCGACGCCGGGCATCGAGCAGACGGCGCCCGCGGAGCGGTCGCTGGTCATGACGCCCGCGTCGGTCCGGATCACCCCGTCGCTCTGGACGGCGCCGCCGACGCCCGCGTTGAACCGCGGCGACGACTCCAGGACGCGCACCGCCTCCTCGACGGCGGAAAGCGGCGTCCCCTCGCCCGTCCCCGTCTCGGCGGCCTCGTCCAGGACCGACTGGCGTGGCTGCGGTTCCTCGGGCTCGCCGCCGGCGCCGCCGTGGACGATGACCTGCATGGATCGGAGCAACCGTCGGCGTGGACATAAGCGGTCGGGAAGCGGCCGCCGGTGCCGATTACCCGCTGACGCCGCCGTCGCCCCGTCTGCTGCCGGCCGATTCGCCGTCGTCCGACCGGTCGGGTTCCGGTTCGTCGGGGACCTGTCTTAGCCGCTCGGCGCACGACCGGCAGTCGTAGTTCGTCTCGCTTTCGATCCGTCGGCCGGGGAGGCCCCACTCGATCTTGTCGATCACCGCGCGTGAGGCGACGCCGGGGACGTCGCGTTCCCCACAGTTGTAGCAGGTATCGACGGACGCGACCCACTCGCGCTCGACGTGCTCCCACCGGCCGAACTCCCAGGGTAGTCCGACGTAGCCCATCTCCCGACCCGCCGACAGCCGCACGGGGTAATCGACCGTCAGTGCGGCGAGGAAGAACGCGAGGACGGCGACCAGTACCGTCCCGGCCGTGCCCGGGTCACCCGGGACGGCCCCGAGCATCGCCCACGTGTACAGTCCCCAGAGGCCGGCCCCGCCCAGTGCGTACTTCTTGCCGTGTTGGTCGCGGTACCGTCGCTGTAGATCCCCCGGGGTCGGCATTCTCCCCGAAGTGTACGCCCGGGGGAGAAAAATCTGGCCGTCCCGGAGCCGAGCGAACGGTGCCTCGACGTGCCGACCCAACGCTTTTCGTGGGCCGCCCCCAGCGTCCGGTATGGTCGTCTCGACCGATTCGATCTGGGACGAACTGTCCGACGGCTTCCGCCGGGAGTACGACGACGCCGTCGTCTACGGCGACGCCGAGATGGAAGACGTCCTCCACGAGGGGCCGGCCCGGGTGCTCGCCAACGGCTGGGTCGAACTGCCCAGCGGTCGTCTCCTCTCGCCGGACGCGGTCCACCACGTCGATCCACGGTCGGCCGAGTAGCGTCGTCGTCCCCACGACGGCGCAATTTTCGCCGGTCGCGACGGAACGACAGCCCTTTTAGCCGCGCTGTCCCTCGCTTCGGACGACATGAGCTACGAGCACATCGAGGTTCCCGACGACGGGACCAAGGTAACCGCCGAGGACGGCCGACTCGACGTCCCGGACGACCCGGTCATCCCGATCCTGTACGGTGACGGCACGGGCGTCGACGTCGGCCCGGCGGCACGGGAGGTCCTGTCGGCGGCCGCGGAGGCGACCGGCCGCGAGGTCCACTGGATGCGCGTCTACGCCGGCGAGAGCGCCCGCGAGCGATACGGCGAGGACGTCAACCTCCCCGAGGAGACCGTCGGTGCGATCCGCGAGCACCGCGTCGCCATCAAGGGGCCGCTCACGACGCCGGTCGGTGCCGGCTACCGCTCGCTGAACGTCGCACTCCGGCAGACGCTCGACCTCTACGCCAACGTCCGCCCGACCTACTACCTGGAGGGCGTCCCCTCGCCGATGAAGGCCCCCGAGGAGATGGACATGATCACCTTCCGGGAGAACA
>CAYTAG010000139.1:0-9454 GCA_964435625.1 uncultured Halobacteriales archaeon | reverse complement strand
GCCCGACGATGGGTTGGCGAAACGACGTCTGACGATGGGTTGGCGAAACGACGTCCGACGATGGGCTGGCTAGATGACGCCGAAGTCCGGTCGCTACGCTTTCGGTGGCCCCTCCCCGTCGCGGTCCCCGAACCTTTTGTCGTCGATCCCCCAACGTCCGGTATGGGCGTCTACGAGACGGACCTCCCGGGGGTCGGCAAGAAGTTCGCGGTCGACCTCGACGACAGTGCCCAGCTGGTGATCGTCATCCACAACACGGGCAAGCGGGAGGTGTTCCGCCGGCCGGAGCCGGACAGCGACGCCGAGAAGCTGTTCGAGCTGTCCGACGGGCTGGCCCGGAAGGTCGGCACCATCCTCGAGGGCGCGTACTTCCAGCCGATCCGGACCGGCACCATCGAGACCGTGCTGGACGACGACTCGCTCATCGAGTGGGTGAAGGTGGCCGAAGGGTCCCCCGTCGCCCAGGTGACCCTCGGCGACTGCGAGGTCCGACAGCGGACCGGCGCCTCGGTGCTGGCCATCCAGCGCGACGACGAGACCATCCCCAACCCCGCCCCCGACCTCGTCATCGAGGCGGGCGACGTCCTCGTCGCAATCGGCGACCGGGCGGACCACCGCAAGCTCCGCGAACTCGTCGAGCCCGAGTAGGATGGCCGAGACGTCGCTGATCGAGGTCGGGGCGACGTTCGCGGCCATCGCCGCCGCCGGCGCGGTCGCCGACCGCCTGCGGCAGTCGGTCATCCCCTTCTACCTCGTCGTCGGCATCCTCGCGGGGCCGTTCGGGCTGGGGCTGGCGGGCTTGCCGCACGTGGCCCGGGGCGCGTTCGTCGACGTCGCCGCCGAACTGGGGATCGTCTTTCTCCTCTTTTTCCTGGGGCTGGAGTTCAGCCCCGACCGCCTGCTGGCCAACTGGGAGAACATCTCGAAGGCGGGCGCGGTCGACCTGGCGCTGAACGCGCCGGTCGGGCTGGTCGTCGGCCTGGCGCTGGGCTGGTCGCTCGTCGAGGCGGTCCTGCTGGCGGGGATCGTCTACGTCTCCTCGTCGGCGGTCATCACGAAGTCGCTGATCGACCTGGGGTGGATCGCCAACGACGAGAGCGAGCCGATGCTCGGGACGCTGGTGTTCGAGGACGTGGCCATCGCGGTGTACCTGGCGGTGGTCTCGGCGGTCGTCGTCGGCGCCGGCGGCCTAGAGACGGCCGCCCGCGACGTCGGCGTCGCGGTCGGGTTCCTCCTCGCCCTCGTGGGCGTCGTCCACGGCGGGCGCCCGCTGTTCCAGCGGCTACTCGACGTCGGCTCCCGGGAGGCGACGCTGTTGCGGACCGTCGCGGCGACGGTGCTGATCGCCGGCGTCGCGCTACTACTGGGCGTCAGCGAGGCCGTCGCGGCGTTTTTCGTCGGCATGGGCTTCTCGACGACCGACCACGTCGTCGAGATCGAGGACCTGCTCGAACCGCTCCGGGACGTCTTCGCGGCGGTCTTTTTCTTCTGGATCGGGCTGGGGACCGACCCGCGGCTGCTCGCGGGCGTCGCCGGCGTGCTGGTGCTGCTGGTCGTCGCCACGGGCCCGGGCAAACTCGCCAGCGGCTACCTCGGCGGGCGGATCTACGGCCTCGACGCGCGGCGGTCGGCCCGGGTCGGCGCCGGGATGGTCACCCGCGGGGAGTTCTCGCTGGTCGTCGCCACCGTCGCCGCCGCCGGCTCCGGCGAGGTCATGACCGAGGTGATCCCCGCGGTCGCGGTCGGGTACGTCCTCGCGATGAGCGTCCTCGGGACGCTACTGATGCAGCGGTCCGGGCCGCTGGAACGCGCGGCCGAGCGGTGGTTCGGGGACGCGAGCGGCGCCGACTGACGTAGCTAGTCGTCCCCGATGGCCTGGGGGTCCTCGACGACGATCTCCTCGTCGAGTTCGGCGACGGGTTCGCTCCAGAGGCGGATCAGGATCGACCCGACGGCCATCAGGCCGCCGAGGACGGCCACGGCGCCAAGCGGGGACAGCAGGTCCGCGATCGCGCCGCCGCCGACCGCCAGCGGGATCTCGAACAGCGAGTGGACCATGAAGACGATGCTGATGACCGTCGCGCGCCCCTTCGAGACGGTGTTGTCGTTGATGTACTCGGTCTCCAGCGGGTCGGTCCCGTTGCGGGCGCCCTTCATCATGAAGAACAGCGGGATGGCGACCGGCGGGAAGAGGACGACGCCGACGAACAGCACGCCCAGCGCGGGCGGGATCACGGTGAACCAGCGCCGCAGGCCGACGATCCGCTTGACCTCGTCGACGTTGTAACTCACGGCCGCGCCGACGACGGTGAACCCGGCGTACATCCAGCCGAGGTGCCGGACCGACAGGCCGACGTCCCTGCTGATCGGCTGGACGAAGTAGTCGACGGCGCCGAGCACGCCCAAAAACAGGCCGACGTAGACGACGAACGGCCCCAGCGGCGTCCCGAAGAAGCGCTCGCGGACCGCCGGGATCACGTCGACGACCGTGAACGGGTCGGCGTCGTCGTCCTCGAACTGTTCGGTCTCCGGCATCGACAGCACGACGAGAAAGCCCAGGGCCACCAGCAGGCCCGAGACGATCCAGGGGGCCGCGAGGCTGACCTCGCCCATGTAGCCCCCGGCGAGCGCGGTCCCGCCGCTGACCAGCAGGCCGATGGCGTTGCCCCGGCCCCGGACCCGGGCGTACTCCTCCTCGCTGAGGCCGTCGCCCTCCCGCAGGATGTCGTACAGCCAGGCGCTGTCGGTGCCGGACTGGAACGTCTGCCCGAGGCTCCAGAGGACGTAGAACACGGCGAACATGTAGAAGTTGGTGCCGAAGGCCATCAGGATCGACGACGACGACAGGAGGGCGATCCCGATCAGCAGCGCGTTCCGGCGGCCGATCCGGTCGGCGACGAACCCGGTCGGCACCTCCCCGAACAGGACGGCCACCGCGAACAGCGAGTCCAGCAGGCCGATCTGGGTGTACGAGAGGTCACGCGAGAGCAGGAACAGCACCCAGATCGGCCCCGTCAGGTGGGCCCACTTCGTGGCCATGTACAGGTAGTACTTGAGGACCGTCCGCTGCGGGAGCGAAAAACGGGAGGCCACGTTACGACCACCCGCCCGACGACGATTCCCTGGGCACGTCTCCGTTCACGGCCTCCCGTATCGGTTTCGTCAGTTAAATGAGTATCTATTTGATGCGTATTTATTCCAGGTCCCGCGCCAGCCGAGGTTGACTCCCACCCCCTCAACGGAAGTTACGAATAATTGGTCCTTTATATAAGCTAAAAAGAATTAAATGTAATAGAGTTCATTATAGTACCGCCTCCGAAGGGAGGTGAGAACGCATGGACTACGCGAAAGCCTGGGTCGACGCCGAAGCCGACAAGTCGACGAAGGCCGTCACCGGCCCGGTCGACGGCAAGTGGGACTCGATCGTCTGATCGGATCCCCGACCGTAGCATCGTGATCCAACCACCTTTCGAAGCGGCCGGTTCGTAGCCCCTGGTTCGTCGTTCGTCCTCGTTCCTGCGACAGTAAGATATTTAATTTATTGCTAAAAGTAGATTGTATGACGGTTGACGTAAGAGAAGAAATAGCGAAGTCAGGCAAGATCATCGAGGAGATGGACCCCGAGGCGCTCGTAGACGCCGATCCAGAGACCGTCCGGGAGACCGTCGAGGAGTACCGCGAGGAGATCACGTCGCTGGAGTCCGACCAGGCGCTGTCGAACGTCTTCGGCATGGCGGCGATGCACCCGAACCCGCACCTCCGGCACGCCATGCTCGACGTCGCCGCCGACCGACTGGACAACGCCTTCTGCCGGGAGTACATCTCCTCGTCGACTCACGACGACATCGACTTCGTGGCGTTCGAGGCGATCCTCCTGTGTGGCGAGCACGAACTCCAGGAGGCCATCGACGACCTCGTCCCCATCGTCGGGTGGCCCGACGAGGGGCCGGGCGACATGACCCGACTTGAGTGGGGCGGCAACCCCGTCGGCGTCGGGCGGGCCTCCGTCGTGACCGCGGAGTTCGAAATTTTCGGCACGGAGGACCCCGACACCCTGGCGATGCTCAAGGACCACTACCAGGAGAACGGGCGGTTCCCGACCGAGTACCACTACAACGCGGCGCTGGACCACGCGGGGTCCGACGACGCCGACCTCGACGACCCGCCGGACGGGATGGTCCCGATCCCGGGCGGGACCTACACCGTCGGCGTCGACCCCGGGGACGTCCCGTTCGACCGCTTCGACGACTCCTACCTCGAACCCCAGGAGGTCGAGGTGTCGCCGTTCTACATCGACAAGTACCCGGTGACCAACGCCGAGTACGACGAGTTCGTCGAGTCGGTCGACGACCACTCCGTCTACGGCCACCCGGCCGAACCGGAGGACAAGGACCGAACCCGGATCACCGCCCACGAGGACCTCGGGCCGGACCACCCCGTCACCGGCATCGACTTCTACGACGCCTACGCCTACGCCAACTGGGCCGGCAAGGACCTCCCCTTCGAGGAGGAGTGGGAGATCGCCGCCCGCGGTCCGGAGGGCCACATCTTCCCGTGGGGCGACGAGTGGGACCCCGACGAACTCCACTGGGCGGGCAACACCTTCGACGCCGAGATCGAGACCATCCCCGAGTGGACGGACCTGCTCACCGAGACGCTGCGAGACGGGCCGAACGAGACCCAGACCGTCCCGGTCGACGCCCACGAGGAGGGCGCTAGCGACTTCGGCGTCTACGACATGCTCGGCAACGTCTGGGAGTACACGAAGTCCGGCTACATGACCCGCCAGGAGGTCAACCCCGTGTTCGACCACCCGCCGGGCTCGTCTCACGAGAACCTGATCGACGAACACGAGGCGTTCCCCGTCATCCGCGGGGGATCGTGGTCGAACATCCCCGAGCAGGCCTCGGCGGTGTTCCGCGGCAAGGACCTGCTCACCGACCGCCACAACGAGATCGGGTTCCGGTGCGTCTACCGGCCCTGATCCACGGAGAACTGCTACCGGCCCTGATCCAGACGGAAACCACCTCTCGGCCCCGGCTTAGACGAAGAACTCGGGGAGGTACCACAGGCCGGCCTGGCCGGCCACCGCAGCGGCAATGGGGATGGTGACGTTGTCGTCGATGACGTAGCCCCAGATGATCGGCTTGACGCCGTCGGCCAGCGTCGCCGCCGCCGCAGCGAGGACGGCCACGCTCGGCCGCAAAAACGGCAGCGCAAGCGCCAGGCAGACGACGAACATCAGCGCCATCACGCGGGGCCGCTTGAACCGGCGGAGTTCGCCCGACCCCGCGAGGCCGCTGACGGGGTCGCCCAGCGTCAGCATCAACACGGCGGGGACCGCGATGGTGGGGCCGAACGCCAGGATGACCGCCGATCCGCTGAACATGTACAGCGCGTAGCCGGCGAGGTTCTCCTGTTCGTACTCGCGGGTGAGCTGGTCGAACACCCACCAGTCGAGGCCGACCTGGAGCCGGACGAGTTCCAGCACCAGCGTCACGACGATGCCGACCATCGCCCCCAGCCGGAGCTGGTCCCAGGTCACCAGGCCGAACAGGTAAAGCGCCGGGGCCCCGGCGCCGGAGGCGTGCACGAGTCGTCGGGTGACCTCGGCGTGCATCTTACGCTCTCGGTGCGGTCTCCAGGTCCTCGAACGACCGCCGCCCGGCCCGGAGGTCCGCCAGGACCTCGGGCAACTCCCCGACCGGGACCCGCGCCTGGTCGGTCGTGTCCCGGTCCCGGATCGTCGCGGTGTCGTCCTCGGGGGTTCGTTCGTCCAGCGTCACGCAGAACGGCGTACCGACCTCGTCCTGGCGGCGGTACCGCCGGCCGATGCTCCCGGAGTCGTCGTAGGTCGCGGGCAACCCGTCCGCGCGCAGGCGCTCGGTCAGGTCCCTGGCCCGGTCCGCCAGTTCGTCCAGCAGCGGGAACACGCCGACCACAGTCGGCGCCACCTCCGGATCGAGCGCCAGGTAGGTCCGGGCCTCGCCGTCGATGGTGTCCTCGCGGTAGGCGTGGGTCAACAGCGTGTAGACGACCCGGTCGACGCCGAACGACGGCTCGATCACGTGCGGCGTGCGGTGCTCGCCGTGCTCGGTCTGCTCCTCGACCGCGAAGCCGGTCTTCTCGACGGGGACCGTCACCTCTTCGCCGTCGACCTCGACGGTCACCTCCTCGCTCTCCGCTCGCGGCTCGTCACCGCTCGCGCCTTCCGCGGCGCGCTGCGCCACGCGGAACGCCTCGGGATCGTTCGCCGCGAGGCCCTCCAGCGCGTCGACCACGGCCTGGGCCTGGCCGCCGAACTCGGGGCCGAGGTAGCTCATGTCGGGGTCGACGGTCGGCCGCTCGACGGTGATCGGCTCGTCGTACTGCTCAAACACCGAGTACTCGTCGTCGGCGTGGGCGGCGTGTTTGCCGAGGTCGTAATCGCCCCGGTAGGCGTAGCCCGTGATCTCGATCCAGTCGGGATCCTCGCCGGGCAGGCTGACGTCGGCCTCGGCGTCCCAGCAGTCGCTGGCGTAGTGGGCGCGCTCGCCGCCGAGGTGCTGGCGGTACCGGAACCGATCGATGTCGATGCCGATCCGCTCGTACCACTGGCGGCCGACGCCGAGGTAGTAGGCGATCCAGGGTTCGCCGACGACGCCCTCGTCGACGGCTTCCCGGACCGTCATCTCCCGGATCTCCCCGTCCTCGGCCTCCTGCTGCTCGGCGGAGTACAGCGGCAACTCGACGTCGGCGACCCGCTCCAGCGGCGGTTCGTCCGCCTCGGGGTCGACGAACAGTTCGAGTTCGGCCTGGGTGAACTCCCGGAGTCGCTTGAGGCCGCCCCGCGGGGAGATCTCGTTGCGGTAGGCGGGGCCGATCTGGGTGACGCCGAAGGGCAACTGGTTGCGGGCGTACTCCTTCAGCCGCGGGAAGTCCACGAAGATGCCCTGGGCCGTCTCTGGGCGCAGGTAGCCGGGTTGGGCGTCGCCCGGGCCGATGTTCGTCTCGAACATGAGGTTGAAGTCCTCGACCGGTCGGCCTGCGAGTTCGGTGCCGCAGGTCGGGCAGGCGATTTCGTACTCGGCGATGAGGTTCTCGACCTCGCTGCCCGGGAGGCTCTCGGCCTCCTCGATTTCGGTGTGGTCCTCGACGAGGTGGTCCGCGCGGTGGCTGCCCCCGCAGTCGGCGCACTCGACGATCATGTCGTCGAAGGTGTCGAGGTGGCCCGAGGCCTCGAAGACGGGTTCGGGCATCACCGTCGGGGACTGGATCTCCATGTTGCCCTCGCGGACGGTGAACCGCTCGCGCCAGGCGTCCTCGACGTTGTGTTTCAGCGCCGCGCCCTGCGGGCCGAAGGTGTAGAAACCGGCGGCGCCGCCGTAGGGCTCGCTCGACTGGAAGTAAAAGCCCCGGCGCTTGGCGAGTTCGGCGAGTCGGTCCCCGTCACTCATAGAGGCCCTCCAGCAGGTCCATATCGGTCACCACGCCGCCGAGGTGGCCGCCGGTCATCAGCGGGATCTGTTCGACGTCGTGCTCGATCATCAACTGGGCGGCCTCCCTGGCGGTGCGGCCCTTCGTGACCGTGACGACGTCCTCGGTCATGAAGTCGCTGACCGGGCCGGTGGGAATTTCGACGTCGCGGGTCGGCATGGTGGTGCTGCCGACGGCCTTGACGTTCTCCCACTTCCAGTCCTCGTCGTCGCTGGACACCGAGTCGCCGGTCTCGGCCTCGCCGGCGACCACGCGGGCGACGTCGATGACGTCCACTTCGGTGATGATGCCGTCCATCCGGCCGTCGTCGTCGAGCACGACCGCGTAGGGGATGCCCGCGTGGGCGATGGTCCGCTCGGCGACGGCCAGCGGCGTCTCCCGCCAGACCGTGTTGACCGTCCGGGTGGCCAGGTCGCCCACCTCGGCGTCCCCGGCGACTTCGCCCTCGGCGATGGCGCGGATCACGTCGGTCACGGTGACGATGCCCTCGAGTTTGCCGTCGACCACCGGCACCCGGCGGGCACCTTGCTCGACCATCAGGCGGGCGAGGTCCTCGATGGAGGCCCCCTGTTCGGTCGTCGGGACCTCGCTCATCAGGAGGGCCAGCTGGTCCTCGTCGGGGGTGGCGATGAGGTCCTCCCGGGAGACCAGCCCGCGGAACTGCTCGCCGTCGTCGGTGTCTTTGACCACGGGGACCGAGGAGAACGCCCGCTCCTGGAGGTAGGTCAGGACGTCGTCACGGGTGCCCGGCAGCTCCACCGTCACGACCTCCGACCGGGGCGTCATCGCGTCTGCGACGTTCATGTCCGCCGAATACACCCTCCGTACTCTTGTACCCTACGACACGTTGTGCCGCCGTCTCACGCCCCGACGGCACCGGTATTTCGCGAGCGACGCGCCGGCCGGAACCAGCCTCCTCGCGTCGCTCGTGGCCGGCAGGGCCGGATCCCTCCCGCGCCGGTTCCCTGACGGCTGATTGAAACCCTCCTGTCGTTTCGACGCGTTTATATAGGTGTGACAGCCTCTATCAAAGTGTATGGCGACGGACATCGCTCCCCGCGCTGCGGACACGGAGGTCATCGCTTCCGTCGACGACGACCAGTACCTCATCGCGGACATCTCCGAGGATGGCGCCTGGCTCTCCATCGGCGTACAGGAAGCGCCAAGCCTCCGATCCTGGCGATAACTCGCCCTCCTGTTTTTGCGTTTTCGACCGTCGAGAGCCATCGCACTACCCGGCGTTCGCGGATATATGAACATATGTACATATATTCATATATGCCCGGAGCGGTGGTCGCGTTCCCCGTCGGGAGGTTCGAAACCGGTTCGGCGGAACGACCCCGGTTCGTCGGAACCCGATCGTCGGCAGGTCGACCCTCTCGCACGTCCGAACTACCTTTTTGAGTTCCCCCGCCGAAGACGGCCGCGATGACCGACGCGACCGGTCCGGACGACTCGGACCTGTGGTTCCTCAAGCGGTCGGTCCCGGTCGCGGCATTCGTCGGGGGGTTGTGCTGTTTCGTGCCGGTCGTGACCGTGTTGCTGGGACTGGGCAGCGTCAGTTACGCGGCGTCGTTGACCGACCTGCTGTACGGCCAGTACGCCTGGGCGTTCCGGCTGGCGGGGCTGGCGTTGCTGTTCGGCGCGCTGGTCGTGCACCTGTACGTCAACGAGGGCGTCTGTAGCGTCGACGCGGCAGTTCGGCGGCGGTGGCAAATCCTGAACCTGGTGGTGCTGTCGGTGTCGCTGGCGGTGGCGGCGTACGTGATCTGGCTGTACGTGATCGTCGAACTCGTCGGGATGGCGCTGGGAATCTGGTAGTGGGGCGTTTGGTTCGGTATTTTCGGGGCGTACGGTGGTTTTGGATAATTCGATTGGTCGACGTGGATACGGTGTTTTCGAGGTGGTTCGACGGCAGCCGACGACTAGGGATGTCCTCGCCCTCCCCAACCGCGGGGTTGGGCCGGCGACCGACCGC
>CAYTAG010000138.1:0-9498 GCA_964435625.1 uncultured Halobacteriales archaeon | reverse complement strand
GCTGGTCGGCGGCGTCCTCGAACCCGTCGAGGACGCGCCCGTGGTGATCGAGGACGGCGTCACCCTCGGTGCCGGCTGTCGCGTGACCTCGGGATTCGTCGTCGGCGCGGACACCGTGGTGGCGGAGAACACGCTGTTGACCCCACGAGTCCCCGTCTACGACCTCGTCGACGAGACGGTCCGCTTCGGGGAGTTGCCGCCGGAGCGGCGGGCGTTCACCCGGTACGTCCCCTCGTCGCTCGGAGAGCACGACCTCTTCGAGGACGGCGCCTACAAGCCCGCCGTCGTGGCGACCGAGGTCCAGCAGTCGACCGTCGAAGCGACCGAGCGCGAGCAGTTGCTACGGGAGAGCGAAGCAGGAGGGGAGGACGAATGAGCGCCGATGAGAACCCGCCGGTCCGACGGCTGGCCGATTGGGACGCCGAACGCCTCCGGGCCCTCGCGGACGACCACGGCACGCCGCTGTACGTCTACGACCTCGCCCGCGTGCGCGAGAACTACCGCCGGTTCGCGGCCGCGTTCGACTTCGCGGACGTCCACTACGCCGCGAAGTCCAACACCAGCCGCGCGGTCCTGCGGACGCTGGCCGAGGAAGGTGCGGGCGTCGAGTGCGCGTCCGCGGGCGAGGTGCTCCGGGCGCTGGACGCCGGGTTCCCGGGTGAGCGCGTCCTCTACACCGCGGTCAACCCACCGGCCCGGGACCTCGACGCGGTCGTCGACGCCGCCGCCGAGCATCCGGGGCTGACGGTCACCGCGGGCGCCGCCGACACGGTCGACCGCCTGGCCGAGCGCGACTACGACGGACGGCTCTGCATCCGCGTGAACCCGGGCGTCGGCGCCGGCCACCACGAGACGGTCGCCACCGGGGCCGACCCGAAGTTCGGCGTCCCCCTCGACCGGGCGGTGGACCTGCTAGCCGACGCCGACGACCGCGGCTTCGACGTGGTCGGGATCCACGCCCACGCCGGGTCCGGCATCGCCGGCGAGGACCTGTCGGCCCACCGCGAACTGGTCGAGCAGGTGGGCGACCTGGCCAGGGACGCCCCCGTCGACCTCGAATTCGTCGACGGCGGCGGCGGCTACGGCGTCCCCTACCGGCCCGGTAAGGATCCGCTCGACCTCGACGCCGTCGCCCGCGCGACCCGGGAGGCACTCGGCGAACTCGACGCGCGCCCCGTGGTCGAACCCGGCCGCTACCTCGTCGCGGACGCGGGCGTCCTGCTGACGCGGGTGAACACGGTGAAGCCGGTCGGCCGGCCGGACGAGGCCGACGACTCGGCCGGCGGGACGAACGACCCGACCGGCGAGACGGTCGTCGTGGGCGTCGACGCCGGGATGACCGACCTGGTCCGGCCGGCGCTGTACGACGCCCACCACGAGGTGCGCAACCTGGCGGCCGACGAACGCGCCGAGCGGCCGGTGACGGTCGCCGGCCCGGTCTGCGAGAGCGCGGACGTGCTGGCCCGGAACCGGCCGCTCCCGTCGCCCGAGCGCGGCGACCTGCTGGCGGTTGGCAACGCCGGCGCCTACGGCTTCGAGATGGCCAGCCAGTACAACTCCCGACCCCGACCGGCCTGCGTCGCCGTCGACGGCGACCGGACCGCGGCCGTCCGCGAGCGCGAGACCGTCGCGGACCTGACCCGGCGCGAGCGGTCGTTCCCGGCAGCGTCGACCGGCGCGGCCGCCCCCGGCCACGGGGGTGATCCGGCGTGACCGTCGCCGTCGAGAAGTGGCACGGCACCGGCAACGACTTCCTGGTGGTCGACGCCGCGGAGTGCGTCCCCAACCGGCGGGCGTTCGCCCGGGTCCACTGCGACCGCGAGGGCGAGGCTGCGCCGCACGTCGCGGCCGACGGCGCGCCGCGCAGCCAGTCCGGCGACGACGCCGTCCCGCAGGCGGACGGCGGCGCGGACGTCCGCGTCGGGGGAGACGCCCAGGCCGACGGCGGGGAAGCCGTCCGCGTCGGCGCCGACGGCGTCCTGTTCCTGGCGCTGGAGGCCGACTACCGACCGCCGCGGGCGGTGATGACGCTCGTTCAGCCCGACGGCTCCACCGCGCCGATGTGCGGCAACGGGGCCCGCGTCGCCGCCGCCTGGGCCGCCGAGCGGACCGGCGCCGACCGGATCATGCTCGACACCCAGGCCGGCACTCGCCAGGCCCACGTCGACGGTGGGTCGGTCACCGTCGAGATGGGAACCCCCTCGTTCGCACCGGAGGACGTCCCGCTGGATCGGGACGAACCGCTGATCGACGAGGACGTGGCCGGCCTCTCGGTGACGGCGGTGAACACCGGCGTCCCCCACGCCGTCGCGTTCGTGCCGGACGTCGGCGCCGTCGACCTGGACGCCATCGCCGGCCCGGTACGCGACCACGACCTGTTTCCGCGGGGCACCAACGTCACCCTCGCGTCGCCGAGTAACGAGGCGAACACCGCGACCGGGCAGCCGGACGGGTTCGCCCAGCGGACCTACGAGCGCGGCGTCGAGGGCGAGACGCGCTCCTGTGGCACCGGCGCGGTGGCCGTCGCGGCCGCCGCCCGCCGACTCGGCCTGGCCGACGGCGACCTGACGGTGACCCCGCCGGGCGGGGAACTGTCGGTGTCGCTCCCCGCCGACGGCCCTGCCGCGCTCACCGGGCCGGTCGAGCGGACCTTCGAGGGCGACCTCCCGCGGCCGGAGGCGGTGCAGCAGTGAGCGACGCCGCGGCGGTCGATCCGGTCGCCTTCCTCGAACGGACCGTTCCGGTCGACACCACCGAGGACGTCGCGGAACTCCGTCGAATGCTCGTCGACGCCCTCGCGGACGCGGGCGTCGACCCGACCGTCGACGACGCGGGTAACGTCCTGGCGAGCAGGGGCAGCGGCGACCCCCACGTCGTCCTCAACACGCACCTCGACACCGTGCCGCCGCACCTCCCCGTCGAGCGGGACGGCGAGGTGATCCGCGGCCGCGGCGCCTGCGACGCGAAGGGGCCGCTCGCGGCGATGCTTTCGGCCTTCCTCGGTGCCGATCTGGACAACCGGGTCACGCTAGCGGTCACGCCGGACGAGGAGACGGGGTCGACGGGAGCTGCCGCGCTGGTCGACGGCGGGCGTCTGGACGACGCCGACCACGTGATCGTCGGGGAACCGACGGGGCTGGACGTCTGCAACGCCGCGCGCGGCCGGTTCCAGGCCACCGTCGTCGTCGAGGGCGAGAACGCCCACGCCGCCGAACCGGAGGCCGGCGTCAACGCCGTCGCGGCGGTCGCGCCCGTGCTGGAGGCGCTGGCCACCTACGACGACCGGCCGGACGTGCCCGGCCCGCACGACGCGCTCGGCCCGGCCACGCTGACGCCGACGGTGATCGACGGTGGCGACGCGACCAACCAGGTGCCCGCCGAGTGTCGCGTCGTCGTCGACCGCCGGAGCGTCCCCCCCGAGACGGCCCGCCAGTTCCGCGAGGGCCTCCAGCGCCACCTCCGGGCCGAGGTCGACGGCGCCGCCGACGTCCGGGTCTCGCTGGCCGCCCGCGAGACGCCGTTCCTGGCGGCGTTCGAGACGCCCGCCCACTCGGGGGTCGTGGGGGCGTTGCGGGACGCTGGTGCCGGGGACGTTCGGCCGTTCGGCGCCGCGACGGAGGCGTCGTACTTCGCGGAGGTGGCCCCGACGGTCGTGTTCGGCCCGGGCGTGCTGGCGGACGACGAGGGGCCGGTGGCGCACGCCGACCGGGAATACGTTCGCGTGGACGAGGTTCGGCGGGCGGCTACGGTGCTGGAGCGGGCGCTGGACTCGTTCTGAAGCGGAGGCTCACTTATAGGGCTATGTGGGTATTTAAGAGGTACCGGGATCGTAGCCGTTCGGGGCGGCGCCGACGGGTGACGAGTTCGCTACGGGGGACCCGACTGTTGCCGTCGGTCACCCCCAGTCCGTTCGAGCGTCCGATTGCAGGTCCGCGATTTCCTCGCGCACAGCCTCCCAGTTCGCACCGACGAACAGCCAGTACGCGATGCCGAGGGTCACAGCACCCCAGAACGCCGCTGGAACCTGCGCGTCGGTGAACAGGAAGCCGTACAGGGAACTCACACCGGACCCAAGCCCGAGGATCGCCCACCGGAGTCTGCGGCGTATAACCACCTGTTCGGGGGAACCACTGAACGGCGAACACCACACGTTCACCAATCCCGTGCCGACCACGCCAGCGAGGGCGGCGAGCGTACCGATGCTTGGCGGCCAGTACAACCGGAGCACAACGACCGCGAAGATGACGGCCAGCGACCCGACGGCTGCGTATCGACCCCGCAAGTACAACCGGGGGGGAATCGGGGCGACGGCATCGCTGACGTCGTTGGCCGGATCCTTCACGTACGCTAGGTACGCCCGAACCTCGTCCCAAGGTGTCACCGCTAGCGGGATCAGTAATATCAGGCTCAATCCGATGGGAACCGCCGCAAGTGCTGGTGATCCGGTTGTGAACAGGTGATAGATACCGAACACAAATGAACCGATACCGGGAAGCGAGAGAATTACCCGATAGAGTTTGAGCGTTGTATCTACTGACCATCGTTTCGGTGAACTGATCGCCATAAGACTTCCCGAAAGGAAACACAGTATGAGAAGTACCGTCAGCGCCGAGCCTGGCTCATCGATACTGACGTAGACGGCGATGGAAATTGCAATCCCTACTAAACCACGCGCAAGATAGGGGTCGATCTCTGCTGACTGTCGCATCATCTTATAGTACTTGCTCGCTGGGTAAGATTACTGTTCGTCATCTTCATCGTCCTCCTCCTCGTCTTCGTCATCATCACTTACCACGACGATAGTCAAACCACTGATAACGACAGCCAATGGAGCCTCGATAGGGGCACCAATCGCGAGGAGCACGATCCCTCCAACGGCGATTGCACCACCGAGAAGGTTCCTTCCATCCGGTAGCGGAACTTCTTCGAGGTTATCGAATACATCATCTACTACATCGTCAGCGAAATCCATAACTGCATCCGGTTCGGGAACGCCTTCGGAATTCGGTCGCGGTGGCGCCCGACATCCCTCCAGTTTTGCACAGATGCCCAGTTCCTCCTCGCCGTACCAGATGCACGGATCGCCCTGGAGTTCGAACCCGACCCAGAAGTTCCGCTCGAACGTGACAGTAACGTCGTCTTCGGTTTCTTGCTCTTCGACGTAGTTGACGTTGACTGACGCCAGCGGCGGGGTCTTCCCACCGACGTCGGCGCACTCGCGGCGGCCCAGTTGAAGGACTGGTTTCCGCGAGACGCAGACGTTCTGGTCGGGGTCGACGGATACACAGAAGCTACCACCGGATTCGATCTCGTACTGTGGGTCGTCGACCGAGATGTGGTTCTTGCCGGCGGACGCAATCACGATTGGCTCCGTCGGATCCAGCGGTAGCCGCTCCAGATCGCCACCGCTCCCGTCGACGGCGACCCACGGCTCCCCGTATTCGGCGGCGTCGATGCCGTACGCGAAGTCGGGCGTGATCTCGGCCCAGAACGGCGTCTCGAACCCGCCCTTGTAGACGCCGCCGTCCGTACAACACCGGAACCAGCTCCAGGTCACGCGCCCGTCGTCGTACCCGACGTCCCAGGGATCGTCCGGTACGGCCCACTCCCCCTCCCGTGGCAATCGGTCGAAGTCGAGCGTCACCAGCCCGCCGTTGCCGGTGTTCGGCTCGTCGTGGATCACCACGAGGCTCGTCGCGTCCGGGCCGTCGTAGAAGAACAGCTGGCTCAACTCGGCTTCCTCCATCCCGTTTGGCGTGTTCGCGGAGGACCCGTCGCCGTCCCCGTACCCGTAGAACTCCTCGACGGTGCGACCGCCGTAGTCCTCGGCGTCCAGCGCCGCGATTTCGTACTCCGTGTCGCCCTGGACGATCAGGAACGTCTGTTCGGCGTCCCCGGAGTCCGCCACCTGGTGCGACGTCCCCTGGAAGGCAGTACCGAGTCCCCGAGCACCGTCGGCGGCGAATCCCTGGAGTAGTTCCCGATTGGAACCCGTCACAGGCTGTTCACCCCCTCGAAGCTCAGTTCGTCGACCACGGTCGGTTCGAACCGCTTGTGCGACGGCGGGAGTTTGCGCTCGTACCGGGTGAAGTTCACGTCGTACCGGAGCCGGTTGTCGACCGTCCACTCCATCGCCGCGACGAACCTGTCGGTGTCGGTGATCCGCCACGCTTCGTCGGCCACCGAGTCCCGGCCGTCGACGCGCTGGAGGACGTACAACTGGAGGCCGTCGCCGAACACCCCCGTCGTGATCGCCGCCCGCCGCTGGTTCGGGTGCAACGCAATCTGGGTCGCGTATGCTGTGATTGGTTCGTCGGGAATCTCGGAATCCTTGATCCGGGGATACTCGTCGCGGTCGTTCCGTTCGCCCTGGGACCCGCCACCCCGACCGGTGTCACTGCCGGTCCCGTCGTCGTCGTCGGGACTCGTCGTCTTTCCGGCTACCGTCCCGGCAACCCCGGACGGAATTGCTATCCCACCCACTGAAGCCAGCACCCTGCGGCGGCGGATCGAACTCCTATTTTCTGCGTCGTCGTCCATCTACGAACGGTTATTCCGGATACGATTTAAATCTTAGTAGACGGATACTATCTATCCGTTCGTCCGTCCACTCGCCCGACTCATTCGTCACAGTTCCGTCGTCGCCCCAAACGTACGGAGAAGTACAAAGAATAATCCCGGCGCGCCCGTAGCCCCGGCAATGACTCCCATCGAGGTCGAGGGGCTGACCAAACGGTACGGCGACGTCCTCGCCAACGACGAGGTCACCTTCACGGTCGAGGAGGGCGAGGTGTTCGGCTACCTCGGCCCCAACGGCGCGGGCAAGACGACGACCATCCGGACGCTGATGGGCCTGCAGTCGCCTACCGCCGGGACCGCGCGGGTGCTCGGCGCGGACGTCCGCGACGAACGGGAACTGATCGCGGCCAGGCGCCGGGTCGGCTACCTGCCGGCGAACCCGGCGTTCGACGAGGACGCGACGGGGCGGGCGATCCTGGACCTGCACGCCGACCTGAAGGGCGACCCCCGGCGCGAGGAGTTGCTGGACCTGTTCGACCCGCCGCTGGATCGGAAGGTCCGGGAGTACTCCACGGGCAACGTCCAGAAACTCGGCCTGATCCAGGCGTTCATGCACGACCCCGACCTGGTGATCCTGGACGAACCGACCAGCGGCCTCGACCCGCTGATGCAACAGCGGTTCGACGAGTTCGTCCGGGCGGAACGGGACGCCGGGACGACCGTCTTCTTCTCCTCGCACGTCCTCAGCGAGGTGCGGCGGATCTGCGACCGCGTCGCCATCATCAGGGACGGCCGGATCGTGACCACCGAAACCCTGGCGGACCTGCTGGGCCGCAGCGGGAAGTTCGTCCACCTGCGGGTGCTGGGGGACCTGACACTGGAGGCCCTGGCCCTCGACGGCGTCCACGACCCCGAGGTCACGACGGTCGAGGCCGGCGCGTCGGCCCCCGGGGACGCGACGGTCGCCGCCGGCCGGCCGATCACCGAGGCGACGTTCACCTTCACCGGCGACGTGGACGAACTGGTCGGGACCATCTCGACGCTGGAGTTGCTCGACCTCGACGTCCGGGAAGCGCCGCTGGAGGACGTGTTCATGCGGTTCTACGGCGAGAACGCCAGCACCGCCGACGGCGAGAACGCGAGCGACGGAGCGGGCGCCGACGAGCGAGCGAGCGCAGGCGAGCGAGCGAGCACGGGTGACGGCAGTGCTCCGAGCGAGGAATCCCGCCAGGGGGGTGGGACCGATGCTTGAACTCGCCCGCTTCGAGGGGCGACGGAAGGTGCGCGGATCGCTGGCGCTGGGGGTCGGGCTGTCGCTTCTGGCCGCCATGATGATCTGGGTGTACCCCTCAATCGAGCAGGCGGGCGTCGACCTGGGGGAGTACGTCGACGCCTGGCCGCCGGCGCTCCGGCAGGTGTTCGGCATCGAGGCGCTGGGCACCATCGAGGGGTTCATGGCGGCGGAACTGTACGCGTTCGGCTGGGTCATCCTCCTGGGGTTGTACGCGGCCTACAGCGCCGCCTCGCTGGTCGCGGACGACGTCCAGCACGGCCGGATGGACGTCACCCTGTCGCTACCCGTCTCGCGGGCGCGGGTCGTCGTCGAGAAGTACCTGACCGTCCTCGTGCCGATCCTGGTCGTCAACGCCATTGCCTTCCTCACCGTCTTCGTCGGCCTGGAACTGATCGACGAGCGGATCGCGCTGGCGGACCTGCTGGCCGTCCACCTCCTGTCGGTGCCGTACCTCATGGCGACGGCGGCAATCGGCCTGGTAGCCTCCGTGCTGTTCGACCGCACCAGCGTCGCCCAGCGGGTCGGCGCCGGGGTCACCTTCGGCCTGTTCCTCGTGGAGTCGGTGCTGGAAGGCACCGACTACGGGGACCTCGGACTGCTCGCCCCGAGCCGGTACTACGACCCGACGGCGATCCTCGTCCACTCCGAGTACGACCTCGGCGGGACGGCGATCCTGCTCGCCGCTGCCGTCGTCCTCGTCGGCGCGAGCGCCGTCGTCTTCGGCCGCCGGGACGTCCAGTGAGCAGGATCGGCGTGACGTCCGGTGACGGGGTCGGCTGGACGGCCGCCGAGCGAGGCCGGCGGCGCAGGTCGGCCGGCCCGTTGCCCCGCAGTGCGCATGACGAGCGTCTGACGTAGCCTTTTGTGGCTGGCCGCCGAGTTCACGGGCATGAGCTACCACCGCACCGACCGGCGGGAACGCGCCGTCCGGATCGGGGGCGTCGTCCTGGGGTCGACGCTCGCGCTGGCGATGAGCTTCTTCGGGTTCATCGCCCTGTTGACCGGCGACGCCGCGGGGACCCTCGACCGGCTTCCGCTGTACGTCCTGGGGATGGCGGCCGCGTTCGTCGCCGGACTCGTGACGCTCGACGACTACGCGCTGGGCGGCGAGACCGTCCTCAGGTGGGCGACCGCGCTCGCGGTCGGTACCTTCCTGTTCGTCGGCCTCGGCAGCGAGGGCATCGTCTATTCGATCAGGTTCCCGGGCGAGGTTCTGTCCTCGAAGCTGTTCGTGTACGTGCTCTCGGCCGGCCTGATGGCCACCGGCATCGGCTTCTGGGTCGCCCGCTACCGCGGCGAAGTCGCTCTCGGTTCCGACAACCGGCTGTAATCCGTTCCCGCGGGGCGTCGATTCGAGACGGCGGACGGTTTCGGAGATTAGTTTTGAAGCTGCGGCGCGCGAGCAAACGCGCGCGAGGTCCCCGTGAGCGGGAGCTCGTCGGAGCTTGCCTCCGACGGTGTTCCCGCGAGCGTGCAAGCGGGAGCTCGGGAGAGCGTGCTCTCCCGGTGGCCGGGGGCGGGCCGGCGCCCTCGGCGTCTCCGGCGAGCCGTGCGAGCCGGAGGCTCGGGAGAGCTCGTCTCTCCCGGCGGGCGGGCGCCGGCCCAACCCCGCGGCTGGGGAGGGCGAGGACATCCCTAGTCGCCCGGGTACCGTCGAGACGTGTTTTGATCTGCCAACGATAGCG
>CAYTAG010000137.1:0-9515 GCA_964435625.1 uncultured Halobacteriales archaeon | reverse complement strand
GGGTACGCCCGCGCCTACGAGGCGTGGATGGACGCCGCCCGCGACGGCTTCGAGCGGGCCGGCGACGCCTTCGAGGGCGAGGACGTCGACGTCGAGGAGTTCCGTGACCTCTGGCTGGAGACCGCAAACGAGTCCTTCAAGGAGGTCATGAGCACGCCCGCGTTCGCCGCGGCCACCGGCCAGACCGTCGAGCAGGTCCTGGAACTCCAGCAGGAGGTCGACGAGGCCGCCCAGGACACCCTCCGGCAACTCGGGTTCGCCACCGAGGGTGACGTCAGCGAGGTCGGCGAGCGCCTCGTCGAACTGGAGCGGCGCCAGCACGCCGTCGAGCAAAAGCTCGACCGCGTCCTCGAACACCTCGAGGAGTCATGAGCGCACCGAACCCGTTCACCGCGGCGCTGGACGCCCAGCGCGAGGGGTTCGAACGCGCGACGGAGCTGCTCGAAACCGCCGAGGTCGCCCCGGAGCGGGCCGACCGGATGGCCGGCGTCGACGTCGGCACCACGCCCAGCGAGGTCGTCTACGAGGAGAACAAGCTCCGGCTGTTGCACTACGAGGCCGAGGAGGCCGGCGTCGACGTCGACCAGCAGTACGACGTGCCGATCCTGATCGTCTACGCGCTGATCAACAAGCCGTACATCCTCGACCTCCAGCCGGACCGCTCGGTGGTCCGGACCCTGCTGGAGCAGGGGTTCGACGTCTACATGATCGACTGGGGCGAACCCTCGCCGCTGGATCGGTCGCTGACGCTTTCGGACTACGTGAACCGCTACGTCGACAACTGCGTCGACGTGGTCCGCGAGCGCTCCGGGCTGGACGCCATCAACGTCCTCGGGTACTGCATGGGCGGAACCATGAGCGTGATGTACGCCGCCCTCCACCCCGAGAAGGTCCGGAACCTCGCGCTGATGGCCGCCGGCCTCTGCTTCGACCAGACGGGCGGCGTCCTCGAACTGTGGGGCGACAAGGAACACTACTCCCCGGAGACGGTCGTCGAGACGTTCGGCAACGTCCCGGCGGACTTCCTGGACGTCGGCTTCGCGCTGATGGACCCGGTCGACAACTTCCTGACGAAGTACGTCCGCCTGTTCGACAACCTCGAGGACGAGGACTTCGTGGAGAACTTCGCCCGGATGGAGAAGTGGCTGGGCGACGGCATCGACGTCGCCGGCGAGACCTACCGGCAGTTCCTCGAGGACGTCTACCAGGAGAACAAACTCTACGACAACGACCTCTACCTGGACGGCGAGCACGTCGACCTGGACGAGATCGACATGCCGGTCCTGCAGATCGTCGGCGAGTACGACCACCTGATCCCGCCGGACGCCTCGACGCCGTTCAACGAGGTGATCCCCAGCGAGGACACCGAGGTCATGAAGATGCGCTCGGGCCACATCGGCCTCTCGGTCTCCTCGTCGTCGCACCGGGAGCTCTGGCCGGACGTCTGCGACTGGCTGGCGGAGCGGTCGGCCGTCCCCGACGAGGAGATCGAGCAGGCGGAGGTCGACGCGGCCGCCGCCGCCGACGCGGCCGAGGAACTGGTCGAGGGCAGCGAGGGGGCCGAGGCGGACGCCGAGGAGGGGGTAGTCGGTGAGACCCCCTCCGAACCCATGGGCGAGACGGCGTCGTCCGCCGACGCCGCCGAGGACCTGGCCGAGGAGTACGCCCTCACCGACGTCGGCGGCATCGGTGAGACCTACGCCGAGCGGTTGCGCGAGGCCGGCATCGAGACGGTGGCGGACCTGGCGAACGCCGATCCGGTCGACCTGGCGGAGGCCACCGGCGTCGGCGAGTCCCGGATCCGCGACTGGGTCCGGCAGGCCGGCGACCTGGGTGAGTGAAGGCCGGGCCAACGGTCCACAATCACGCGCTTTTTCGGAGTGCAGTCGTCGGACGGTCGTCCGAGGGAGCGTGTAGTCCAGGGAACTCCGTCAGGCGAGCGCGTGGATGCGGACGACGCCCACGCCGCCCGTGAAACCTCCACAAGGGATTTATGCCGACGTTAGCTAGGGGAGCCGAACCGGTGGGGTTGCATGGAACGGAGTGACGCACTCAGGGAGGCAGCGAAGGTCGTCGAGGTACTCGAAGCGGCGGGCGTCCTCGTCGAGGACGTCTCGGTCGCCGAAGGGGAGGACGGCGGGTCGCCGCTTGCCCTCCGGCTACGACTTCCGGAGGAATCGCTCGACCTCCCGGTCGTCGAACGGGGGTCGGAGCCGTCCCTCCGGGCCGGATCGTCGGCCGACGACGAGGCTGGACCTGACGGAAAGTCACCGGAGCAGGTCCGGTGTCCGGTCGCCGACTGCGAGGAGACCTTCGACTCCGACCACGGCACGAAGATCCACGTGGCCAAGCGCCACGGCGACGTGCCGGCCCACCGCGACCCCGAGCGCCTGGCGGCCGTCTACGAGCGCCACGACACCTTTTCGGCGATGCGGGACGCGCTGGACGCCGACGTCACCGCCCAGACGGTCCGGCGCAACATGATGAAACACGGTATCCACGACCCCGAGGAGGCTGGCGACCACGATCCGGAGGGGAGTGACGGCCACGACTCCGTGGGAAGTGGTGGACGTTCCCCCGCGGAGGGGAGCGGCCACGATCCCGAAGCAGGTGGCGGGGACGACGCGGACGCCGCCGTCGAGGACCGCGAGGAACCGGCCGCGGACGGGCGGTCAGCAGCCACCGACGGCGGTGCCGCGCACCTCCCGTCCGGGGTCGGGGCGACGCTCGACCTCCCCGGGGACGTCCCGGCCGGCGAGTTCGTCAAGGTCGTCGCCGACGCCCGGACCCTGTTCGACGTCCAGCGGGCGCTGGACCTCGACCGCCAGGAGGCGAAGTCGCTGCTGGCGGACCTCGACCTGCTGGAGTTCGTCCACGGCCGGGTGGCCGACGGCGGGCAGCGCTCCGAGACGCCGGTCGAGGACGTCGAGAAACGGCTGCGCCGGCAGGCCGGGTGAGCAGTCGAGTCCGGGCCGGCGGGGCGGATGAACAGCCGGTCCCGGATCAGGGCGCCACCAGCAGCGTGTTCAGCGCGTCCGGCACCACGAGCACGTCGCTGCCCGGTTCGACCGCATCGGTAACCGACTCGCGGGCGTGCATCAGGCACTCCTCGACGACTCCGGGGTGGCGGCCGTTCGTGACGTACACGTCGTAGTCCCTGAGCACCCGCGCGACCACGAACGCCCGCTGGGCGCCCGGTTCGTAGCCCGCCTTCATCGCCTCGTAGAGGGCGTCGGCGTCCGCCGCGTCCCGCAGGCGCTCGTAAAATCGTTGCTCGCCCCGGCCCTGCCCCGCACCCTCGGGGAGTTCGGCGGGGACGACGATGCGACCTCGGCGGCCGTCCGCCTGCGCGCCGGTCGCGGCGTCGCCGGCCGCCGGTCGCAGGGGGTTCCGGTCCCCCAGCGCGACGTAGGTCGCCGCGCGACTCGCCTGGTAGAGGTTGGCGTCCTTCGGGGCGCCGACCCCGGCGACGACGGCGTCGTAGTCGTCCGCTATGGGGACCGACAGGGCCTCCCGGGCGCTCGCGGCGAGTTCGTGGACGACCGGGCGGTGCTGGCCCGCGGTGACGTCGAGGATGCCCGCCGGACCGTGCGTGACGTTCAGGCAGAAGTCCGGCCCCGCCAGGTCCCCCGCCCGGTCGACGAATTCCCGGAAGGGGTTGCCCCGGACTCGACCCAGGCGGACGCCGTCGCGCGCGAGCATCTCCGGGCCGTGGGTGTGCCGGATCAGCGGTTCGCCGCCGGCGCCGACGACGACCGTCTTCGCGCCGCCGGAGAAGCCCGCGTACTGGTGTGGCTCGACCATCCCCGTCGAGACGACCAGGTCCGCGCGCGCGACGGCGGGGTGGACCGCGACCGGGACGCCGTCGACCTCGCCGACGGTCACGACCGCGTCGGGGTCGTGGTTCACCGCGAGGTCGGCGTGCTCGCCCACGAGGTCGTCGAGTTCGTCGTCCGACAGCGGTCGGTGGAGGCCGAGGCCGACGACGATTGTCACGTCCGCGCGGTCGACGCCGGCCGCGACGAGTTCCTCGACCAGGAGGTCGACGAGCACCTCGTCCGGCGTCGCGCGGGTGACGTCGGTGACGACCAGGGCGACCTCGTCGCCGGGGCCGGCCCGCCACGACAGCGGCGGCCCGAGCGGGTGTTCGAGGGCACGGCGGCCGGCCGCCCGCGGGTCGACGGGGCCGCCGCCGGACGGCGCCGCGACCGTCACCTCGCAGTCGGGCAGCGAGACGTCGACGCGCCCGTCGCCCAGGGGAACGGTGACCATGCCGGAACCAGCGCCCCCGACGCCGAGTAGGTGTCGGTCCCACGGGGACCGTTACGGCACGGGGTCAGCTTTCGCAGATGGGACAGGTGTAGGGACAGGCGTCACAGTCACAGACGCAGATACACGTCTCGTCGCAGCAGTACCTGTCCTTGTCGAGGTCGTCGCAGAAGGGGTCCTGGTCACCGCAGCAGTACTGGTCGCAGGTGCAGGACTCGTAGTAACACGGGTCGCAGTCGCTCTCCGGTTCGGCGTTGAACCCCTCGACGACCTCGCCGTCACCGTCCCGGAGCAGGGCGTAGCGGTCCCCCCGGTCCGGAAGGAGGTAGACGGTGAGCATCCCGTCGTCGACGAACCGGGACGTGATCACCGCGGGCGTCCCGGTGTGCCCGACCCTGGCGGCCTGCACGTCGACCCCTTCGCTGAAGTCCTTCGGCGCGGAACTGCTCCGGAGGTCGAACTCCGCCGGATCGGCGGTGTCGAGCACGCCCTCCTCGACGAGTCCCTCCAGAAAACCGCGGTTGGCTTCGAGGGTCGCCCGGACGGCGTCCGGTTCGGCCAGCGCTTCGAGACGCCGCTGGTCGAACGCGCCCGTCGCACTCGCGATGCCGCTCGCCGCCACGCCGGCGGCCAGTCCAGTGGTGGTCCGCTTGAGGATGTCACGTCGTTTCATGTCGACCGGTGGCAATCAGCCACCGATTTTAATCCGGAGGTAGAAAAGTTAAAACTTTTCTAGGAAATCCTAGTTTCGCCTAGGATCGTAAGGAGCTTGCGCCCGCCCGCCGCGGTCGTCCCGGCGGTCCGGCTCGGGCGAGGCGGCGTCCGGTCACCTCCCGGCAGCCCTACCCGTCGAGGCTGAACCGAACCCGGTAGGGGAACGTCCCGCCGTCGTCGTCCGGGAGGCCGATCCCGACCTGGTCCGCGAGGACGTACTCGCCGGCCGGGAGGTCCTCCTCGACGGCGAACTCCCGTTCGACGGACTCGTCCGGTGGGACCTGCGTCTGCAGGCCGATGTCCTGGATGGCGGTGACCTCCCGGCCCTCCGTGTTGACGTGTTCGCTCTCCTCGTAGGCGTCGGTCCACAGGGGGTACCCCGTCTCCGGATCGTCGGCGGGCTGGAAGTGGAGGACGCCGAACGGCCGGGGCGCCCCGCTCCGGACCTGAATCTCCGCCGTGCCGTCGTTGTGCAGCGCCAGCCGGAAGCGTGCGCCGTCCTCCGGGTCCGGATCGGTGAACTCGGCGGTCAGCGAGGTTGGGAGGTCGCTGCGCTTCTCGACGTAGGCCGTGTAGAAGGTCCCGTCGAAGTAGACGTAGCGGCTGGCGTCGAGGTTCTCGAGGAGGTCCGGCGGGGCCTCCGAGAAGCCGTAGACGCCGCTGGTCTCGCCGGCCTCGCGGACGACCTCGCGGGTCTCGGCGGGGGCGTCCGTCGCGTCCCACACGGGGGCGTCCGCGAGTTCGGAGAAGGCCACCGGCTCGGCGGTGACCCGGTAGGGTGCCCCCGGGTCCTCGACCGTCACCGAGAAGTCCAGTACCTCCCCGCGGTAGCGGACGGCGTCGTACTCCTCGAGGAACGCGCGGAGGCTCGGCCAGACGTACGTCAGTTCGTAGCCGTCCCGGCGGGCGAGTTGCATCAGGCCGTCCATGACGACCCCGTCGTGGGTGACCGCCTCGCGGTAGGCCTCCCGGGAGGCGATCTCGCCGTCGACGGCCGACTCCTCGACCGCCTCGGCGGTGATCTCCGTGGTGGGCAGGGTGTGGTCCAGCCCGTAGTAGGTCCCGTCCCGCAGGACGTACCGCGTCTCCGCGAGGAACTTCACGAGCCACTCCGGCGGGTCGTCGTCCTCGTATCCGCCGTCGATGGCGTCTTCGACGACCGACCGCTCGCGGTCGTCGAACTCCGTGAGGTCGGGAACCCGCCCACTCGGCGAGTTCCCGAGGTCGTTCAGCCGGATCGCGTACGTGAACGTCTCGACGGACTCGACCGCGAAGGTCCGTCCGTCGTCGTCCGGCGTCGAGGTAGGCGTGTCGTCCGTGGTGGGCGATTCCGTCGACTCCGACCGGTCGAGGCAGCCGGCCGCCGCGATGGTCGCGCCTGCGAGGAGGTGGAGGGCCTGGCGGCGTTGCATACGCTTCGGGTGGAGTTGGGCGAACAAAAACGTGTGGATGGGTCAAACGACCGTTTCGGTGACGGCCGGGCGCTGCAGTCGATCACGGCGACGGCCAGCAGTTACAGCCGCGAGAGGTAGTCGTCCATCCCGCCGTAGGGGAGTGCGTCCCAGTCGTGGTCGTCGTCGTGGACGCCGCTGACGTGCGCAGAGACGGACGCGGGCACGTTCCGGTACCCGCAGCCCTCGACGGGGCAGGGAACTTCGTCGCCCTCGCTGACTCCATCGCTTTCCCCTACCGCGCCGCGTTCGGCGGACGTATCCCGTCCTCCGGTCGCGGTCGGTTCCCCCGAGGCGACCCGTTCGACCGCGGACGCGTCGACGTCGACCCGGCGGACGTACTCGGTCTCGCTGACCTCGTAGAACGCGGACTCGTCGATCCTGGCCTCCTCGACGAGCGCCTCGACTTCGCTCTCGTCGATCCGCTCGGTCAGGACGGTCTCGCGCGGGAACCCGTTGCGTTCGACGGCCGCGAGGACGTCCTCCTCGTCCCTGAGCGACCGTCGAGTCCGGCTGGTACCGCGAACGGTGCCGATTCGTCCCGACACCTCCTGGTCCGCGGCGACCCGGTCCGCAAGCGCGTCGCGGACGTCCGTCCGGAGGTCGCCCACGCGGCTCTCGATTTCCGAGAGCAGCGCGTAGGCGTCCGCGAGCCTGTCGGTCGAGAACCCCTCGAACCCCGGCGCGTCGGCCGCTTCGAGGTCGGCCAGGTAGGCGAGGCCGGCCGCCTCGACGGCAGAGCGGTCGGCCGGATCGTCCGGCACGCCGTCCGACTCGTCGGTCACTGCCTGGCCGTCGGTCGACCGGGGACGCGATTCGGCCGCACTCGTTGCAACGCCGTCGGCACTACCTGTCGCTCCGTCGTCGCTGCCTGCTGCTCCGCTGTCGGCGGCGCCCTGGGTCCTGCCCTCGGCCGGTTCGGCTGTCTCGCTCTCCGTTGTAAGCGACGTTGAACCGGCGGCCGCGTCCTCGACCGGGGCTGCCGTCGCCGCGCTGCCGTCCTCGGTCCGCCGGAGGTCCGCCAGCGACAGGTACCACCCCAGCGGCGTCCGGTCCAGTTGCTCGCGCAGCGCCGACCGCTGGCGGTTCCCGAACCGGCTACCCCGGAGGTGGTCCGCGATAGCCCGCGCGTCCTCGTCGGTCATACCCCGGGAACTGGTGGGCTCGACGAGGTCGTTCCCGGCCTCGACGATCCGGCCGGGGTCGCCCGGCAGCCAGGCGTCGCCGGCGTACACCAGCGTCCGGAAGAACTCAAGCGGGACGTCGTCGCCCTCCTCGTACCCGAGTTCGTCGCGGAGGAGGCCCTCGCCGTCGGGGCCGAGGGTGAACTGGTAGCGCCCGGCGTCGAACGATGCGGCCACCTTCCACGCGCCGTCGCCGTCCCGGACGAACGTCGGTCGCTTCGCCATGTCGTGGGTCGTTACTCGCTCGCCCTCGTATTTGGGAGTATCGACGGCTACCCCCCGAGCTTCCAGCTCTCCGTACACTGTATCGTGGACGGCACCGCCGAGAAAGTCCCTGCGTGGTCTCCGCAAACGCCACTCTCGACGCAAACGGCCAGAAAGCCCCCGCACGCTCGACCGGCCAGGCCTCGCTGTGCTCCTCGTCACTCCTTCGCGTTGCTCAGTCGTTCCTGCGGTGCTTGCGTCGTCCGGGTCGGGTCGACCGCGCGGCCCCTTTCAGTCCCACCCCACCAGCCGCAACCACACGCCTCCCCAACCGACTGCGCTCCTGTGGTGCTCATCCCTCGCGCGGTGTCGGCTCGCGGCCTCGCGGTGCTCGGCACGCGCACCGTCGGAGCTTGCTCCGACGAGCCCCCGCTCGCGATGCTCGCGGGGAAGCCAGCGCGCGCCACGCGGCCAAGTTGAGGATCACGGCGCGCGCGAGCAACGCGCGCGAGGGCCGGGGGCGGGCCGGCGACCTCCGCGGTCGGTCGCCGGCCCAACTCCGCGGCTGGGGAGGCGTGAGGTTGATCCCTAGTTGTCGGATGCCGTTGATCCACCTCGAAACCACCGTATCCACGTCGGCCGGTCGACTTACCGTTCGACGACCTCGGCTGGCGGGCGCCGGCCCAACCCCGCGGCTGGGGAGGGCGAGGCCATCCCTAGTCGCCCGGTGGCCGCAGAGTCACGTCAGAGCAAACCGCAAGCGACGCCGGATTCCATCCCCACCGCCGACCTTCACCCCCACCGCCGACCGTGCTGCCACGTATATGAACATATGCACATATACTCATATAACCGCGGAATCGAGGCCCGCCGGAGACGTGACCTACCCCGTCGCCCAGTCGACCATCCGGGCGTACAGGTCTTCCGACCGCAGCGCCGTCTCGTCGCCGACCAGCACCAGCGACTTCTTCGCGCGGGTCAGCGCGACGTTCACCCGGCGGTAGTCCTCGAAGATTGGGCCGTCGAGCGTCCCCGTGGCGACGAACGAGACGACGATGACCTCCTCGCTCGAACCTTGAAAGCGGTCGACGGTGTCGACAGTGACGCCGTCGGGCACTCGCCGCGAAAGTTCGGCCACCTGGGCGCGGAACGGCGCGATCACGCCCACGTCGCCGGGGTCGACGCCCGCGTCGAGGAACTGCCGGACCACCTCGGCGACCCGGTCGGCCTCGACGGGGTTGGTGTTGCCCGTCCGGGTCCCGTCCGGGTCCACGAAGGCGACGGAATTTCGCAGTTCCGGGGGCAACTGGTGGGGATCGACCCCCGGCAGGTCGCCGATCCGCTGGGCGGCCACCTCGCCGGTCGCCGGACGCAACCGGCCGTCGTAGAACTCCCGAGAGGGGAACGCCTGGATGCGCTGGGCCATCCGGTACTGCCGGTCCAGCGTCACCGCGGCGTCCGGGTGGGCCTCGACCAGTCGCTCGAACAGCGAGGTCGACAGCGCGTCCGGTCCCGGCCCATCGTCCAGGCGCTGCTCGCTCCTGACGACCGGCGGCAACTGGTGGTGATCGCCCACCAGCACGAACCGGTCCGCGAGGTTGATCGCCGCGAGCGTCCCCGGTTCGGTGAGTTGGGACGCCTCGTCGACGACGGCGACGTCGAACTCCCCCTCGCGCATGACTCGGGATCCGCA
>CAYTAG010000136.1:0-9555 GCA_964435625.1 uncultured Halobacteriales archaeon | reverse complement strand
GAGGGTGCCGGCTTCTGGATGCTCGCGGAGTTCTTCAACCACGGCCGGGTGGTCGTCGCGGGCCACGGCCTCGGGCTGGCCGCGGCGGCCATCGAGGAGGCCTGGGCGTTCGTCCACGACCGCGAGGAGTTCGGCCGCACCATCGGGGACTTCCAGGCGGTCCAGCACGGCCTCGCGGACGCGCGCCTGGCATTCGAGAGCGCCCGCGCGCTGACCTACCGGGCGGCCGACCGGGTCGAGGCCGACCAGCAGGCGGGACTGTGGGCGGCGATGGCGAAGACGAAAGCGACGGAGGCGGCGGTCGACTGCGCCGAGCAGGGGATGCAGTTCCACGGCGGGCGCTCGATCCTGACCGACCGCCGGATCGCCCGCGTCTACCGGGATGCGCGGATACCGGTCATCTACGAAGGTGCCAACGAGATCCAGCGGAACCTGATCTACCGGCAGTGGGGGTGACTACCCCTCGTCGGTCCCGGGGGGCCCGCCGTTCTCGAACGTCGCGGCGACGTCGTCGCCCTCCTGGTCGAACCCGCGGAACGAACTGGCGAAGTCCTCGCGGGTCGACAGTTCCTCGATGGCCTGGTCGACCTCCTCGCCGAGGGCCTCGAACTCCTCGACCAGCGCCTGGTACTCCTCGCTGTCTTCGAGTTCGGGCGTCGGCTTCTCGGCCTCCAGCAGCGCCTTCTTCGACGCCAGGCGGTAGTACTGCCTGATGTTCTCGTCGTACTCGGCGCGGGACTGCATCTTCTCGACGATCCCGACCAGGTCCTCCTTGTCGACCGGCTTGACGACGTAGTCGTCGAAGCCCATCTCCACGATGTCGAAGTCCGGGTCGACGGCCGTCACCATCACGACGTGGACGTTGGCGTCCCGGTCGCGGATCTCCTCGAGGACCTCGTCGCCCGACAGCCCGGGCATCCGGCGGTCGAGCAGGACGACGCCGATGGAGTCGTCGAGTTTCTCCAGGCACTCCTGGCCGTCGTAGGCGACCGTGACGTCCCACTCGTCCTGTAACCACAGCGCGAAGAGGTCCGCCAGGCGCTGTTCGTCGTCGACCACCAGTACACCACTCGAAGCGTCTCCCATGTTCACTACAACTCCTGGCGGGTTTCCGTATCTGGGTTGACTGCCCGACGTACCATAAAGGCGACGGCACGTCGGACCCGTCCGATCGCGGTCGCGCGGTCGAATCCTCCCGGACGGATCGACGGTCGGCCCCGTTCCGGGGGACGGCCCTGTTCGCGGTTCCGTCCCGACGCTTCCACGCCGGCGGCCGGGCCCCGCCGCGACCCGGCCGCGGTCGTCGTTGCAGTCACCAGCACGGTATTAATTCTCAATTCAGTGTCACCAAATAAAACCGTTCTGGTTGCGGCCAGGGACGGCCGGTTCTCGCGGCGCCGGCGGCGCCTTCGCGGGGCCGACCGAGCGGGAACGAACTATTTAACCGCCGACGGTCGGAAACCGAGATATGGACACGGCCGAGCGCAAGCGGTTGGTCAGCCGGAACGTCGAGGAGGTGGTCACCGACGAGGAACTGGAGGAACTCCTGGCCGCCGCCGACCCGACGGCGTACATCGGGTACGCGCCGACGGGCGAGATGCACATCGGGCACTTCACCACCATCCGGAAGCTGGCGGACTTCCTGCGGGCCGGCCTGGAGGTGAAGGTTCTGGTCGCGGACCTGCACGCCCACCTGGACGACGAGAAGAGCCCCTTCGACCTGCTGGACGCCCGGACCGCCTACTACCGCGAGGCCATCGAGGCGATGGTCGAGGTCGCGGGCGCCGACCCCGACGCCATCGAGTTCGTCCGCGGGCGCGACCTCGAACTGGATCCCGACTACGAACTCGACCTGCTGCGGATGGCCGCCGAGACGACCATCTCCCGGGCCCAGCGGGCCGGTAGCGAGGTGGTCCGGCAGTCCGACAACCCCAAACTCGGCGGGTTGCTGTACACGCTGATGCAGTCGCTGGACGTCGTCGCCCTGGACGCCGACGTCGCCTACGGCGGCATCGACCAGCGCGGCATCTACATGTACGCACGCGAGACCCTCCCGGAGTGGGGCCACGACAAGCCGGTCTGCATCTTCGCGCCGCTGCTCTCGGGGCTCTCGGGCGGCAAGATGAGCGCCTCCGACGCGGACTCGGGTATCTGGCTCACCGACGACGCCGAGAGCGTCCACGAGAAGATCGGGGACGCCTACTGCCCGGCGGGCGAGGTCGAGGACAACGGCGTCCTGGAGTACCTCCGGTACCTCACCTTCCCGGTGCTGGAAGCGCGCGACGAACTACCGTTCGTCGTCGAGCGCCCCGACGAGTACGGCGGCGACGTCGTCTACGAGGACTACGAGGCCCTGGAGGCGGACTTCGTGGACGGCGAACTCCACCCCGCCGACCTCAAGCCGTCGGCGGCCGACGCCATCGCGGACCTGATCGCTCCGATCCGCGAGCGCCTGCTCGAGGACCCGGCCCTGCTGGCGGAGGCCTACCCCGAGAAGTACGACTGAATCCGGACGAGCGCTGGCGACGACGGGTCGGCTCGCGGTCGTCGCCGGCGTACGCTATTTTCAGCGGCCGGCAGCCAAAACGCTTACCAACTTCTGTTCCGCCTGTTACCTTATGGATATCGACACCGAGGATGGGTCGGACGACGATCCGTGGGACGCCATCGGCGAGGGCCTGGACGGCCCGGTCGGCGCGACGCTCGCGGGCGGTGTCGTCCTCGTCGTCGTTGGCGCCGTCGCCGGGATCGTCCTTGGCGGCACGGTCGGCGTGCTCCTCACCGCCGCCGCGTCGCTGGTCGCCGTCGGCGTCGTCGGCGCCGTCGTGGTGACCCAGGTAACGTCGCCGCTGGACTCGCTGGCGGAGGCCGCCGAGCGCCTCGCGGACGGCGACCCCGGCGTCGACGTCGACGCCGACGTCGGGGGGGCCGCCGGCCGGATCGGGGACGCGCTCGCGGACGTCAGCGACCGGATGCACGACCTCGACGACGAGCGCAGGGAGGCCCGGTCGGAGGCCGACCGGTTGCACGAGCGACTGCAGCGCCAGGAGGCGGAACTGGAGGCGAAGATCCCCGAGTACTGCGAGGCGCTGACGGCCGCCGCCGAAGGGGACTTCTCCCGTCGCGTCGATGCGGACTCCGACAACGAACTCCTCCAGGCTATCGGGGAGGACATCAACGAGTCCCTCGCCGACCTGGAGTCGCGGCTGGGCGACGCCATCGAGGACTCCGAGACGATGGCGACCGAGACGACGCGCTTCAAGGAGAACGCCGACGAGGTGGGCCGAGCCAGCGAGTCGATCAGCGAGTCCGTCCAGGAGATCGCCGAAGGGGCGGTCCGCCAGCGGAAGATGCTGGAGGAGATCTCCGCCGAGGTCGAGAACCTCTCGGCGACCGCCGAGGAGGTCGCCTCCTCGACCGACGACCTGGCGAGCCAGTCCGAACGGGCCGCCGAGGCCGGCGAGGCCGGCAGCCACGCCGCCGAGGCCGCGGCCGAGCAGGCCCAGGAGGTCGTCACGCGCATCGAGGAGACCGCCGCCGAGATCGAGGCCCTGGAGACGGAGATGACCGAGATCGGCGAGATCACGGAGTTCATCTCCGAGATCGCCGAGCAGACCAACATCCTCGCGCTGAACGCCTCCATCGAGGCCGCGCGGGCGGGCGAGGCCGGCGAGGGCTTCGCCGTCGTCGCCGACGAGGTCAAGGACCTCGCCGAGGAGACCCGCGAGGCCGCAGAGGAGATCGAGGACCGCATCGAAGGCGTGCAGTCCCGGACCGGCCACGCAGTCGACGACATCCAGGACGCCCGCCAGCAGGTGCTCAAGGGCGCCGACACCACCGAGGAGGCCATCGACGCCCTGGAGGAGATCGCCGGCTACGTCGAGGACATCGACGGCGGCATCCAGAACATCAGCGACGCCACCGCCGAGCAGGCGCGGTCGGTGCAGTCGGTCGTCTCGATGGTCCAGGAGATCTCGTCGACGAACGCCCAGACCGCCGAGGAGGCGGAGTCGGTCGCCGCCGCGGCCGAACAGCAGGCCGCGACGCTGTCGGAGGTGTCCGAACAGGGCCGGGTCCTCACCGACCGGGCCGACCGCCTCCGGTCGACCCTCCGGTCGATGGCCGAGGACGTGCCCGGCGAGGAGGCCGCCGAGATGGCCGCCGACGGCGGCCGGTAACGGCAACTGGATTTAACTGCGCTCGCTCCGTTCTACCCGTCAATCAAATGATAACAGTCGAGGCCCTCCGCAAGGAGTACCGCGGCGTCGTCGCCGTCGCGGACAGCACGTTCTCGGTCGACGCCGGCGAGGTGTTCGGAATCGTCGGCCCGAACGGCGCCGGCAAGACCACGACGCTGAAGATGCTCGCCGGACTCGTCGAACCGACCCGGGGCACCGCGACGGTCGCTGGCCACGACGTCGCCGAGTCGGAGATGCGCCGGAACCTCGGTTTCCTCCCCGAGGAGTCGCCGCTGTACGAGGAGATGACGCCGCTGTCGTACCTGCGGTTTTTCGCGGACCTCTACGGCGTCGACCGCGAGGTCGCCGACCGGCGCATCCGGGAGTCGCTGGACGAACTCGACCTGGAGGTCCGGGACCGGCCCATCGGTGACCTCTCGAAGGGGATGACCCGGAAGGTCGCAATCGCGCGGTCGCTGGTCAACGACCCCGACGTGTTGATCTACGACGAACCGGCCAGCGGCCTGGACCCCGTCACGACCAACTACGTCCTGGAGTTCGTCCGGGAACTGGCGGCGGAGGGCCGGACCGTCGTCTTCTCGGCGCACAACCTCTATCACGTCGAGGACGTCTGCGACCGGGTGGTCATCATGGACCGCGGCGAGATCGTCGCCCGCGGGACCGTCGGGGAGATCCAGGCCACCCACGGCACCACCGAGTACCGCGTGTACACGTCGGTCCCCGTCGAGGGCAGCGTCGCGGTCGACGGCCGCTACCGGACGGTCGTGGAGGACCTCGACGGCGTCGAGGTCGTCCGCGAGCAGGCGGGCCGGCGCGACGGCGAGGTGGTCGACATCCGGACCGTGGAACCGAGCCTGGAGGACGTCTTCCTCGACGTCGCGGCGGAGGACGGACCGTGAACCCGAGAACTGTCCTGCGGATCGCCCGCTGGGAGGTCCTGAAGGGGGCCGGGACGCTGGACCGGCGGCGGATCGTCGCCGGGGTCCTCGCGCTCGTCGTCGCGGGCGCGATTGGCGGGGCCGTCGCCACGGCCGACGTCACCCACGACGCCGGCCTCTACCGGGTGGGCGTCTCGCCCGACAGCCCGTTCCACGGGCCGGTCAGCGACGACCCGACGTTCGTGGTCGAAGAGCCCGATCCCGCGGCGCTGGAATCCGGCGACCTCGACCTGCTGATCACGGACGAGGGGATCCGTCCCCCGGACGACCGCAAGGGCCGGGCCGCGCTGGCGGAACTTCGGACGACCGTACTGCGGTACAACGACCGGACGCTCGCCGGGGAATCCAACCGATCGGCCGCGTTCCCGGTCGAGGTGAACCTGGTGTACACCTCCCGCGACGGCGAGACGGCGGCGAATCCCGGGGGTGGGTCCAGCGGGAGCGGCCCGACGGACGGCAACGGCGGGGGCGGCGATGCAACCTCTGCTCCAGGTGGATCGGGCGGCGATTCGGCCTCCGATGGGGGCGGTTCGCTCCCGGACGTCGGCGGGCAACCGCTGTTCTCGACGGGGCAGTCGGGGTCGCCGGGGGACATCCAGCCGCCGTTCCCGTTCGGTGCGCTGGTGCTGGCGTTCCTGTTCGTGGTGCCGATGAACTTCGTCGTCCAGGCCTACGGCGCGTCGGTCCTGCGCGAGCGCATCGACCGTCGGGGGGAACTGCTGCTGGTTTCACCGGCCTCGCCGGGCGACATCGTCGCCGGCAAGACGCTGCCGTACTTCGCGGGGATGATCGCCATCGCCGTCGCCACCGCGGTCTGGGTCGGCGGCGGCCCGCTCTCGGTCGCCGCCGTGGTCCCCATCGCGCTGGTCTTCCTCGCGGCGACGTTCGTCGCGGCGATGTTCGCGCGGTCCTACAAGGAGTTGACCTTCCTCACGGTGACCATCAGCGTCGGCCTGACCGCCTACCTGTTCGTGCCCGCGGTGTTCACCGAGGTGACGCCCATCGCGCTCATCTCGCCGCTGTCTGTCGTCGTCCGGGACCTGCTCGGCGAGACCACCACCGCGGGCGCGTACCTGTTCGCCACCCTGCCGCTTTTCCTCTCGGCCGGCGTGCTCTTCCTGCTGGGGGTCGGCGTCTACCGCGAGGAGGACATGTTCACCCAGCGGCCGGTCCACCTGAAGGCGCTGGACGCCTTCGCAAGCCGGATCCGTTCGGCGGTGGGCGTCGCCGCGATGACCGCCGCCCTGATCCCGTTCGTCCTCGTCGTGGAACTGCTGTTGATCGCGCTGCTGTTCGCGCTCCCGCTGGAGGTGACCCTGCCGCTGTTGCTGGTCGCCATCGCGGCCGTCGAGGAACTCGCAAAGAGCGTCCACGTCTACGCCGGGTACGTCCACGAGCGGTTCGACCGGACCGCCGGCGCGGCGCTGGCGGTCGGCGCAGCCAGCGGCCTCGGCTTCTTCCTGGGCGAGAAGCTGACCGCCATCGCCAGGCTGGTGCAACTGCCGGAACTTCCCCTGGGCCGGGCGGCGTTCACGACCGTCGCCGGCCCGGAGGACGCGGGGCTGGCGGTCCTGCTGCTGTTCGCACCGCTGGCACTGCACGTCGTCACCGCGGGCGTCAGCGCGCTCGGCGCGAGCCGCGGCGCCTGGCGGTACCTGGCGACCGTCGTGGCGGCGGTCGTCCTGCACGCGACCTACAACCTGGTGGTGGTCCAGCTTGTGGCGTAGTCCCATACTCGTCGTCGCGCGGCGGGAACTGGCGTCGCTCCGCAAGGAGAAGACCATCGTGCTGGCGCTGCTCATCCAGCTGTTCGTCGCCGCGTTCGCGTCGTTTCTCGTCGTCGGCCTGGTGTCGATGTACGACCCCGGGTCGGTCGGCGGCTCGGAGGTCGAGGTCGCCATCGCGGGCGACGACGCCGACCGGCTGGTTGACGTCGCAGCCGGCAGGGACGGCGCCAGGCCCCGACCCTTCGAAACCGACGAGGACGCGATTGCCGCCTTCGAGAGCGGCGAGGTCGACGCCGTCGTCCTCACCGAACGGCTGGACGACGACCGGATCCAGGTGAACGTCACGGCGCCGGAAGGGTCCTTCCGGACGACGATGGTCGTCGTCGAGTTGCAGGGGCTGCTCCGGGAGTACGAGACGACGCTGCGACAGGACCGGGCGGTCCACCTGGAACGGACGCCGGTGGCGCTGCCGGACCCGGTCCAGTCGACCCCGTACTTCGGGTTCACGTACACGGTGTTGCTGCCGCTGTTGATGTTCATGCCGGTGTTCGTCGGCGGGTCGGTCGCGGTCGACTCGCTCGCCGAGGAGGTCGAGCGCGGGACCCTCGAACTACTGCGGGCGTCGCCGGTCCCGCTGTCTGCCATCGTCGACGGGAAGTTGCTGGCGGCGGCCGCGCCCGTCCCGGTCCAGGCTGCGCTGTGGATCGGACTGTTGCGGTTCAACGGGACGACGGTCGCACACGTCCCCGAGTTGCTCGCGTTCGTGACCGCGCTGGCGACCGCGGTGTCGGCCGTGGGACTGGGCGTCGCCGTCGCCCTGCGGGACCGCCGGCTCGCCCAGTTCCTGTACTCCTCGGGGCTGCTCGTGCTGTTCGGTGCAACGTTGTTGCTCCCCGAGAACCCCCCGAACGTGGTCGCGCGGTTCGCGGTCGGGACTCCCGGACCGGGGACCTACGCCTCGCTGGCCGGCGCCGTCGTCCTGGCCGTGATCGCGGTCGTGGCCCTGCGGCGGGCCACCCGACGGGTCGACGGTTGACAGGATTTATGTGTCGACCCTCGAAAAATCGGGCATGCGACGCCGGACGTTTCTGCACACCGGCGCCACGCTGGCGGCGGTAGGGGGGACGGCTGCGGTGGTGACCGGGACCGACGAGTACGGACCCATCGGGGAGGTCGAACTGGAGGGCGCGAAGGAACTCGTCCTCGGCGACGACCGGGAGGTCGCGTACGTGGCGACGACGACCGGGTTCGCCACCGTCGACGTCACCGACCCCGCGGACCCCCAGGTGCTGGCCGACCGCCGGAGCCTGCTGGAAGGGGTCGACGGCGGTCCGCTACGGCAGATCTTCGACGTCGAGGTCGACGGCGACACGCTCGTCGTAGCGGGGCCGGCGAACCGGATCCGGAACGTGGTTTACGGGTTCGTGGTGTACGACGTCAGCGACCCGGCCGATCCACGGCAGGTCGACTTCCAGGGGACCCAGCACTCGATCCACAACGCCTTCGTCGACGGCGGTCACGTCTACCTGACCGGCAACGGCCTCCGGGGCAACCCGCTGATGATCTGGGACGTCTCCGGCGACGACCCCGAACACGTCGCGCGGTGGTCGCTGCTCGACTACGACGAGGCGTGGCAGGACGTCGACGCCGGGCTGTACACCCTCCACGACGTCTTCGTCCAGGCCGGGTTCGCCTACCTCGCGTACTGGGACGCCGGCTCCTGGGTCCTGGACGTTTCGGACCCGGCGAACCCCGGGTACGTGACCCACTTCGGCGCCCACTCGCGGGCGGATCTGGCCGACCTGAGCCTGGAGGAGGCGTCCCGGGAAGCGACCGAACCGCCGGGCAACGCACACTATGCGGCGGTCGACGACGACGGCGACCTCTACGCCGTCGGCGCGGAGGCCTGGGAGGTCGACCGGTCGACCGAGGAGGGCGGGCCGGGTGGAATCGACCTGTGGGACCTGAGCGACCCGGCCTCGCCGCGGAAGCGTGCGACCATCGAACCGACCGACGTCGGGGATGCCAGACAGGGGTCGGGCACCTGGACGACCTCGCACAACTTCGAGATCCACGGCGACCGCCTGTACTCCTCGTGGTACCAGGACGGCGTCAAGATCCACGACGTGAGCGACCCGTCGAACCCGGAACTGCTGGCCCACTGGCGGAACCCCGGGGAGACGAGTTTCTGGACCGCGCAGGCCGGCCGACCCGGGGAGTTCTTCGTCGCGTCGAACGCCGCGATCCCCACCGACGCCGACGCCTCGGTGATGACGTTCCCCGACGAGTCCGGGACCCAGGCGTCGATGCCGCCGCTGGAGTCGACCCCTACGCCGACGCCGGAACCGACCCCGACGCCGGAACCCACGCCCGAGTCGACCCCGGAACCGACGGCGACGCCGACCGACAGTGCGACCCAGACCGCGACCTCGGACGAATCCGGCCCCGGCTTCGGGCCCCTCGCCGCGCTGGCCGGCCTCTCGCTGGGCGCGTGGCGGTACGCGCGCCGCCGCGGTCGGGAGTGAGGGGCGAACCACTACCCGGAGAGGACCACACTTCACCGCGGCAGTGTTCAGATTAGCGAAGGTGGCCGGCACGTCCGCCGCGGCAGTGGTAACCGGCACATCCGGCGGGGTGGGACTGAAAGGGGCCGGGCGCTCGACCCCGCCCGGACGACGTAAGCACCGCAGG
>CAYTAG010000135.1:0-9685 GCA_964435625.1 uncultured Halobacteriales archaeon | reverse complement strand
GGTGCGGCGCGAAACGCCGGACGTCGACCTCGAACCGTTCGCGCCGTCGCGGTTCCGAAACGGCCCGGCATGACCGTCGGTGAACCGACAGCACGGTCGGGGGACGGCTTATCTTCGGCCTCAACAGCCGGGATCGGCGCAGATGCAGCCGCCACACCTATCGTAACAATCGTTCGGACACTGAGAGCAGCAGTACGGATCGCAATCCGTACAATCGTTCACGGTAGACGCGGTGTCGTCGCGTTCGGAGGGGTCTTCGACGTCCGAAATGTCGAGGACGACCCGGTTGCCATCCTCGTCGAGCGAAACCATCCACTCGGCGTCGGCGATCCCGTCGGGTCCCGGCTGTGACGCGGCCGCGGTTGCCGCTGCGCCGAGTGTGACCGTGCTTGCGGTACCGATCCGTTTGAGCAGATTTCTTCGTTGCATCCAGACCGTCAATAACGACTTCTTTTATTAAAATATTTATCCAATTTCCTATTTTTATTAGCCTAGATGTCTCGAACGGGGGTCGGCATCGGTCTCGCCAGTTTCAAGCCGCCGGTCGGCGTGGCCCCGGTATGGTCAGGCGAAGCCTGCTGTTCACGCCGGGCGACCAGCCGGACATGCTCCGGAAGGCTCCCCGCGCGGGCGCTGACGTGATCGTGTTCGACCTCGAAGACGCCGTCGCGCCGGACCGCAAACCCGAGGCCCGGGGGGCCGTAAACGAGGTACTCGCCGACCCCGAGTTCGACCCGGACGCGGAGGTCGTCGTCCGGGTGAACCCGACGGGCATCGCTGCCGACGACGACCTCGACGCGGTGCTCGACGGCCTCGGGGAGGGCGATCTCGACGCGGTCATGCTCCCGAAGGTCGGGTCGGCCGACGACGTCGAGACGCTGGATCGCCTGCTCGGCGAATACGACTACCGGGTTCCGATCCTCGCGCTCGTGGAGTCCGCCCGGGGCGTCCTGCACGCCGAGGAGATCGCCGCCGCGGGGCCGACCGACGCCCTCGTGTTCGGGGCCGAGGACCTCACCGCGGACGTCGGCGCGACCCGCACCGACCAGGGGACCGAGGTGCTGTCCGCCCGCCAGCACGTCGTGCTGGCGGCCAGCGCCGCCGGCGTCGACGCCATCGACACCGTCTACACCGACTTCGGCGACGAGCGGGGGCTCCGCCAGGAGGCCGCCTTCGCGGTCCAGTTGGGATACGACGGCAAACTCGCCATCCATCCCACGCAGGTCGACCCCATCAACTCGGCGTTCACGCCCGACGCCGACCGGATAGAGTGGGCCCGGAACGTCTTGGAGGCGAAACGCGAGGCCGAGGAAGCCGACCGGGGCGTCTTCGAGGTCGACGGCGAGATGATCGACGCACCGCTGGTCGCGCAGGCCGAACGGATCGTCGAGCGCGCCCGGGCGGCCGATGCCCTCGACGAGTGAGCGACCGCGCGGGCGGCCAGTCACCCGCGACGCCCCCGAGATATAATCACCTTAAATCGACATTAATTATTCAAGTGATACGTATTCCGCCACGCTTAACCTCGGGCTAGCCGATTTGAATGATACGATGGCCGAGGAAGCCAATCCCTTCGAGACTTTACAGGAGCAGATCGACGACGCGGCGGCCTATCTGGACGTAGGTCCCGACGTCATCGAGCGCCTGAAACACCCCGAGCGGGTGCTGGAGACGAACCTCTCGGTGGAGATGGACGACGGGTCCGTCGAGGTCATCAAGGCGTACCGGTCGCAGTTCAACGGCGACCGCGGCCCCTACAAGGGCGGCATCCGCTACCACCCGGGGGTCGACCGCGACGAGGTCAAGGCTCTCTCGGGGTGGATGGTCTTCAAGTGCGCCACCGTCGGCATCCCCTTCGGCGGCGGCAAGGGCGGCATCGCCATCGACCCCGGCGACTACTCCGAGAGCGAACTTGAGCGCATCACCCGCTCGTTCGCCAGGGAACTCCGGCCGCTGATCGGCGAGGACAAGGACATCCCCGCGCCGGACGTCAACACCGGCCAGCGGGAGATGAACTGGATCAAGGACACCTACGAGGTCCTGGAGAACACCACCGCGCCGGGAGTCATCACGGGCAAGGCGCCCGACAGCGGCGGATCGGCGGGTCGCGTCGAGGCGACCGGCCGCTCGACGATGCTCACCGCCCGCGAGGCGTTCGACTACCTCGGCCGTGACATCGAGGGCGCCAGCGTCGCCATCCAGGGGTACGGTAACGCCGGCTGGATCGCCGCGAAACTCGTCGACGAACTCGGTGCCGACGTCGTGGCCGTTAGCGACTCCTCCGGCGCCATCTACCGGGAGGACGGCTTCGATCCCGTCGCCGTCAAGGAACACAAACGGGAGACGGGTAGCGTCGTCGACTACCACAACGCCGGCCGGGAGATCACCAACGACGAACTGCTGACCCTCGACGTGGACCTGCTGATTCCCGCGGCCCTGGAGAACGCCATCGACGGCGACCTCGCCCGGGACGTGCGGGCCGACGTCATCGTCTCGGCCGCCAACGGCCCCCTGACCCCCGAGGCCGACGACGTGCTCACCGAGCGCGGCGTCCACGTCTTCCCGGACATCCTCACGAACTCCGGCGGCGTCACCGTCTCGTACTTCGAGTGGGTCCAGAACCGCCAGCGCTACTACTGGAACGAGGGGACCGTCAACGACCGCCTGGAGGAACTCGTCGTCGACGCCTTCGACGACCTCACGACCGCCTACGAGGAACACGACCTGCCGAACTTCCGCACCGCCGCCTACGCCGTCGCCATCGAGCGCGTCGTCGACGCCTACGAGCAGGGCGGTAACTGGCCCTGAGACCGTCGAAGGGCAGATCCCTCGACTGGCGAAGTTTCCCGGTGAGTTGGACGCCCGATCCGACGCGACTCGGTGTCGGGCCGACGCCCTGCTGACGTCTATCGGAACGACGATGGACGCGACAATTGCTACCCCGTGCGACTGGACGGCATACCCCCGGGTCCGTCCAGCGCGATAATATTTCTACTTATCACACGTATAATATCCGACACCCATACTTTTTAATGTATAGTGCCGGTACTTCGAGTGTAGTATGTCAGAACATTACATCGAGGCACTGGACGAGACCGACGAGACGGAGTTCGAGGAGCGAACCAACGCGACGTACAAGACCGGTCCGTACGGCGACATCTTCGTCTGACGGGCGAGGTTACGGGTTCGATTTTTCTGGCGCGCCAGGGTTACGAGTCTCGACCTATCGTCGACCTGATAGTCCGACGAACCCCAGGTTCGTTCGTGAGTGCGATCCCGAGTAGGAGGGCGAACGGGACCAGTCCCACGGGACCGAACACATACACCGCACCGGACGCCGAGAGGACCATCGCGACGACGCCGAACGAGTACGAAGCGACGGCGTACGTCGCCGCGAACGAGAGGCGTCGGTCCGAAAGGTCCTCGATCCCGCGACTCTTGAGGTTCATCACGCCGAACGTATCGACCAGGAGCCAGTACCCGTCGCCGTGGACCAGGGGGTTCAGACTGAGCACGATGCTACTGATGGTGCCGAGGACGAGGAGGTTCAATACCGTGCTCGACGGGAACAGCGCGTAGTACACGACGACGATCCCGACGAGCCAGAGCAGTTCCGCGAACGGGCCGGCCAGACTGATCCACCGCCTGCGATTCCGGGGAAGCATCCAGGCCCCGTCGGTGTTCGTGATGACGGCCGGGATGACGCCGTTTATCGTCCCGATGCGGACGGAAGGCTGGAAGTACCGTCGACTCTCCAGGTAGTGGCCGGTCTCGTGGACGGCGATGCCGACGACAGTCAGCGCCATCAGGGCCGAGATTCCGAGCGGCGTCAACGCCGCGCGAACCTCCTCCAGCGACGGGACCCGGGAAGCGTGGACGTACGTGATCGCTCCGAGAAGTGCCACGAACAGGAACAAGCGCGGCCAGAACCGGACGTCGTCGGGCGTTTCGACGCGGACGACGGGTCGGTCCGGTCCCACGAATCCGTCCGACTCCAGGCTCTCGAACAGCTTCAGCGCCCCGCCGTCGAGGTCGGCTCTGGTCACGTCGCCGTCGGCCATGTCCTCTAAGAGTTTCATCGCGTTTACGGACACGCCCCGGAGGTCACCGTCGGGATTGCGAAGGAAGTAGTCGCCGTCGGCGCGTCCCCACGTGTAGCCCAGTTCCGGGTCCCGACGTTCGATCTCCGTGTTCATGCGTCCGATGAACCTGTCAGGTAATCCGCGACTGCACCCGTCACGTCCTGGTCAGCTTCGAGGTCGGCGGCGGCGAACGACGGGGCTTCGTTCACCTCCAGTATCGCGTGACCGCCGTCGGAGCGACGACGAACGTCGACCGCCCCGAACGTCAGGTCCGTAACGTCGGCGGCCCGGATCGACGTTCGGCGGACGGCCTCCGAAAGCGTCGCCGGAACGGCGTCGACCTGGTTCCCGTCGACCTGGTCGAGCTTGAACGAGAACTGGTCGCTCCGGTACCGGATCGCACCGACGACCTCGCCGTCGAGGACGTACACGCGGAGGTCCTCGCCCTCGACGAACTTCTGGAACTGGACGGGGGCGGCCGCCAGCGCGTCGAGTCGCTCGTCGCTCACGCCCTCCTCGGTCAGTTCCGAGGGGGGTGCGCCTTTTGCGACGGGTTTGTAGACGGCGCGTTCGTGGGACTCGTAGAACGCCTCGACCTCCTGGGGGTCGTTCGTGATGATCGTTTCCGGAACGGGGAGTCCTTCGGCTTCGAACCGCGAGAGCTGCCAGGGCTTGTGTTCCTGGAGGTAGTGGTTACGGACCTTCGGCAGTACGTCGATCCCCCTCGATTCAAGCTCCCTGCAGAGGCTCTCGAAGACGCTGCGGTGTTCCCGCAGTCCGTTGAGCGCAGACGTCGGGGCCGTCGTGTCGAACTCGTCCCGGCTCACGGCGTTGTGGGGGTGAAACAGGGCGTGAACGTGAACGTAGGCTCCCTGGAGATCGTCGAACGCGACCGACGAGCCGAGGACGACGTCCTCGCCGGGGACGTAGGTCAGGGGCGTCTCGCCCGGCCAGTCAGTCACCGAGGCGAAGTGAACGTCGGCACCTCGATCCGCAATCGCGTCGCGCAGCAACTCGATCTCCTTGAATTCGGCACCGACCAGCAGAACAGTCATGGTGGTTGCATCTATGGGGTCTTTGAAAAATTGATCGGTACCAGAATCCGAGCAATCGGGCCGGGCGACCGGGAGGTTCGTGCGGCGACGACGACGATTGCCCCGTGGTCGTCGGCCGGTTACCCCTCGCTCACCCGATTACGGCCCGGTTGGGGCAAGCTTTTACCCACCAAGGGGCTACAAATCCCAACTTCATGACCGGACTCCACAAAACCGAACGCGACGGGCCGGCCGACGAGTACGAGGTGGCCGTCGTCGGTGGCGGCCCCGGCGGCCTCAGTGGCGCGCTCTACACGTCTCGGCTGGGCCACGACACCGTCCTGATCGACCGCGGCGGCGGCCGCGCCGCGATGATGGAGGACACCCACAACGTCGTCGGCGTCCCCGAGACGGTCTCGGGCAAGGAGTTCCTCTCGACCGCTCGCGAACAGGTCGAAGCCGCTGGGGCCGACCTCGTCCGCGGGTACGTGACCGACCTCGAACGGGCCGACGACGGGTTCGCCCTGACGGCTAGCGACGACGCCTATCACGCAGAGCGGGTCGTGCTCGCGACCGGGTTCAACGACGTCCGTCCGGACCCGCCGCTCCCCCGGACGGCGAGGGGGCTGCACTACTGTTTGCACTGCGACGCCGCGATGTTCGAAGACGAATCGGTGTACGTCATGGGCCACGGCGACAGCGCCGCCGTCGTGGCGATGATCATGCTGAACTTCACCGACGAGGTGGACCTGCTGTTGAACGGCGACGAACCGACCTGGAGCGGCGACACCGAGCAGCAACTGCGCGTCCACCCCATCGAGGTCGTCCCGGAGGAGGTCGTCGGCGTCGACAACGACGAGGACGGCTGGCTGGAGAGCCTGGAGTTCGAGGACGGGACCGTCCGGGAGTACCGCGGCGGTTTCGCCATGTACGGCGCGGAGTATAACAACGACCTCGCCGAGGCCGTGGGCGCGGAGTTGACCGACGACGGCGCCGTCGTCGTCGACGACCACTGCCGGACCTCCGTCGACGGCCTGTACGCCGTCGGCGACCTCACGCCCGACCACAGCCAGATTCCGGTCGCCATGGGCCACGGCGCCAAAGCTGGCATCTCGATCCACTACGACCTCCGGGAGTTCCCGAAGCCAATCGAGGAGTTCGAGTCGGACGGGTCGGCGGTCGAGGCCACCGGAACCGACGACTGACGACCCGCTGACTGGAGTCGGTTACAGCCCGAGTTCCCGGCCGACGATCATCTGCTGGATCTCGCTGGTCCCCTCGCCGATCTCCATGAGTTTGGCGTCGCGGTAGAACCGCTGGGGGGCGAAGTCCTCGGTGTAGCCGTAGCCGCCGAGCACCTGGACGGCGTCCTCCGCGACCTCGCGGGCGGCCTCGCTAGCGTCCCACTTCGCCAGCGCGGACTCCTCGACGACCTCTTCGCCCTGGTCGTACTGCCAGGCGGCCCTGTGGGTGAGCAGACGGGCGCGCTCGGTCTTCCGGCGCATCCCGACGATCTTGTTGCGGATGGCGTCGAACTTCGAGATGGGCTTGCCGAACTGCTCGCGCTCGACGGCGTACTCTTTGGCGTGCTCGTAGGCGCCCTGGGCCAGTCCTACAGAGAGCGCAGCGATGGAGATGCGCCCGCCCTGGAGGGTCTTCATGGTCTGTTTCCAGCCCTCGCCTTCCCCGCCGAGCAGGCGATCCTCGGGGATCCTGACGTCGTCTAGCTGAATCTCGCAGGTCGGCGAGGCGTTCAGGCCCATCTTGTCCCAGACGGTGGTGACCTCGAAGCCGTCGTCGTTGCGCGGGTCGACGATGAACGTGGAGATGCCGTCGTAGCCCGCCTCGGGTTCGGTGACGGCCTTGACGAGGACGGAGCCGGCCTCGCTGGCGTTCGTGATGAACTGTTTGGTGCCGTTCAGGACCCACTCGTCGCCGTCCTTCTCCGCGGTGGTGTCCATGTCGCTGGCGTCGCTCCCGCTGCCGGGCTCGGTCAGCGCCCAGCCGCCGACGTACTCGCCCTCCGCGAGCGGGCGGAGCCACTGCTCTTTCTGCTCGTCGGTACCGAACAGTTCGATGGGTTTCGACGCCAGCGAGACGTGGGCGGCATAGGAGAGGCCGACCGACCCCGAGACGCGGCCGATCTCTTCGGTCACCAGCGCGTACATCAACTGGTCGCCGCCGAGGCCGCCGTACTCCTCGGCCACGGGCACGCCCATGACGTCGAGTTCGCCCAGTTGCTCGAAGATCTCCGCCGGGAAGCGGTGCTCGTCCTCGATCTCCTGGGCGATCGGCTCGATCTCCTCATCGCAGAAGCGCCGGACCTCCTCGCGCATCATCCGGTGTTCGGCCGGCAACTCGAAGTCCATACCTCAATTGTGTTCCAGTCGGCGCATAAAGTCACCGAACCCCCGCGACGAAAGCACGGCTGAATCGGCCGATCGCTCACAAAACTTATCCGGTTTTCGGTAAACGAATCAGTCATGCCTGCCCGATCCAGGCGCGCTCTCCTCGCGTTAGTTTCGGTTCTTCCTGCTTTCCCCGGATGTCTGATCAGTGACGATTCCTCCGACGAACCGCGTCGTCTAAAGATTCGAAACGCGGACGAGCGGACACACCACGTATCGCTGCAGTTCGACGACGCCGATACCGGTGAAACCGTCTACGAGGGAGCGTTCGAGATAGGTCCTGGGGAATCCGAAGACCCCGGACAGGTCCTCCCCAGGACTGATCTCGTAATGCACGCTACCCTCGGAACCGACGATGAGGAGACGGTCGACCTCCACGGATTCGACGAACTGATCGCGTTCATTCGGGACGGCGAGGTGGAGGTAACGTACGGCGACTACTGACGGCAGCAGGTTTGCTCGGAGAGCACCCGCAAGAAGTCTGCGGCAGAGCTATCGACAGTACCGGTGTGTCTCGGCCCGCACGTCTATAAGCCAGGGGACCCGAACACCGACCGAATGGGCATCCGTCGGCTGATCCGGGGTACCGTGGACTGGCCGCGGCTGGAGGAGGTCGCCCGCGAGCTCGCCGACCGGTACGACCGCGACGAACTGCGAGTGGAGTTCCTGGAGGCGGACAACTGGCTGTCGACGCCGCTGGTCGTCGACGACGAGTGGTTCGTGAAGGTCGTCTCCGTGCAGAACTCCTGGGTCCACGCGGTGTTCACCGGCGCCCGGAACCTCGGCGCGGTCAGCGCCGGCACCGAGTGGTTCTTCGAGACCTTCGACACGCCGCTGGCGATGGCCGAACACGAGTTCGAGGCGACCCGGAAGATGCGCGAACAGGGCGTGAACGCCCCCGAACCGGTCGATGCGTTCGAGGTGGACGGCCTGGCCGTGGTCGTACTCGAGTACCTCCCGGAGTTCCGGTCGCTGGACGAACTCACCGAAGACGAGGTAGCCGGCAAGGCCGACGAACTGTTCGACGCCCTCCGGACGGTCCACGACGCGGGGCTGGCCCACGGCGACCTCCGGGCCGAGAACGTCCTCCTGCAGGAAGGCGACCTGTACTTCATCGACGCGACGAACGTCCGCGAGGGCCGACAGACGGCCGCCCGCTCGTACGACCTGGCGTCGGCCCTGTCGGTGCTGGCGCCGCGGATCGGCACCCGGGCGGCTGTCGCCGCGGCCGGCGAGCACTACACCGGCGAGGAGTTGGTCGGCGCCTGTGACTTCCTGCACGTGGTCTCGTTGCGGCCCGACCACGACGTCGACACGACGGCGCTGACCGGCGAGATCGAGCGGGTCGCCGCCCGGGCGACGTGAGGGGCCGGACGGCGACCGGGTCGCCGTCCGGCCGTCGAACCGGCCGGAGCGCCCGAGTAGCAGTCTTTTTCATTGCTCCCCCCGAACCTCGTCGTGACTATGAGCGAACAAACGGCCGAGCAGGTACACGGCCACTACATCGGCGGGGAATGGGTCGACGGCAGCGGTGACGAGACGTTCGAGAGCGTCAACCCGGCGACCGGCGAAACCCTGGCCCGCTTCCACCGGGCCACCGAGTCCGACGTCGAGCGAGCCGTCGCCGAGGCCGAGGCGGCCCAGGACGAGTGGCGGTCCATGTCCTACGTCGACCGCGCGGAAGTGCTGTGGGACGTCTACCACGAACTGCGCGAGCGCACCGACGAACTGGGCGAGGTCGTCACCAAGGAGTGCGGCAAGGAGATCAGCGAGGGCCGCGCGGACGTCGTCGAGGCCTACCACATGGTCGAGTGGGCCGCGGGCAACGCCCGCCACCCCCACGGCGACGTCGTCCCCTCCGAAATCGCCAGCAAGGACGCCTACATGCGACGACAGCCCCGCGGGGTCGTGGGCTGCATCACGCCCTGGAACTTCCCGGTCGCCATCCCGTTCTGGCACATGGCGATCAGCCTGGTCGAGGGCAACACCGTCGTCTGGAAACCGGCCGAGCAGACCCCGTGGTGCGGCCAGATCATCGCGGAGATGATGATCGACGCCGGCGTCCCGGACGGCGTGTTCAACATGGTCCAGGGCTTCGGCGACGCGGGCAACGCCATCGTCGAGGACGACCGCGTCGACACCGTCCTGTTCACCGGGTCCG